>JAKVCM010000155.1 GCA_022448605.1 Puniceicoccaceae bacterium | reverse complement strand
TGTTATCTCTGGGTAGGAGATACCGAGTCGGCAACCGCGATGACCTAACATCGGGTTTGCCTCGTGCAAAGCATGTACTCGGTTGGAGATAACGTCGATGTCGACACCTAGTGAGTTTGCTAAATCTCGCTTGGACGAATCATCGTGCGGTAAGAATTCATGCAGCGGCGGGTCGAGTAGACGTACTGTTACTGGACGGCCACCCATTGCCTTAAACAATCCTGTAAAGTCCTTGCGCTGGAATGGAAGAAGCTTTTTTAGTGCTACGCGTCGTTCCTTCTCGTCTGTAGCTAGAATCATTTGGCGCATAAAAGTGATTCGGTCACCTTCAAAGAACATATGCTCTGTACGACAAAGCCCGATACCCTCAGCCCCATATGCTACTGCAGCTTTAGATTGATCGGGAGAGTCTGCATTGGTACGCACGCCCATCTTGCGGAACTTGTCCGCCCAAGTCATGACTTTTTCGTACATCTGATAGGTGTAGCTCTTACTTGGCTTTAACTGCCCATTGAGCACTTGATTCACTTCAGACGGAGCAGTTGAAACCGAGCCTGCATAAACATCGCCCGTTGTCCCATTAATGGAGATGTCCTCACCCTCTTTAAGTACTTTTCCACTTACTTTAAGAGTTCCTGCACCATAATTAATAATTACATCGGAGGCGCCGCAGACACATACTTTGTTCATCTGACGAGCCACAAGTGCAGCGTGGGAAGAGACTCCTCCGCGTGATGTAAGAATGCCATCCGCAGCGATCATACCGCGCAGATCTTCAGGCGTAGTCTCCACTCGGCATAATATCGCTCTTCCACCCGCGGCAGCAACTGCTTCCGCTTTATCTGCTGTAAAGCAAACCTTACCAGACGCAGCACCTGGACCTGCAGGTAAGCCAGTCGCTAGGGTCTTTGCTTTTTTTTCGGCAACTGGATCAAACACTGCAACAAGTAATGAAGAGATTGAATCGGCAGGAATCTTAAGCAAAGCTGTTTTTTGATCGATAAGTCTCTCTTTGTTCAGTTCCACTGCAATACGAACTGCGGCTAAGCCAGTGCGCTTACCATTACGAGTTTGCAGCATGTATAGTTGGCCGTTTTCAACGGTAAACTCGAAGTCCTGCATGTCCTTAAAGTGTTTTTCAAGCTTCTTACGAACCGCTTCTAAGTCATCATAAGCTTTTGGCATCTCATCCTTAAGCTGTGCAATTGGATTTGGTGTGCGAATACCAGCAACAACATCTTCACCTTGAGCGTTGATAAGATATTCACCATAGAATACTTTTTCTCCGTTTGCAGGATCACGAGTGAAAGCAACGCCAGTAGCACAGTCGTCACCCATATTACCAAATACCATTGCTTGTACATTAACAGCGGTGCCCCATGCAGCAGGAATGCCGTATTTCTGGCGATAGAGAGTAGCACGCTCATTTTGCCAAGACTTAAACACTGCTCCAACAGAGCCCCAAAGCTGCGCGTATGCATCTTGTGGGAAAGATTTACCTGTGCGTTTTTTAATGACTGATTTGTAACGTTGAATCAGCTCTTTTAAGTCATCTGCAGTAAGCTGATTGTCTAGTTCAACGCCAGCTTCTTTACGAAGCTTTTCGAGAGTTTCTTCGAAGGGGCAATGCTCGTTTTCGCTTCTAGCTTGTACGCCCATTACCACATCTCCATACATTTGAATAAAGCGGCGATAGCAGTCATAGGCGAAAGCCTCGTTACCTGACTCATTCGCTAGCGCCTTAACAGTCTTGTCGTTGAGGCCTAGATTTAAAATTGTATCCATCATCCCAGGCATCGACTCGCGTGCTCCAGAGCGAACCGACAACAATAACGGATTCTTTGCTGCGCCAAGCTTCTTACCTAGCTCCTTTTCAATCGTAGCAACCGAAGCAATAACTTCTTTTTCTAGACTATTAGGATAGGTGCGTTTGTGGTCATAGAAGTAAGTGCAGACCTCTGTAGTCAATGTGAAACCTGGAGGTACGGGTAAGCCAATACGCGCCATTTCGGCAAGGTTCGCACCTTTACCTCCTAGTAATTCGCGGAGCTTCGAACTTCCA
>JAKVCM010000154.1 GCA_022448605.1 Puniceicoccaceae bacterium | reverse complement strand
CAGCAGCAGCAAGCTCAAGCTGATCCGCTTTCCGACGACCCCCAGGCAAAATCGTTGATCGGCTCCGCAATCGACACTGGGCTCGGCGGAATCAGCGCCGCAGCAAATATACTGGACATACCGGGGAGTGCGGTGCGGGATGTATTGGCCCTAGAGAATCCTTTTGATCAGTTCTTACCCTGGAATTGGACGAGCGGTCAGGGCCGCACATCTGGACGCGACCTTCTCGAGAAGTGGGGCGCGCTCGGGAAAAATAAACCGGGACTCGACTGGGGCGATGTCGTCGGATTCGGCGCGGAAGTTGGTCTTGACCCACTTTCGTACGTTGGCATCGGAGCACTCAGCAAAGCTGGGAAAGCGGCAGCGGCTGCAGGGTCACTGGGCAGGGCGAGTACGGCCACGGCCAAGAGATTGGGGAAAAGCGTAGACGACATTGGCAAGGGCTACGCGCAGCGTTCCACAACGCTAAGGGAATCCTTGAAAGATTTCAGCAATCAAACAATTCGCGAGAAGGCTCCCGATGGTGAAGGACTTGCCGCCACCTACAGGGACATACCCGTTGACGAACTTCCGTTTGACGAGGTAAAGCTCAAACGTGCGAAAGCGTGGGCCGAGAAGAAAGGCATAAAGGGAGATGACTTTGAAAAGCTCTTAGACACGCCACTTGGTGGAAGCGCGAGATTCAAAGTCCCCTTGATTGGGGATGAGATCATGTTCGGTGCCGGTGGAAATGCGATGGACGATGCCGCACTCGCAACCGGCAAAGCGCTCACCCGATCCGACGAACTCAAGCGAAACATCGGTAAGCGATACCGAATAAAAAAGGGTCTTTCGGAATGGGCCGCTAAACGATTCAACTTCAAGGTGCAGGGCAAGGGGACGACGCGCAACCAACGGATTGCTGCAAGGGCGTATGAGAAGTCTAATACAGAACAATTAGAACTTCACAACATGATTGTCGGCGCAGCCGAACAGCTTCAGCACTCGGACTTAATGGATGAAAAAACCAGTTGGTTGATACGGTCCGCGCTGGAATTAGGGGATAGAAAAAGCAAGGACATTCGCGCAAGTTTGCCCGGCGCGCTTGTTGGGCGAACGACTCTGATGGGCGAGTTGGGTCGCGGTCCTAACAAGCCGCTTCTAGAAATAGTAGAGAACCTTCGTGAGGCCACAGATAATTTGACTGAGCGTCAGAGGATGCTCGGCACTCACACTGAGTTGACTGATCCCGCAGAAATCCGACACGTTGGTCGAAAAAAGACCAAGCCAGATGAGCAAGGTGCTGACGCCGTCTTTCGCCATGAGTATTTGAAGGGATTCTTCGGAGGAACTGAACAGCTAGAACTCGGAATCATCCGCAGTAAAAAACTCAATGATGTGATCGTAAATGCCGAAGCTGCGGCAAAATCTGCGGGTAAATCCGAAGAGAAAATCAAGAAAGCTGCAACCGAGGCTGCTGCTCAGTGGATCACGCGAGAGCACCGGGGCAATTTCCTTGAGAACTATATTGATTTCAAACCTAAAGCCGAAAAAGAAGCTGGTGGATACATCTTCACAGACCCTAAAGCCAAGGGTAAGGAACGCTACATCCCGATCAGCAGACTCATCGACACTTTTAGAAAAAATGCTGGAGAGCCGACTATCCTGCCTGATGGGATGACGATTAAAAGCGACAAAAGTTTCGTTAGTGTTCCTGACGGAAAACTGGAGCCCAGCATATGGAACATTGATGGTGGCTTAAAGCCAAAGGTTAAGAGCCGAGCGAACGAGCTTGCCAAGTGGCTCGTTGAGAATCCCGAGCATCGCGCTGGTGGCAGCAATGAAGGTCTTTTTGGAATCCATATTCTGAATGATGCGTATCGAAGCTTATTCGCAGGTCTTAAGCAAACTCAGAACAACGATTTAAGTTACGATTTCATCGCTCAAAACATCATAGATGGTACTCGCACTTTAGCGACCAAAGAGGGGGAAAGCACCGTCGCGGATGCCTTCAACAAGATCGGCGTCAAAAACCATCGGGAGGCAGAGAAAGTCTTGCGGCTAAGGATTGGAGCGGATCTTTCGAACAGCCTCAAAGACTTGACCAAGCTGAGTATCAACAAGGCCGAGTTCGACGACTGGTTTCGCGAGATGAAACATTTCAATGACGATAGCAAGCCAGAATACGCGACGAAACTTTGGCTATCTCTCACTAACTTATTTAAGGCAGGTGTGCTTGGTCATCCTGCCCGTTTCACGCGAGACTACGTCAGCGCTTATGCGCGGCTTGTTGAGCAAGGTGCCTTCTCCATGCGTCACGCAAAGGACGCACAGTCCGTCATGTTGGGAAAGGGCTCGAAAGAGGCGGGGAAGATTCCACATATCCAGCAGATGTTGCGAGAAAAGAATCTGCCAAACGACGAAGCGGGTGAAAACGCAACCCGGATGCTTCGCGTGCTATTTGGGGCGTACGGTCCTGGCAAGCATAACATACGCTCTGACATTGCAGAGCTTGGGATGTACGATCCGCAACGGAAGTATGGCCGAGAGCTTGATGACATTCTCGCTGCGATGCCGCGCAAAGACCCGACCACACGCCGCGAGCAGGCACTAAATGTCATGCGAACAATACTTGGCCGCACGGATGACACATCCTGGTGGGACTTTCGCAAAACTCGCGGAGTGATGGAGGGGAAAGATGCGACCCTACGCCCCACCACGGAGTTCGGTGCATTCCGGGCTTCTGAGCAGGTCGGCGGTTGGACGGATGCCGAGCCTCGACTCGCAGGGTTTATGAAACTCATGTCCGATGGTCTTCATCCCGAGGAGGCGATGCGAAGAATCGAGGACATGCACGTCAACTATGACCCTGCGACTTTTACACCAACAGAACATACATTGAAGAGATTCCTTCCATTTTATTCCTTCCTTTCCAGGCAAACGAAATTTGTCGCGCGCCATCTAAGAGAAAAACCAGGGGGGTTTATGGCACAAACCCTCCGAGCTTCCAACGTGTTGCGCGATGACGAATTCCCGACGCCCGCTGCGGTGCGGGACACGATGGCTATTCCGTGGAAAACTTTGCCGGACGGATCTCAGCGATACCTTGCGGGATTAGGGCTAATGCATGAAGGCGTCCTCGGTCTGACGCCAACAACTCACGAAGGGTTCATGGGTTCGGGAGGAGAGTTTTTCCGAGGTCTTGGTAGTCAACTTCACCCAGTGCTCAAAGGGATAGGAGAGCTTGCTACCGGACAGTCACTTTTCCGTGGCACCGACCTGGAAGATCTCGATCCGACTATTGGCAGGACGATGCGCAACGTGCAGCAACTCGCCCGCAATCCTGCCGCTGCAATCGTCGGTGGTGAAACCGAACGCATGCCGCCGGTTGGCTCGACTCGCGCGCTAGATTTCGTCCTGGGACACAGTCCACTTTCTAGGGTGCTGTCAAGTGCCCGAACGGCGACCGATCCACGAAAAGATGCGATCTCAAAACTGTTAAATCTCACAACAGGATTACGTTTTTACGATGCCAGCGTTCCGGCCCAAGAAGGAATCATGCGGGATGCGATCACAGATCTCATGCGAGATCGTGGAGCCAGAGAGTTTGCAAGACCGTACTTTAGTGACATGAAAAAAGAGGCTATGTCCGAGGAGCAACTTGAAGAAGCCGAACTCCTTCAGGAATTGATGAAGGGATTGGATCGCCGTCAACGCGCCAGGAAAAAAACTAAAGGAGAGTGACATGCTTCTTTTACTTTTTGCCTCCCTCTTACCCAACGATATTTCAATCCACGACACGGTTGAGCTTGCCGAAATAAACCACGTCTACAAAAGAGGAGGGCAGCTTTCTTTCCGACAGCTGATCCTCTGGGACACCTACCCGCAGATCCCCGGACTACACGTCGTGGATTGGCGGTACTTGGAAAGAAACTCGCAGTGGCCAGCCAGACATCGAGGTGGCAGATGGGTGTCGAGATGGTACGACTCGCAAGCTAAATCGATGCGCAATATCACTGCCGCCTCAACCAAAGTAAGTCATACCTATTTCGATGCGGAAGTTCGCGACCGACAAGAATTTCCGGTGCAGCTTCGCCGGAAACTAACTCATTAAAGAAAAGGGGAACCCAATGGAACGACTCATGGAATTATTTAACGACCGACCGATTCTTTTGATTGCAGGATCGATAGCACTTTTTATCCTGGGCGGTCACTTCAACCTTTTGCGTCTCGTCAAATTGGCCAAACTCATCCCCTGGTTTCGCGAATCGCGGAAGGATGGCGAGATAACCCCTGATGAGCTAGTGAAAGCCTTTCTGATTTTGTGGGACCACGCTAGCGACTCTGACGACGTGGACGAAAAAGAGGTTAAGCTTGCCGAACTACTGCCCGCCTTAAGAAAGCGCCGTCGTGAAACACCCACTGAGTAAAAACCTACTTCTATACATCTGTCTGGCCCTTGTGGCCTACTCATTGGTTTCTGACTATCAACCGTCACGGGCGACCACGGTGTGGTTTGTCTATGAGTCGGAGGATATGTCTCTGCCTCCATATGTGATTGGTAGCTTTGCTCCCCTCAATGAGTTGGGCCTGGAGGTGCGGGCCGTAGACGTGGATGTCCACGACGGAAACGATATGGCTGATATCGCGGCCCTCGATGCCGCAAAGAAATTTGGCCTGCCTGCAATGGTGCTAACAAGCGGAGATGCGGTGCAAAGAACGATATCATTTCCGAGTTCGCTTGACGACATATTGGATGAGGTGAACTAGGTGCCCATCGACCCAAAACTAATTGATGTTGAATTTGAGTTTGATGGTTCCCAGGGGAATTATGACGATGAGCAGAACTGGTACTCCGCAGGTGCATCCGAATTCCCCGCAAAGTACTTAATTGACAGGTCGGAGTGGTCCGACAGAATAAGAGAAATGGAAAAGCACAAAGCATTTGCTGAACATTTCTCAGATAGATTTACACACCAGGGCAAAAGTCACGAATGCGTATGCCATGCCGCCCAGCAGTTGTTCATGGCCGCATATAACAGGCAATTGGGCGGCACGAAACATAGCGTCTATTTCAGTCCTTTATCGTTGTATACCCGCATCACAGATGGGAGACGTTGGGGCGGTTCAAACGTCCAACGCTCCCTGCGGGTGCTTATGTCAGAGGGCATTCTTCCAGAGCATGATGGTCCGGCAGGAAAGAACTCTCAGTACAAACGGTTTCGGCACACGCTCCATCAAACCAGCGGAAGGGACATGCCGCACTGGCCAACTAATGGATGGGTAAAGCCGAATCGCCTGCCTGATGGATGGGAAGAAACGGCCAAGCATTTTCGTGTGATTGAGGCGTTTACTATTCCCGACCGAAAGGCACACGCTTCGGCACTGCTTCACGGTTGGGCCGTATGCAATGGCCGAAACGGACACAGCATTCCACACATGTCGCTAAAAAAAGACGGGCGGAAGTATTTGTCGAAATACAAGGACAGCTACAACCTATTTCGATATGACAGTGAAAAGTTGTGGGGGGGCGGTTATTGCATTCGTGCGGTGACGCTTCCAGATGACCCCAATCGTCCTACTGAAATGAAAGATTGATTAGATGAAAAATGCGATATTGGCTATTGCCATTGGCTCTGCACTTGCGTGTCTGGATGGTAGTCCGGTGAAAAACTCACCCGCCATAGGTGCGCGTAAAATCGAAATGGTTTCAAAAAAAAACGACGTGCAGTTCGTAAGCACACCAGAGCCAGAGCGCAAGCCTTCCGCTGATGCTAAACCACTACGATCCGCAGTTGGCGGAATCTTAAAGGTGTTTAGCCGTAAGGCCAGGTGTGGTCGTCACTCCAGAAGAAAGATGATGCGGATTCGTCGTCGATCTTAGTGTGATGCCATCAGAATTTAAATGAATCTTGCGAAATACAAACCTTCTTAAATAATGTTTAAATATCAATCTGAGATTCTTCGTGTAATTGATGGTGATACTGTGGTGGCTAGAATCGACTTGGGGTTCAATACGTCCGTGAAGCAAACATTGCGCCTTCATGGAATCAACGCCCCGGAGGTTCGTGGAGGAACCGCCGACGACAAAAGGCGTGGGCGCAGTGCAACGGCACATCTAAAAAAGTTAATCGAGCATCACAAGCCAATCATTGTTGAAACGATTAAAGATCGTACCGGGAAGTATGGGCGGTATTTGGCCATACTTAACGGGCATGGAGCCAATGCTGAAGAAGTGAATTTGAACTTCCGCATGGTCTGTGATGGGCATGCGGAGGTAATCGATGGATAACAATTTCGATTGGATTACACCTGTATCTACCCTGGTATCTAATGGTGGGTTTGGTGCGCTTGTTTGGTATTTAATTGTCCGACACCTCCCGAAGATAGAAGAGACACATAGAAAGGAACGTGAAGATTTGGACGAGTCCCATGCAAGTGAACGCGAGACGTGGCAGGATGCGATGTTGAAACGTGACGTGGAATCGTTGCGGTTTATGCAAGAACTCACCAAAACACTCACAGAAGAAAAGGCTGCAATAGAAGGTATCCGTAGCGACCTGAAGGCCTTTTCGGATCGAATGGAGTCGAGGCGTGGCACGCTCGATTAAGTCGCCCTATCATTCACAGCATCTTTCTCCACGCGATCCACTGAAAAACCTGGAGTGGCGGGCGCTGTGGAGGCGGGACGCTATCACTGATAGGAGCCTCCAAAAAGACTTCCGCCAAGCGGCATTTGAAGACGTTCTCTTTTGGTTTAATGCCTTTTGTTGGTGCTTTGAACCCCGTGCTGCGGTCAAAATAAGACCTTTTTGTACTTGGCCCCATCAGAATCCGGCCATTCTGGCGATGGATAAGGCCATTGATGACTCAGAGCGAGCGGAAGAACCCATCGACGTGGTGCTGGATAAGAGCCGGGGCCAGGGTGCAACGTGGATTTATTTGATGATCTTCTTGCGGCGCTGGCTACGCGATGATCTGTTTTCTGCTGGGCTAGTAACTCGTACTGAATCACTGGTGGATAGCGCACGCGACCCAGATACGCTTATGTGGAAAGCCTGCTGGATGTTGAACATGCTGCCGCCCTGGATGATGCCAGAAGGCTTTAACTGGCGGGAACACCGTAATCTTACAGAGCATTCGCTATCAAACCCCGTTAATGGCTCCACCATCGTCGGTTATTCGGCAACGGGTGACGTTGCCCGTGGTGGACGTAAAAGCGTGTTTGCGATGGATGAGTTGGCGGCGTTTCGCAAGGGCGACGACTATGCGGCCATGAACTCCACCCAACACGTTACCAATTGTCGATTTTTGGTATCTACATTTCTCGGAGATAGCGGGGCTTATTACGACGCAGCTACCCAGGACGGTGATGCGGTGAAAGTGGTATTGGACTGGAAGGAAAATCCTACTCAGAACAAAAACCTCTATCGCATCGTAGGTGGTAACATCCGTCCAGAAAAGGGAACGGCACCCGCGTTTGATAGGTCGCTGCAAGACTACATCAGAAAGCAGCATAATAAATTGCAGAAGCGTGGATATAAGCTTGGCGAAGCACCAAGGAGTCCGTGGTACAACAACCAGTGCTTGCGTCCAGGTGCAACGCCGCGGGGCATAGCTCAGGAATTAGATAGAGATCCTCGCGGCAGTGTCAGCAAGCTGTTTGATAACGAAATCTTGAGAAGTGCAGAATCTCATACCCGACCACCGGAACACCGGGGCCGCATGGTTTATGACCGAGAAGCCGCTGTGATGCGTGATCCGTATTGCGTGGATTCGGAAGAGGGCGACCTGAAGCTGTGGTTCCCTATTGATCTTAATGGCGAACCTCCCCAGGGAAGCTATGTGCTTGGCGCGGATATCAGTGCCGGAACTGCCGGAGAATACTCGTCGAATTCGGTGGTGTGCGTTACGAATAAGATGACAGGCGAACAGGTAGCAGAATTCGCCTCAAATTCGGTGATTCCTGGCCAGTTTGCATATGTATGCGTAGCGCTTGCTAGATGGTTCCACAATGGCGAGCTTATTCCCGAAGTGAACTTTGCCGGTAATTTCACACAAGTTGTTGTTAATGAGTTGATGTATGAAAACATCTTCCACCGACGCACCGAGGCGGTTGGCTCTGAGGAGGTTACAAAAAAGCCTGGGTTTTGGATGACTAACGACGACATAAAGCTATCGCTTTTTGAAAACCTTCAAGCTGGCATGGGGGACGGGGGCTTTGTCCCTAGGTCGGAAATGATGATTAAGGAGTGTGACGAGTATGAGTATAAGAACGGCAAGATCATACACGTCGGCTCCACAAAGACCCAGGATGAAGGGGGAAAGGGCAAGGCTCACGGTGACCGAGTGATTGCCGCTTCCTTGTCGTGGTATAGGTGTTCTAACGTAACGTCATGGGCAGACGAAGAGGAGGATGTTGAGTTTGCGCCAGATGGAAGCATGGCGGCACGCCTGTCTGTACTAGATGACGAACTTGCGATATCCGCAGACCCCTGGGAGCATACGTCACTTGACGTGTTTCAGGGGCTACATACAAAATATGACGAATGGCGATAAGCCAAAGCAATATATATTGGGCAACCAGGGGGTAATCCGGCCAGATTGCTTCCTGGGGCCATGAACTGATGGGGCAGTGCGGGCCGCATTCACCGCGCTGCCGTTTTCATTTCTTGGTTGCCCAAAATCTATGATTGACCTTGGCCTTCAAACTGATCTCAATCGCTTACATAGCGCGATAGATCATAGTCGTGATGCCGCTGAACCATTTCGTCGCAATCGCAAGCGAATGATGAAAGAGTTTGTTGGCTCTCATTACAACGACAACGGCGCAAGTCACGAAGTTCTTGTCAATCTTCTGGCGATGACTGCGGACGTATATACAATTGGATTGGCTGCTGGAAGTCCGTGTGTTTCGATTACGACTCCGCACCGGGAGCTATGGCCGTTTGCCTATCAATGGCAACAAGCAATCAATAGCTTCGTCAAAGAAATCCGATTCGCAGAGACGCATCAACAAATTGTTCTTGATGCGTTTTTCTCATTCGGTATTGCAAAGATTTATCAGGCCGAATGGGAGCCGATTCAGTTTGATGAAGATATATGGGCTGATCCCGGTCGTCCATATATTGGCCGAATTTCACCCGATGACTTCGGCATGGACATGACGGTGAAGGAGATACGCCGTTGTAGGTTTATGTGGGATGAATATCGAGTTAGCTGGGAAGCTGTCCAGACTAGCGAGGACTTTGACAGGTCCGTTATCAATGAGATGAACCCCACTAGTAAGTGGGAGCGATCAGACGAACAGGTACATGACATCACATCTGGTTCCGTCACTGATGATGACGACTATGAGCCAATGGTCGATTTGATGGATGTCTATCTTCCCGAACTACACAAAGTCGCTGTGTTTCCCCGACACGGCAAGGGTCGCCCGCTGAAGGTGCTGGATGTCGGTCCAGAGGGTGGTCCGTTTGAAATGCTTACGTTTGCAGATGTGCCGGATAACGTGATGCCGTCTTCACCGGCTCAAAATCTGATGCCCCTGCACCTACTATACAACGGCCTGATGCGAAAGCAGTCGCGACAGGCCAAACGCCAAAAGACCAATCCTGTTTATCGTCCTGCTGGCGCGGAAGACGCCAAGCGAATGCAGCGGCACGGTGATGGTGAATGGATCAAGGTTAATAATCCGAACGATGTTTCGGTGGTTAATCAGGGTGGTGTTGATCAGGGAAATCTGGCGTTCTCGATGGGCGTTTACGATTTGTTTGACCGTGCTGCTGGCAATTTAACCGCAATGGCGGGTCTTGGTGCCCAGACTGGAACGGTTGGACAAGAAGAATTGATCCACTCAGCGGTTAGCCGAAAAGAAGCCAAGATGCAGGACCGTGACCATGCCTTTGTGGCGAAGTGCATGGGAAGGCTTGGTCATCTTATGTGGACAGATAAGTTCCTGAACATTCCACTGAGCGAAGAGGTTGCGCCGCACACGGGTGTTTACTCTGACATATCGTGGACTCCAGAGCAGCGCGAGGGCGATTTCTTCCAGTACAACTTCGACGTTGAACCCTATTCAATGAACTATGAGCCGCCGTATGCCAAGACGCAACGGATGGAGCGATTGATCGGGGCTTTCCAAAACCTCTACCCGCTTATTCAAGAAGCAGGTGGAACGCTCGACGTTCAAGAACTGTTTAAGCAATATGGCGAACTGCTTCGGTTCCCGCAGGCTGACCAACTAATTACGTTTAGCACGCCGAATTCAGTAGAGCGTCCTGGTCCGCAAGGAGAAAGCCAGGGGATGCCTGCGGAGACAACTCGTAACTATGTGCGTCACAACGTACCGACAGGCGGAACGCAGGAGTCGCGCAGCAATGTCTTACAGCAGGCTTTAATGAACAACGCACCCAATCAGGATCAGATGGCATCGATGATGAGGCCTCCCGCATGAAATATACATTGAAGTGCATTATTGATGGTCAGGAAGTGAGTGAAGCGGAATTTAATCGCCGCCGACGCTCAAATAAAACGCTTGGTGGAAAAACGGGTCCGGTAAGCAAGGCCTACAACAGACCACTTAAATCGGTTGGTGCGTCTGTGCCAAAGCACCAGGCAAAAGAATTTAATCAACTGTACGCTGCGCATGGAATTAGCGGGGCGACTCATGACGCGAATGGAAACCTTCGATTTGAATCGCGAGAGGCACGCCGAAAGGTCTGCAAGTTGCGCGGAATTCGCGACAACGATGCTGGCTATGGAGATTACGCAGGAAAATGAGTACTGGCGAACTAACAAAAGAAGATGGAAGTCTGGACGTTGATGCAGCAAATGAACTGTTCAACGAGTACGACAAGAAGTACCGCGAGGATAATCCCGCCGAGGAACCAAAGGCGGACGAGAAGGCTTCCGAAGACCAACCCACCCAACCCGAACAACCCGTTGCCGAGAACAATTCCGGCAGCGACGAGAAGGCTGCTGATGATAATCCCAGCAGTGATGACGACTGGCGAGCCACAAGCGATATTCGTGAGCTTGTCGAAAGCCTTGGTTTAAGCGACGAAGATTTAGGTCAATTTTCAGATGCAGATGATTTCGGTCGTCATGTTTCTATCTTTGATCGTCAGTTGCGAAAAACCGGGGAAGATGCTTTGTTGAAAGCTTCTCAACCAAGGGACAATGTGGAGCCTGCTCCAGAGAAGCCCGAGGAAAAGGAAGCTGTGTTAAGGGACGAAAAGGGGCGTTTTGTCAAACGTGAATCCTACAAGCCAGCGCTTGATAAAGAGGAATTCGACGGCGATCTTGTCGCTGAGTTTGAGAAGATGTCCGAACATTATGAATCGCGAATTACGGAACTTGAAAGCATTGTCTTGGGTAATCACCAGTCAATTCTTCAGGAACGCAACGAGCGATTCATGAACCAGTTTGATTCGTATGTAGATAAGCTTGGCAACGAAGACCTATTTGGTAAGTCGTCAGACATTAAACCTGACACGGCCGAATGGACTAACCGATCCAAGCTTTTCGATGCTATGGGTCAGCTTATGGCGGGAATGAACGAAAAGGGAATGAAAGACTCTATGAGTAGTTCCCTTGTGAAGCGTGCATTCTCCCAGGAGTTTCCCGATGCGCTAACTAAAGAACAGAGCCAAACACGCAAGAAGCAGGCTAAGGCTCAATCGAAAAAGAAATTGGGTGGCGGAAATGCCAAACCATCACTTGGCGAAGAGTCGGTGTGGAATGGCGATCCCTCGCGAGATCCTTTTTTGATTGCGGCCTATCGTGAGATGAGCCAGCAGAATGAGTGAGTGGCTATAACATAAAGGAGCCTAAGCATGGCACTAAACCATGAACAAATTGACGATTTTGTTGAACTCACATTAAACCGTTTCAAAAAAGATACGTGGGCTGATATCAGCATGAAGTTGCAGAGCTATAGCTTTGCATCACGCTGGATCAAGGATAAGCAGCGGGCCGAACGTGGTGGTCCGCGAGTTGAATGGAAACTGCGCGTTGATAACCAGGGTACTGCGAAGCACTCCGGTTTGTACGCGGTTGATGACACCAACCGAAAAAACGTAGTAACCAAGGGTCGCCAGGAATGGTCGAAGCAGACGGTCAATTACATTTATGATATTGACGAAGAAGCTTTCCAGAGCGGTCCCGAGCGCATCATTGATGAAATGAAGCTCAATGAGCAGGGTCTTTACAATGACTTTTACGAGTTAATGGAAACGGCCATGTGGTCGGCTCCTGCATCGGACAGTCAAGACCCACGACCTCCGAGTGGAATCCCTTTCTGGATGCAAAAAGCCTCTGCTGCTGCACCTAGTTTTCAGGGTGGTAATCCTTCTGGCTTTAGTAGTGGTGCTGCTGGTATTTCCACAAGTACCTATGAGCGGTGGAAAAACTACGCTGGCCAGTATACGCAAGTAAGCCGCGACGATCTTATTGAAAAGATTGTTAACGCTTGTGACTATACTCGCTTTGAAGCCCCTCACTCCTATCCTGAGATTGGTGCCGGAGATCCTGATTATGGGCTTTACAGTGTCCATTCCGTTTTGGCTACTTGTCGTCGCTTGCTTCAAGCTGGTAACGATAATCTTGGTCCCGATGTTGGCCAATGGGCTGGCAACGTGTTGATTAAGAGTATCCCGCTGACGTGGATTCCCGCCTTGAGCGAGAGTGCCAGCGATGCTTACGACAGTAGTAATCCGGTTTATGGGGTCAATTGGAAGAAGTTTGAGTATTTCTTCAAGACTGGCCGCAACATGGTGAAGCATGCCCCGCAACCTGCTGCTCGACAGCATACGGTGCGTGAACGTCACATGGATAACTGGGGTAACTTCGTGTGTTACGACCGTCGCCAAGGCGGATTCGTTTTCCACGTTGCGTAATTTCACTCTCGTACATTTTAGATGAGGTAATAAACATGGATTTGCTAAACAAACATGAAGAACAGCAGGGCAATGGCCTTAGCTATGAACTTTGGAAGAACTTTCCAGTTGTGGAGTCTTTAGCGCTCCGCGACTTGAATGTTGGATATGGTGTGTATCCTGATCTTGTTTCGTTTAATACTACCAGTGGGGGTGCTGCTACCTACACTGATTCTAGCTCTACAATTGCGCAGCTTACTGAAGCGCAGGGTGGCGTTGGCGGCGGAATACGAGTGTTTAATACTGCCGATAACGAAGAAGCATCAATTCAGTGGTGCGGTGGTGCTGGTTCTCCGTTTCGGATTTCCAATGTCGCTGGTGAAGAACGCGAATTGGTTTTTGAGTGTCGGTTTCGTACCGATGTCATTACTGACGCAAAAGCTGGATTTTTTATTGGGTTGGCGGAAGAGGGCCTTGCCGCAGCTAACACCATTACTGATGCTGGAGCCTTAGCGGATAAAGACGCAATCGGCTTTCATCGATTAGAGGGTGATGGCGACACGCTTGACTTTGTTTACCAGAAAGCTGGACAAACCGCACAAACGGTTAAGGCTGACTGGAAGACGATTGCGGCATCGACGTGGTATCACGTTGGTTTGCGCTATAACGCCACGAACAAAACGGTTCGCGCGTATTTTGGCACTGGCGACCGCACTACTGCAATGCGTGCTGATGATACCAACATCGTCACCAGTGCGAACATTGATGCCGCTACTTTCCCTAATTCGGAAGGTTTGGCACCTCTTGTTTCGTGCAAAAATGCGCACGCCGACGATCACAACTTGGACATTGGCCTTATTGCCTGTGGTCAAGCTGCTATTGCGGCAACGTAGTTAACCTCCTCCCCGCCTCGGTAGTAGTTCGCCTTTCCTGCTGCCGGGGCGGGTTTTTTATATTGGACATATATGTTTCCATTGGTGATTTCAACTGCGATAGACGAAGAACTTGAAGCCGCCCAGCCCGCGCTTGGTGGCTTGAGTTATTTGGACTATCTGGCGTTATCCCAGGAGTCGTATAGAAGTACGCACGGAAAGTATTGGCAGGGATTGCCTTTAACCGAAACGATTCCAAGTAACAAGATTCCCGTGGAGACTCGCCCGACAATATGCCCTCATGACCAACTGGAAAGCTGGCACGAAGTTATGCCAGAAGTTCCAGCAGAGCTAATATCACAGCCGCAAATCGATGTAATTTCCCCCCCAGACAGTGCGCCGCATTATGAGTTGCATGTGCGGTTTGCCTGTGATGGGATTATCTATCAGCGTACTTTCACCGGACCAGAGGCCAGTGGGTGGACGGAGGTAGAACGAGATGGCGATAGTTGACAAGGTTCGCGCACATTGGCCGATAGACGAAGACAACGATTCAATCGGAGAGGATATACATTCGACTTGGGATCTCACTGACCGAAACACCCTTACTTCCGACACCGGAAAGATTGGGAAGTGCGGAAATTTCACTGCCTATAGTCAGGAAAACATCTACGCGGGAAGCGACGACGATTTCTACGATTTGCAAGATGGGTTCGGATTTAGTGTTTGGTTTAAGACTGAAGGTAGTTTTGATCACAATACGCGACGACTGCTATGTAAACGGGATCAATACGACATCTATAGAACTTCGGGAAGTTATGGTTCCCCGGATCTAAAACTAAAACTATCAGCATCCGGCGGCAGCAACTTCACAACAACAATTATTTCTGGCTTAAATACTAGTACGTGGTATTGGCTCTACTGGAGCGTCGATGGCAGCAATCTCAGATATAGCGTCAACGGCGCAACATTATCTACTGGCGGGTCCATTTCAAGCTATGCCGGTTATGGATACAAATTTGAAATTGGGAACTGGTCAGGCACGGGCCTTACTGGACGCTTCTGGAACTCGCTCATTGACGAGGTTACTTATTGGGGGTCAATGCTAACGCAGGATGAGATCAATTCAATTTACAATTCCGGTTCGGGATTGGCATATCCGTTTAGTGGTGGCGATGATTCTGCCACGATGACACAAGAATACTATCGACGTTTGTTAGGTGGTCAGTAATGCAGAAAAATGTAGCTTCTCAAAAGTGGTTGGTGTTTGCGTTCGACCGAACGGACAATACTCCAAAGACTGGCGATGCCGCACAAATTACGGCTAAGGTCCGAAAAGACTACGGTACAGCTACAGCCGTTGGCGACACTAATCCAACGGAAATCGAGGACGGTTATTACGAATTTGATTTGACCCAGGCCGAAACGAACGCGAACGTACTCGACTTACTTCCCGAATCAAGCACTTCAGATATACAAGTGATCGGCGTGCCCGGTAGGGTGTTTACAACACCACCAAACTTTTTCGCTCTTGGAATTGAGGCAGACGGTGATTTAACAAAAGTTAATACCCTAGACGGTCACACAGTCCAAACTGGTGATAGTTTTGCCCGCATTGGAGCTAACGGCGGGGGTCTTAGTGCGGTTCCGTGGAATAGCAGTTGGGATACCGAGGTGCAAAGTGAATGCACGGATGCCCTAAACGCCTACGATCCTCCTACCAAAGCAGAACTAGATTCAGCACACTCAACCACAGACGGCTTGATTACAGCGGTTGATGACCTTGTTGACACTGAGATTGCGGCCATAAAAAGCGTGGTGGACGACATTCTATTGGATACTGAGGTGATTGGTGTTGCGGGTGCAGGACTTACCGACTTGGGTGGCATGAGTACAACGATGAAAGCGCAGGTCAATACGGAAGCAGATTCGGCGCTGGCGGATATCCATCTCGACCATTTATTGGCGGCAGATTACGATCCAGCATCGAAACCAGGAACAGCAACAGCGCTACTCAATGAACTGGTTGAAAACGATAGTGGAGTTTCTCGATTCACAACTAACGCTTTGGAGCAGGGTCCGTCAGGTGGTGGCGGTGGTGATGCAACTGAAGCGAAGCAAGATCAACTTATTGCAGCAGTAATTACAAATGCTGCCGGTACTGACATCGCAGCAGATATTATTGCGATCAAAGCGGAGACAGCAGCAATAGTTGAAGATACGGGTACGACTATCCCGGCCACATTGACAACTATTGATAACTTTCTTGATACAGAAGTTGCCGCAATTTTAGATGATACAAATGAACTTCAAGGTGATTGGGCAAACGGGGGCAGATTAGATTTACTTCTTGATTCAGTTATATCTAAGATCGATGTCATAGACGGGATCGTAGACGACATCCTAGTTGATACTGCTGTCATTGGTGTCGCTGGTGCTGGCTTGACCGCTGTGCCGTGGAATGCGGCGTGGGACACTGAGGTGCAAAGTGAGTGCAATGACGCTTTGGTTGCTTTGCATCTCGACCATATTCTTGCTGCTGACTATGACCCAGCCAGTAAGCCAGGGGTAGCCACTGCCCTGCTTAATGAGCTTATTGAGAGTGATAGTGGTGTTAGTCGATTTACTGCCAACGCCCTAGAAACTAGTCCTAGCGGTGGTGGTGGTGGAACTACAAACGTGTCCGTTGAAGGTGAAATAACGGTGAATCCATAATGGCAACTATCCGTATAAAAGAAACTTTCAAGGTTGGTGGTGTCCTTACGGATGCGACTACTGCGCTATTGTCTGATCCCGATGGGACATATGGCATTAAGCGAAATGACACTGGCGAAGTAGTGGTAGCCGATGCCACTGCTCTCACCAAGACGGCAACCGGAACCTATGAGTATACGCTGATTGGCGAGGCCGATGTCAGCTATAGCGCTTATGTTGAGTTTGTATATGGTGGGGCTACCTACTATTTCGAGCGTGATGTTGTAGCGACTGAAAGCGGCAGTCTTGGCCTGACGTATGATGCTTTTCGCGTAGCTATTGCCGACTACCTTGGGTGGGGCAGGAATAGTGAAGGGACAGGAACCGCGTGGTCAACAGAAGAGGAATATCGTCTCGATTCGATTATCAAATCAGCACTCAATAAGGTGTATTATCCACAGACAGGGCATAGCTGGTCATGGATGACACCTGTATCTGAGTTATCGACAACAGCACCATATACCACTGGCACGGTGGCTATTGCTGCTGGTGTTGTCACATTGTCAGGAGGAACTTTTCCGTCGTGGGCAGCAGAAGGCGAATTGGAGGCTGGCGGTTCAACGTACAGCATTGCTACGCGAGACACGGGCACTCAGTTGACGTTAAACGATACCAGTGCGACAGCATCGGCAGGTTCTACTTACGAGCTTGGCCGATTCATTTACGACTTACCAAACGATTTTGCGGGCATCGAAGGCGACATTCTAACCTTCGCCCCTGACCAAGCAGAGCTACACCCTCCCATTGAAATTGTCCAAGACCAGAAGATTCGTCGATTGCGTCAATCGTGGACGGAGAGATACTACCCAAAGCATGTATCTATCAGGCCAAAGACATTTGATGCAACTACTGGCCAGAGATTCCAGGCGGCATTTTTCCCAACGCCAGACAAGGCGTATACCCTTCGTTATCAATATCGTGTTGCACCTGCAATGTTGAACGCCACGAATAAGTATGCTCTTGGCGGTTCTGATATTGCCGAGTTGATTCTTCAGTCGTGCTTGTCTGTTGCTGAATCTCGGTATAGGGATCATCAGGGAATTCATGCTGCGGAATTTATGGCCAAGCTTGCTGCATCGATTGAAGTTGATCGTAGGTCATTTACGCCGGATACACTTGGATACAACTCTGATCGATCAGAATTCATAACTCGCGATGTGCATGATGACGCAGCGCTTCACAGTTTCAATGGTAACTACTATTACGACAGGAATCCCTGATGCACACATCATTCTCGACACAGCAGGTAAGTATAACCGTGGATAGCGGTGCGATTACGGACAGCACTGAAATTAGCTTTGGCGAGTATCAAAGCGGGACGGTATATGTTCCCGCTGCAAGTGGCCTTACTTCATTAACATGGCATGCCGCTCCCGTTTTGGGTGGCACATATTTGGCGGCATATAACGCGAGTGGTGCTGTTGTGCAGACGGTTCAAGCGGGAAGGTGCTATCCGATTCCCACCGATCTTAAGGGTTCCGTTGGACTGAAAATCGCCGGTAATACCGATGGAAGTGTAGACGTTTCTTTAAAGGGTTAGTTCCCAAAAGGAGTTGAAGATGAGTGGTCACAGAGCAGCGCACGACATGGCTAATGCACCGTTGGATATGGTTGATCCCGGTGCTTCGGGAACGATCTCGATTGATAGATATGGTGCTATCGTTGAGATGGTTTCGGCTGGGGTCGAAACTCGCACATTGAACAACCCGACACGTTCCGGTGTTCGTGCAACAGTGCGGCTAAAAACGGATGGCGGAAATGTAACCGTCAGTGCGTCGAATGGTCTTAATGTTGCCGGTAACACCGCTGCTGTATTTGGTGATGTTGGCGACCAGTTGGATATGGTTAGCGTTAGCCATACCACGGGTTATCGCTGGGAAATTCTCACCAATACGGGATCTGTGGGCCTAAGCTAACATGGCAAAATCGAAGCAGAAGGTAAGTTCAGTTGAGTTGCGATTTCCCGCTGGTGGTCTTGTGCGCCAGTCGGGTTATCAATCTCAACATCCGTTTACCACTGCCGATTGCAACAATGTTCGTGCAACCGACGTGCTTGAGCGTCGTGAACGCGGTGGTAGGCGTCCTGGGTTGGTGAAGGCCTATGCTTCTCGCCTTTCTGCCTCTGCGATTCAGTCTTTGCAGGAAGTGTCGTGGGTGGATGCTGGTACGCGAAATAAGACCCTATTTGGTCTGTGTGCTGGCAGTCCATTTCGCATTTCTGGTGGGGACGTGGATGCGTTGGTTGCGCCCATTACGACAGAGGACGACCATCCCATTTTGCTTGAAGACAACTCAACGGAGTTATTATTTGACGACGTTGTTTTCAAGGAGTCGTCGGGTGTTGTGGGTTCCATTGAGCGGGCACAGAAGGTTTATGTTGCCGATTACGGCCCAGAGATCATTAGTGGTGCTGGGCAGATTAGCGGCAATGTCCTTACGTCTGACGCTGTTAGTGATTGGGCAAGTCTTGGGATTAACGCCAGGCGAGACGTTTTAACGCTTGTCCCTGCCGCCGGAAGCTCTGTGGAGGTTGGCACCTATGAGATGGGCACGATTGGAACCACCGACCTGAGCGTTAGTGGCTCTATTACGGACGGTGAATGCACCTTTCGCGTCTCGCCTGGGATTAAGGTGTTTGATCCGTCCACTGGTGCTGCCAGCTTATTAACATCAACTGATAGTGAGGTTCCACATGACGCGAATCTGATTGCTCTTTATCGCGACCGTATTGTTGTTGCTGGGGATTTCATTTGGTATATGTCTCGCCAGGGAGATCCCACCGACTGGAACTATGGCGCTGACGCAACCGACTTGCAGCGGGCCGTTGCTGGAACCTCTGCTGATGCTGGCCTTATTGGTCAACCACTCACTGCCCTGATGCCCCACAGCGACGATTATTTAGTTATCGGCACTGAAAGCCAGTTGTGGGTGATGCGTGGTGATCCAGCCTATGGCGGGCAAATCGATAATCTGTCGAGCGAGATTGGTGTTCTGAATGCCAATAGTTGGTGCAAGCTACCAGACGGCACGTTGGTGTTTCTGGCACGCCAGGGCGTTTTTGCAATTTCGCCTGGTGCTGTTTCTTATCCAACAGAATATAGCAGCCAGATATTGCCCAAAGAGTTAATAAACATGGATGCTGATGACTTTATCAGCATGGACTACGACGTTGAATCTCGCGGTATCCACGTTTCTATTACCCCTAGCAGTGGAACGGGAAAGCATTTTTGGATTGATATTGATGGGCAATCTTATTGGCCGATTAGCTTTTACTCGACGAGTCACCAACCTACTGTGATGGCAACCTTTGCCTCAGACAATGCCAGCGACAGGCGTGTTATTCTCGGGGGCAGGGACGGCTACCTTTATCGATACGACGAGTCGGCACATGATGACGACGGGCAGCAGATTGAATCTCATATAATCCTTGGCCCTCTTCGACTAAACAGCGATTTTGACCAAACCATTGTCACGTCAATGACGGCGACTTTAGATGCCCAGAGTTCTGGCGTTACCTGGACGCTACTTTCTGGTTCAGATGGCGAAAGTGTTGTTCATTCCCCGAATGAGCGCGCGTCTGGCGTATGGTCAAATGGCAGGAACCGAACAGTTTCTCCGCGTGTTGCGGACGGTAGCTTTGGCCTAAAGATTTCTGGTTCTGGGCGGTGGGCTTTTGAAACGGCTTCTTTGCTGGGAGTGCCTGCTGGAATGGGAAGACCGTCTGTTACGGCAGCGGTGGATAGTAGCATTGCGATTTCCGAAGGCCGGTCAATGATGGTTGACGGGCAAGAAACAGAACCACAAGACGTTCGATTTAGTCGAGACGGATTGATTTGCTACGTTGTTGGATTTACCAGCAATAAGGTTTGGCAATATACGCTTACCCGACGTTGGGATACGAGAAGCGGATATTACAGCGGCAAGTCGTTTGACTTTACCTCTCAAGAGACTAGCCCCGCCAGTATTGAGTTCAACCCGGATGGTACACGAATGTGGATGTGCGGCGACGTTTCTGGAAAGGTTCATGCTTATACTCTGTCAACGAACTGGGATGTGTCTACGGCTACATATGATGCCGGTCCAGTGGTCTTTGCTGTCGCCGCTGCTCAGTCTGTGGTAATTACGGACCTTGGCCGGAAAATGTATGTATCGGTAACGAATGCAATTCACCAATACACGCTATCTACGCCATATTTGATTAGTAGTGCCGGTAGCCAGGTTATTTTATCTACGTCTGGCACCATTAGCACGCTCACGGGAATCAACATTAACTCTGACGGCACAGTTATTTTGGCATTGGCCGAGGGCAATAATCGGGTTCATCATTACAGCCTATCAACGGCTTATGATTTAAGTACGGCTACACTTCTTCCGTCGATAAAGATTACTTCCGAGGAGTCTCAGCCGCGGGGAATCGCATTGAGCCAGGACAATCATCGGTTTTATGTTGTGGGGCGTTCGTCTGATAGTGTTCATCAATACAGGATGACCTAATGGCAAACCTTGCAGTACCTAATGAACGTAGTCCCGAATCTATTCGGCGCGCAATTCTGGCGTTGAATCGGGCTGTCGAGGATTTGGAAACTGCCCTTACGAACATCACGATAATACAGGCCAATTTAAATGCTGCCGTCACAGACACCGGCACTGCATCAAACGCTGGAAAGCTTTTGAAGCTTGATGCCAGTGGCTTGCTGGACGGGACAAACATAGAAAACGTACTAGAAATTGAATAGGTGAAACTATGGGAATAAAGATTAGTGCATTGACTGAGACCACTACGCTCGCTGATGCAGACGTTTCTCCAGTCGTTTCCAGTGGCGCTACCAAAAACGTCAAAATGAAAACCCTGCGCGAGTTCATTAGGACGAATGAAACGCGGTGGAGAGAGATTGAAACGGATCGCTATACGGCAGCGCCTGCATCAACTAGTCAGTTGACGATGAGCAACACTTCCGACGTTGCCATTGGCCTGCCCGTTAAATATACGATTAGTTCAGTAACCTATTATGGAATAGTTACTGCATTGTCTGCTAGTTCAAGCGTCACTATTGCCGGTGCGTCAATGGGCGGCGCTGTAACAAACTTTTATGTTGGCACCCCCGAGATGGTGACGGTGTGTACTTTTTTCATTGCGGATTCTTATGGTGATGGTGTTGCCGACCTGCTTGCTGCCGACATGAACTATTACGAAGAGTGGGGCGAATCAGACGCCTATTTAGTGGCGTTTAAGGCCGTTCACAAAACTGTTGATTCCGGTGCAAACCAACCCAAAGTGAATGTCAAGATTGGCGCGGGCCTTGTGAGCAATAACGACACCAATAACGGCCTTCAGTTAACTACTGCTGGTGCGTGGGTGAGCAATTCAGCGGTGGCAATTAACTCTGCGAACTATAAGGTTGAGCGCGATGATGACCTTGAGGTTCGGTGTACGGTTGCTGGCTCCACCGGGGACGCCAAGGATCTTACTGTTCGATGTCAATTCGTTGTGGAATAGCTATGCCGAAGATTAACCGAACATTACCAATGGGGCCGCATGCCGCTTCGGACGTGTGGAAGATACGTCCCGACTTGCAAACGGCTGATAGTGGTCAAGCGTTGAGTTATGCGACCCAGACTACTTCGGGCTATTCTGATTTTTCTATCAAGCCAGATGGAACGGTCGTGTTTGTGAGTGGACGGACGGGAGGATCAAGCGGCGGAAAGATATACCAATACAATCTAACCACACCGCACGATTTGACATCTGGAAGCTATTCAAACAATTCGTGGAACCCCGGCAATGTGACTCCCGATAGCTCCATTGATACGTTGTGGGTTAGGCCGAATGGCGCGAGCATGTATGTTGCCACCGCAAATATCTTATATCAATATGACCTCACTACCCCGTGGGATCTTTCGGCAACCATTAACTATGCTTCAAAGTCTTTTGACGGAGCGGGTGCCCCATCTGGTACAACTGGTTGGAATGGAATTTGGATGTCTGACGACGGTGCGGTGTTGCTTAGGGCGGGTGATGGTACGACCGACGACCAAAAAAGAACAGTGTATCAATATGCGCTGTCTACTCCTTGGGATCTCAGTACGTGTAGCTATGCTTCAAAAAGCAAGCTTATAGACGAGGGTGGTGCCGCTGGGGACACAAGCCTGTACGACATTGCCCTCAACAACAATGGAACGGATCTTTATGCTCTGACATTTGAGGGCGAAGACGAGGACGATTATGTCCTCCAGAGGTGGACGATGACGACACCCTACGATGTATCAACGGCATCGTATGTCAGTGGGGGTCCATCTGCGAACGCGAATAAGGTAGAGGGTTTAAGGTTTTTCTTAAAGGCTGATGATGGGACCAAGCTTTTTGCCAATGATCACCAAACGGGCGGGAGTTGGGTTACTGGAGAAAATCAGATACAGAGATTTTCAACACAC
>JAKVCM010000153.1 GCA_022448605.1 Puniceicoccaceae bacterium | reverse complement strand
GTCAAATTAAACAATCTCGTTCGACTTGCATGTCTTAACCACGCCGCCAGCGTTCACTCTGAGCCAGGATCAAACTCTCCGAATCAAATTTAATTTTGAATTCAGGAGTTCATATCCGTATGATTCTATATGAACTACTATTAATAGTATTATTGTGCGTAAACTACATTAAAAACGTAATTTACTTCTCAAATTTGTTTTCAAGCACGGAATTAAAATTCTATGCTTTAAAACGATGAATTGACGGTAAAACCGACAATCACATAAAGTAAACTTTCAAAGAACGCTCTTTTCAGAGACGAAACTCAAACTTATGTTGAGAAATTTCTTGCCCGTCAATACCATTTTAATTTTTTGTGAATTTAGTTAGGGAATTGAGCCAAGCAAGGTCCTTATGAAAAACGTAATGTAATTCGACTATACACTTGCTTGAGGCGCGATAACTAAATTGAGCCGCCTAAGTAACTGATCAAGAACAACTTCTGTGAAAGGGCACTTGCGTGCCGTTCGTTGAGAAGGTCGCAGAAATTGGGCAAAGTATTCCTCGCGATCAAGTACATTTTTATTAAAATTTCATTTTTTTTGCCACTCTCCCGTAAGCCTCTGGAAAGCATCCATTTATAGTCCACATAAATACCTTCTTCACCTGCGCTAACGGTGCCTATCACAATCGTTGATCTGATTTTAGGGTCTCGATGAAAGTTTCTCGCCAATGGTAGGCGCTTAATAAGCTATCATCACGCTCTCCTAATAAAAGCTTCGCAAAATATAAGGCCTCAACTGAGGCCAAACCACCGAGCGGATCTTCTGCGATCTTACTCACACGCGGATAAGCGGTGGCCACTGCCGGTAGCGTGCGGCGCACGCCCTCACCGTGCAGGCATGCCTCTAGCTGGGGTAATAAACGCCATGTGCTATCTAGCAGGAGCAGCGGGCGACCCGCATCATCTGCAGAAAGTTCCTGTGCACCCAAGGCTAGCACCGTGAAGCCTGTTACATCAAAGCTCCAGCCATCACGCGCCTTACAATAGCTAATGTCTGCCCGCCCTTCCAGCGGCGTCAGGCTGCACTTGCTGCGGCGCTCCTTCGGGTGGCGGATAATACTAATCGGCGTCATGTATTCAAAATATGGGTACAGGCTTGTGAGTGCGTATTAATCACATAAATGGGTTCGACTACTTCGGCTGCTAACTAAGCCCTACTTATGGATTGATGCAACTAGAACCGCTAGGCCCCTCATGCCCCTCCAACTACAAATACGACAACGCCTCCTTGAAGACCTCAATAATCTCCGAGATCGGTTCTGTGCCAACTGATATACGAATCAGATCGGGATCGATCCCAATAGATCTGAGGAATCTTCTTCCCTCATCCGTCGTCACTAGGTCATAGTGCGCCAAATACATGTATGGGCATACTAGCGTAAATTTAGTTCCAAAGCTTGGGCCCTTCATCACATTTAATGCATCGAAAAATGGTTGGATTTTTTCATGCAACTCGATTGCGACCATCGCCCCTCCCGCATCAGCGCAACTTGCCACTTCTGTAAAGTGCTCCGAATCGCCCGCATAATGAACCTTCTTAACGGCAGCGTGCCTGCTTAAAAAGTCTGCTAGCAGCCTAGCATTTGCGCACATCTGGGCTACCGCTTCAGGTGCCTCATTCATTTCATAGGCCAAGCGAGCGAGATTTCTGCTATAAGCCGGTTGATAATAGCTTGAGGTTCGCAACACCAAATCGCCGTAGTGCAGCGAACTGGGATTGACCGCAAGAGCACCAATCATCACATCAGCTTCGTAGGCCGCATATTTGGTTAAGCTCGTCACCAAAATATCCGCGTGTGCTAGCACATCAAAATTATAGACTGAACCAATTGTCGGGTCGACCATCAGCACCCCACCGCAACGACGCACAACCTCAGCAATCCGTCCAAGATCGGAGACTTGCGCAAGAGGGTTGGTTGGGCATTCAACGACAACACAGGCCAGCTCATCTCCATAGGACTCAATCTTCTTTATCATTGACTCCGTCTCGGTCGCATTGTAGCAGCACTCAAGCGACTCCGATTCGGTCAAAAATTCTTTCAACACACAGCCTGAGTCCAGATAGAGCCAGCCCAATTGGAGCCACTGGGTGCGCCCTTTAGCTAATTGCGCTTCTTGGACGGCGCGGAAGCCAGCGTAAAAAGCATTCATCCCACAGGCACAAACTAAGACGTCTTTTGTCTCACAACCAATCAGCGCGGCTAAATCCATTTCCACTTTATTTTGCGAGCCCACATCGATGGAAGCTTCCTCAAAAACCGTATCAAGTAGACCATGCGACACCAAAATATCTTCAGCTTGCCGCGAGGAGACGCCACAGCCCGTATGCTGAACAAACTTGCCTACACCCTGACTTAGCTTCTCATCGCCTTTATCAAAATAGACCAAAAATAACGCGTTCTCAACCTTCAGCGTCGATACTCCTTTCCCGATATAATCGACCAAGTCCTGCGTCGCTCGGCGACCCGGAATCAAGACCGCACCGTTACCCTCTAGCCCCTCACGATTTAGGTAAAAACAGATCAGCTCCTTGATGAAGGCATGCTCTACAAACCGAGGATAACCTGACTCTAGCGCTTTAACTACGCGCGACTCATGCTGCTCATAGGCATGTACATCTGCCATCGTTGGCAGACTACTGACCACTGCATGTGGGCTAGCGGGGCAAGGCTCGCCCAATGAGAAATAACGAAGTGAACTCATGTTGTAGGCTCACTGAAAAGGTATAATTCCAATTTGGCGAGCTTCGAGGCATTGAAATGCGACATCATTATTACCACAATAAGCATCGCTATAATCAGCAACCGCGAAATGAAAGAATTAACGTGATATTCTTCTCTGAGAAGCGTATTGACCTCAAATTTCGAAATGCGTTAATCAACTCTTATTCGAAACTAAATCGCACCAACTCGCGCCTGCTGTTGGGTTTCTATCAACTAAACCTACCCTGCAAGCCCTGGCATCAATCCTATGCACAGCACCCGCAGACAGTTTACTCGATCCGCACTTATCGCAAGTGCAGGGGGAATACTACTACCTCCATCACTATGGGCACAGGCGATTACCTATAAGGTAAAAAAAGGCGATACGCTGGGAAAAATTGCACTCCACCTAAATACCTCAACCAGCGAACTTCAACGCGCAAACAATCTAAACAGCGATCTTATCCAAGTCGGTCAAAAGCTCATAATCCCGGCAAGCGGCGATACTAACCAAGCAGGGTATAACTCCATCGCAATGAGCACCTATATTGTCGTCAAGGGTGATACCCTAGGTCAGATCGCGCAACGCCATGGAATCAGTGTTAACGAACTCAAAGCTGCTAACAATCTAAGCCGCGACCTCATCCTCGTTGGTCAAAATTTACGGATCCCAGCGAATGCAGCCAGGCAAACTACCCCAAAAGAAGACCTAATGGCAAAAGTTCGCGCCGAGACCGCTCGCACCAAGATACAGCGCGACAAATGGCAACGCATCGTCGTCCACCATAGCGCCATCAAATATGGGAATGTCGAAAAATACGATGCCGCGCACCGCCTCCGAGGGATGCAAAATGGTCTCGCTTATCACTTTCTAATCGGTAACGGCATAGATGCCGGCGATGGCGAAATTGAAATCGGGCCGCGCTGGCAGAAGCAGCAACCCGGCGGGCACGTCAAAAACCACCTAATCAACCAAACAGCCATAGGTATCTGCCTGATTGGTAACTTTGAAAAGACGCACCCTAGTAAAAAGCAGCTCGCTGCGTTTACTCAGTTAATGGATTGGCTCCGAGGACCCGCTTTGGGTAAGAAGGTCAATTTTTCGGGCCACCGAGAACTCAAGGGCGAACAGACCGTATGCCCTGGTAAGAACTTTCCGCTGGCATTGATGCACGCGCGCTACGGTTAGCTTATAGCACTTAGTAATGGATAATGTAACGATAATTAATCGCCTTGCTGCACTTCTCAATTTCTATATCTGAGCAGCACCAATAATTAGACACGACAGACTTTAGTAAACTAATCAGGGACCTTCTGAATTTTTTCGCAATTTGAATGGCTCATTAAACGAAAGTTCCGCCTCTACTTGGTTATAGAAGACAACACTTCCATCAAATAGCACGAACATTCCCTTCCCGTCGTGTTGGGTTGTATTAATATTCTGTGGGTTACTTACGTGATATTGTTCATATGTATCACCAACAAAGAAACGATACTCTGGAAAAGTGACGGCAGATAGAAGGGTGGGGCCAGAATTTGTATCTCCAGGCTCCCAGGATGCCCAATACATATTCATAAACCACCTATCAGGCCCGTTGTTTCCGTTCCTTCTTAAGCGGCTATTAAGTCCCGTGCCAGTAAGCCATCTCTTTGTGGGATCATAGTCCTCAAAATAAGGATTAATGTAAATCTTATCTAACCAAGAAACCCACTGCCCCCGAGTGGGCGCGCCTAGGTAGCCTGCAAGTAACCAGGTCCAATGAGGATGGCTGTTACCTGAATTAGCTATATATGGCGTTGTACGTAATTCTTCATCTCTTTTATCAACAGTGGTAACAGAAAATCCATCGTTGTCTGCGGCATACATTGTATTCGCAATAAAATATTGTCGATAATTTGAGAGCTTCGACGTCTCTCTTGCGCGCTCACGAACTTTACTGATAGATGGAATCAAT
>JAKVCM010000152.1 GCA_022448605.1 Puniceicoccaceae bacterium | reverse complement strand
TTCGCCGACTTCATTGCAATCAGTATAATAAGTAAACTGTTTGCCCGTTTCTGCCTCAGTAAAGACGAGACCGAGCACTTGAATTTTACCGTGTGGTAGCAGGACTGATTCGACCCTGCCGCCTGGCAAGTCCAAGGTCTTAGGCATGGACTCCAGCTGAAATGCTGGGTAGCCGCGGACCAAGGGTTTATCTAAAATTGCGTAAGGAAAAATTTGCCTGACTCGCTCCAAGCCCTCGTCAGTACTATAGACTGTAAGAGCATTGCCACCGTTAAGATCGCAGAAACGGCGTAAATCATCCATTCCTAAGATGTGATCTGCGTGTCCGTGAGTAAGAATAAAGGTATCAACTTGATCGAGCCCATGTTTGATGCACTGCATGCGGAACTCGGGCGCCGCATCGACTTGGATGTGGTGACCGCCCATCTCAACATGGATCGATGTGCGAGTACGCCAGTTCTTGGGATTGTCCAGATCGCAGCCATCACCTTCGGGTTGCGCAATCATAGGCACGCCTTGTGAGGTGCCAGTTCCTAGAAAAATAATTTCCATACCAGAGGGGATGTCGCGAAGTATACGAGCTGGCAACTCATCAAGGCAAGTTCGACCAAATTTTTCAACCAGCTGGGCCAAAGCTTAGAATCCACGTGCTTTCAGGTCTTCGATGGTCGCCTTCAGCGCAGTTTTCATATCAACGGTAGCCTTGTAGCCAAGATCCCTATGTGCTACTTCAATATCAAAGTAGTGATCTTTAGCCAGCTCGATCGCGACAAAGCGGGTGATCGGGGGTTCGCCAGGTTTAGTGAAAACCTTCCAAACGCATTCAGCAATGGCTCCCGTCACATAGGCAAGGCCAAGTGGTATGCGCTTAGACAATGGTGGATGGCCTAGGCCTTCAAATACCTGGTTGAGCCAAGGCCAAAGTTCTACTGGTTCACCCTGCGAAATGAAGTAGGCCTGCCCAGCGCAAGTTCCCGCGTTACGAGATTTCAGGGCATCCAGTGCGTTTAAATGTGCCGCAGCCACATCATCGACGTAAGAGACATCGACTCGGTTTGTACCCTCACCAACGATCTTTAAGCGCCCCGCTTTCACGCTATCAATGACGCGCGGCAAAAGATGAGGGTCGCCAGGACCGAAGATCAGGTGCGGACGCAATGCGACAACCTTGAGCGTATCGCAATTAGCGGCTAACGCTTCTTTTTCAGCGATCGCCTTAGTGTGCGCATAGTGGCAGAGCCAGTTGCGCCCGTAAGGCATCTCTGGCCCGCCGCCCCGAATCGGCTGCCCATTAAAGACGACACTTGGCGTGCTCGTATAAACGAGGCGAGTGATGCCCTCGGTCCTACAGGCCTCAAGCACGTTTCGTGTGCCGACCACATTCGGCTGATAAAAACTCTCCCAATTGCCCCAAACCCCTGCCTTAGCCGCGACATGGAAGACTGCATCTATAGCAACACAAGCCTCTCTCACGTGAGTCGAATTAGCCAATTCGCCGCAAATAACTTCAACACCTTTTTGCTCCAGAGCTGGCTGTGCTGAGCGCCCGAACGAACGAACTTTATAGCCGCGGGCTAGTAAGCGATCGATCAGATAGCTACCAAGAAATCCCCCGCCCCCTGTGACTAATACATTCATCGAATAAAATTATTTCAGCGCAAATTTCCGCGCAAGCGACAAACGATGGATCTTAGCATTATGCCGCACATCCACAGGGAAGCTTGCCTCAAAAAAGAAGTCTTTGATTGCAACTGTCTGTGTATTTTTCTGCCCAAGCTCTCTGAGTAACTCAATGAAGCGCGCGCGCTCGTCAGTAGACTTTGGAAAAGCATACTTTTCTGGTTCGATCACGATAGCAGGTCGTCCCTGGCACAAATCTATCAAGGCAGAGCGGTAGACCCATGGATGAGCGTTAAAAATAGCTTCGCAACAATCGGTATGCATCGCACCCACTTCCGTCATTACTCGCTCTACTTTACGACCGCAAAACCAGAGTCGATTCGAATCATCTAGCCGACCCATATCCCCCATACGATGCCACAGCTTCGCGCCATCCACGATCTTCGAGCCCGCATCTGCTTCGGGTAAATAATCGTAGCCGCGAGTGACCGAGGCACCTTGAACAATAATCTCTCCAATCGAACCCGTGGGTAATTCCACTACATGATCAATCGTAGCAATTGGGCCCTCGGTCGGCTCTACAATGCGTATCAACACATTGCTTAAAGGACGCCCCACGCAGGTCCCCTCCCCTTTTTGTGTGCGGACGGCGGTCTGCTCTAACACCTCCGTCGCAGAAATCGAACTCACAGGCAACGCCTCTGTTGCTCCGTAAGGCGTATGGATTTCGCCGTTCGGAATAATCGCTCGCATCTTCGCCATCAGCGCTGGCGGCACCGGCGCACCCGCCATCAAAATGCGACGAATTGTAGGCAAAGTAATCGATTTGCGCTCGCAATAACGTGCGATCTTAATCCACAGCGCGGGCGAACCAAAACTATTCGTGACCGAATTCTGCCGGATCGCACGTACAATTTGCTCTGGGTCGACGGAGGCTGGACGGCTTGGATTCATATCTGGCACTACGGTGCACATGCCCAGCGCCGGATTAAAAAGTGCAAATACTGGTAACATCGGCAGATCCACCTCGCCCGGCTCGATTCCATATTCGCGGCGAATCGCCTCCACTTGTGCAAGAAACATTCCATGCTCATAAAGCACGCCTTTGGCCGCACCAGTCGAGCCAGAGGTAAATAAAATTGCCGCCAGTTCATCTTCTGCAGAATCAACCACTTCGAAAGCACAATGACCTTTAAAACCACCAATCTGTTTTTCAAAGCCACGCCCTACGCAGATCTTAATGTCGACCCCGCGAAAACTCGGGCGGAATAAACAAGCGCTCCAAATGGCTGGCGGAATGCCGACCAGCGCCATTGGTTTTGAGTGATGCACACAACGAAGAAACTTTTTTAAGCCCATTCCCGGATCGATCACGATCGGTACCGCGCCCATCTTAAAGAGCGCAAAGACAATTCGAATCAAATCCAGACCAGGACGCACCATCAATAAGACCCGCGAGCCACGCCGTATACCTTTCGTGAAGAAATAATGCCCCGTGGCCGAAGCCTCCGCTTCCAACTCAGCAAAGCTACGCTCTGTATATCGAATCGCCCCATCGCTATCATGACTTAAAGGAGCACGCACCGCAGCCGCTGTCGGTTGAGTGACCGCTTGCTGAGCAAGGAAATGAGCAACGTTAAAAGCCATCTTCTGAATATAAGAATATGTAGCGCATTCCGCTGTGACGGCTAGCGTTTTTTGAAGAATAAAGGCTCAGCTCCGGGCGGAGGCTAGAGCGCCCACTCGCAGTTAGCTGACAGGATTGGCAGCCTTCGTCCTGCATCTCCATCCATTCTTGACGAATCCATTTCCAACCCATGCCATGAGCTTATGCCAGATACTATTGCAGTCATCGATGTGGGCAGTAACTCGATCAAGTTACTGGTCGCTCGTGCGGGAGCTAAGTCAAACAGTATCGAAACGCTCTGTAGCGAAGCCATCGAGACGCGAATCAGCGGTGGGATCAGCAGTAAATTGCCTAGCTTAAACGAAGACGCAATCACCGCGGGTACTACCACGATCGCCAAACTGCAAAACATGGCGCAGAACTACCAGCCAGATTGCACTGTAGTTGTTGCAACGAGTGCGGTTCGCGATGCCATTAACGGCGATGACTTCGTACAAAACATTGCAGAAGGCACGGGTTTACAGGTGCGTATACTCAGCGGTGCGGAAGAGGCCAACTATATCGGGCAAGGGATCAGTTGCGACCCTGCCATTGGGGGCATGACAAGTTTTATTCAGAGCGACATTGGCGGAGGCAGCCTCGAACTCATTCGCTTTGAAGCCGGTCAGATTCAACAAGCCATCTCCCTGCAACTCGGCGCAGTCCGACTGACCGAGCGTTTCGTAGAAGACGCAGATGCCCCACTCACCCTAAAAATCGAAGCATCCATCCGTAGATACGTTACCGAGCAACTAATGAGCAGCGACTTCGACTTCAGCCCCGCCGAACTCCCGCTCATAGGGACTGGTGGAGCCTACACTGTGAGCCGCGCCATGCTCGTCGCCGAAACGGACTCTGACATCGAGCACTCCTTACCGCATCTCGAACGATCTACTCTCAGCCAGTTAAAGAATAAGCTCGCCCCACTCCCGCTTCGGGAGCGCTACAGTATCCCCCATCTCCCCGCCGCCCGCGCCGACATCATGCCCACCGCATTGATCACTATAGATGCCCTGCTCGAAGTCGCCAACCGCTCAAACCTAACCCACTCCTTCTATAATCTACGTTACGGAGTCGCTGCCAATCTGCTAAAGCAACAAACGAAGTGGCGACTTTAGTCGCCTTATTTCGGCATTTCATATCCAAATTATAAGTGGCTGAAGCCGCTACTGCCCAGTCCATCATGGCCAAACTCTACTTCTACTACTCTGCAATGAACGCGGGCAAGAGTACCGTACTCCTTCAGTCTAGTCACAATTACCACGAACGTGGCATGAAGACCCTCCTGCTCACGCCCGTCATTAATCAAAGAGACGGTAAGGGCAAAATCGCGTCGCGAATCGGCCTGACGAAAGAAGCTAAGTCCTTTAATCATGAAGAAGACTTGCTGCTCCTCATTAACACCATCCACGAACAAGATCCCATCGCCTGCGTCTTGATCGACGAAGCCCAATTTCTGACCCGCCCTCAAGTCGAGCAACTGGCCAAAGTGGCTGACCAAGCAGGCATACCTGTCCTCTGCTACGGCCTTCGCACCGACTTCCAGGGCAATCTATTTCCGGGTAGCGCGGCCCTCCTCGGGTGGGCAGATAACCTGATCGAGCTCAAGACCATCTGCCACTGCGGTCGCAAAGCTACCATGAATCTCCGCACCGACGCCGAAGGCAAGCCGATCAAAGAGGGCGAACAAGTCGAAATAGGTGGCAACGAACGCTATGTCGCTATGTGTCGAAAGTGCTTTGTCGAAGCGATTTCTTAGCCTCTCCACTTTCTGCACCTGAATTCAACTCATGAACGAATACGAACTCATCGACAGCGGCCACGGGCGCAAGTTGGAACGCTTCGGTAAGATCATCCTTGACCGTCCCTGCACGCAGGCCGTCTGGAACCCGAGCCAGCCTGCCCTCTGGAAGCAGTCCGATGCCTTCTTCACCCGTAAGCAAGGTCTCGAATGGCGGGGTCGCGAAAAGCTACCCGACTCTTGGATCGTAGAGGTCAAGGGCGTTAAAATGAAGCTCTCTACCACAGACTTCGGCCACCTCGGCGTCTTTCCTGAGACCCGTGCCATGTGGGAATGGATACGTGACACCCTCAAAAAGGAAAGTACTCAGCGTCGTGAGCCACTCAAGTTCCTCAACCTCTTCGCCTACTCTGGTGGTGCCACCCTTGCCGCAGCACAAGGCGGCGCTCATTGCTGTCACGTTGACGCCTCCAAAGGTATGGTCGCATGGGCACGAGAGAACGCCAAATTAAACGAACTTGAAGGCCACCCTGTCCGCTGGATTGTGGACGACGTCAATAAGTTCCTTGCCCGCGAGATTAAACGCGGCCGCCGCTACGATGCCATCCTTCTTGACCCACCGTCCTTTGGTCGCGGAAAAGGCGGCGAGCTCTACAAGATCGAGCACGCTCTCATAGAAACCTTGCAACTCGTACGAAAAGTAATGAGCGATCAGCCTTGCTTCCTTTACCTTACCAGCCACACACCCAGCTTCACTCCAATTGCATTGAAAAACTTGATACAACAGCTAATGGACAAAGGCCGACTAGATTGTGGCGAGATGCTCTTGACAGGAAAAGAGAGCGCCTTCGACGTCCCCAGCGGCACTTGGGCTCGGTGGGAGAGATAATTGCAACAAACATCTTTTTTGAGTAGCGCGCCTAGGCTTAGTGGTCTCAGAGCAGCCCACATAGCAAGGCGGATGGGAGGAAATAGCGTCAAATGATCGCAGTGGAGGTATTATCTTGATGTCTAGCTTTTAATTTAAATTTTATCTTTATATCAAGATTATTCCGAAATCTTCATACTTTGCCCAATTCCTGGCTACGCTGACCTAACTTACGCATTAGACCTGCGAATTGTATGCGCTCATCCTCTGAGAATTCAATGAACAGCTCATTCAGATCCTCGGCATGCGCAGTAAAAGCCTCCTGGATCAAACTCATACCCTCATTAGTCAAATGAACCAGCACGACTCGGGCATCGCCTTCACTTCGCTCACGGATAACTAAACCCTTTTTCTCAAGTCGCTGAACGGCCGTCGTCATCGATCCACTCGTAAGTAGCACTTTTTCCCCGATAGCATTGACTGGTAAAGAGCCCTTATGCAGCAATACCTCAAGCACAGCGTAATCAGATAGACTAGCAAAACCTTGCGCGGCGATACTCTGATGTTCATAGCGCATAACTGCATGCGAAGCTTTCCAAAAAAGAAGGAATAAGTGTGAACCGGAATTTTGGTAAATTTTTGGCATAACCCCAAACTTTATCTAAATAACTTGACGTCAAGTTATAATTGAGAATTTGCGACTCCTTTTAGCGAATTTTCCCACAAACGAGTACTTTCCCTCTCGACTAGTCGCCATGGCTTATGAGCTCTAACTGCCCTAAAGTAGGTGTGGGGCGAGATACAAGCCATACGGCTGATCTAAACAGCCTTTGCTTTTTCGTAGAGCCACTTATCCATCTTGTTGGCAGTAATGACGCCATAATTCATGGTGCCAAGCCAGCCAGACATAATGATACCGACGGAACCAGCGTGATAAAGGCCTTCGATTTGGTCTGAGAGCTCCATCGAGACCTTGAGACCTTCAAACTTGGTGCCGAAAGAAGTGCCCTGCATCGACTTAGTGTAGTAGTTCACCGTACGTGGGGTCGCCGCTTCGATGTGGTCAATCTTGTCGCGTACGCCAGGAATAAAGGACTCTAGGCTACTGACGCATTCTTCGCACATGCGGGCTTTTTCGGCCTGATACTCCTCTTCGGAGAGGTCGTTCCACTCATCCCATTGGGCGTTAAGCGAGGCCACCACGGTGTAACGATCTTGGGTGAGATGCGGGCGCGTCTCTGGGTAGTATATCGAAAAGGTGTGGCTGCTGGTTCTGATTGAGGTCAGCTCACCGATGGAATACTCGGCTGCTTTAGAAGTGAAGACGAGGTCGCCAATATTCGGTATCGTTTCGCCCTTTTTGATGCCCATGTAGACTTGGCAAGAGCTGGTATTGTTACGCACAGCTTTAGCCTCAGCGACGAAGTCTTCGCTAAACTCATTTTCGCCTACGAGGTATTCAATCGTGTTGCGGACGTTTGCGTTGGAAAGTACTGCTTTACATTTTATGCTACGAACGGGGAATTCTTCTTCGCCCGTATTCTGGCTGCGCACGCGGATACCGACGACTTTGCTATCGTCTACATCCACGCCCTCGACCAGTGCGCATTTGCGTACCTCGCAGCCGTTATTTTTAAGCTCGGCTACCATTTTTTTAATTAGGGTGTCAGTGCCGCCCTGAAAGGTGAAGACCCCTTTACTCATGAAGTTGGAAAAGACAATGCCGTAAGTAATGGCTGGATCATCAAAGTGCGATCCATTGGCGTAGGAAATCGGCTCCATCAAAAGACGGTGCACATCGCTGCGCCCTGGGAAAAACTCTTCGAACATTTCACCCGTAGTCTGCGCGTTATTATCATAGAAATTCATCTGGCGCAGATGCGTGTAGAAAGCCTCAACTTTCTCGCGGTCTATCTTGAAGTCGTTGACCAAAATATTAGTGAAGTCTTGGCGATCAAAAGATGTCCAAACATTCATCTGCGGGTTGATGAAGCGAACGTCCTTGAGCTGATGGATTGAGTCGGCGATCTCTTTGGTCCAATACTTGCGGCAACTTTTGACCATTCCATAAGGGAAGCCGTGTAGAGAGATATCGAAAATGTGGCCACCCGGGCGTTTGAACCAGGTAGCGAGGCCACCAAATTGATAATGATGCTCCAGCAGCAGCACCTTGTGCCCATTTTTTGCAAGATAGTTCGCCCCAGTCAGTCCGCCCAAACCAGAGCCCACGACTACTACGTCGTATTCATCTTTGATACCTTCAAGCCAATCTTTTGCCATAATGTTTAAAGTTTAGAATATAAAAATTAGGGCTCAGACGAAGCGCGACAAGCGCGTAGATCTAAAATAACTCATATATTATGAGCTGGAGAGTACGTCGAGCAAAGCACGCAGTTTCATCTCAGTCTCGCGCATCTCTTTATCGGGATCGGAGCCTTCGACAATGCCAGCGCCTGCATAGAGGCAAGCCTGCTTACCCTCAATCAATGCGGAACGAATGCCGACTACCATTTCGCCCTCATTTAGGTGATTGAACCAACCGACCACACCCGCGTATAGACCGCGGTCGATTTGCTCCAAATCGGCAATGCAGGGTAGCGCCGTTTCACGCGGGGATCCACCTACAGCTGGAGTCGGGTGCATTTCGGGTAAAATGTCGAGCAGGTGAACAGACTCGCCCACTTCTGCTTCAATCCGAGTCCTTAGGTGTTGAACATTTGCAAGGAGTAACAGCTGGGGATTGGACTCGGCCTTGCCCTCTACACCAACTTTTTCGAGACGCCTGAGGATGGAATCGCGAACGCAGATGTGTTCGCGTAGATCTTTGCCACTTTCAAGTAAAGCACGGGCATGTTTAGCGTCCTCGCTGGCGGTCTGCCCACGTGGCGCAGAACCAGCGATCGCCTCGGTCAACAAGCGGCCGTGTCTGATCTGAAGCAAGCGCTCGGGCGTCGCCCCGATAAAGCTACTGGACGTATCTCCCGAAAAAGAAAAGGTGAAGCAGCCCGCGAAACGCTCCCGCAGGCGGTTCAGGGCATCGAGCGGCTGCCATGGACGATCCCCAAGCAATTCGATACTGCGCGCCAGCACAATCTTTTCATAGGCACCCTCCTTGATCGCTCCGAGCGCACATTCAACGGCATTGGGATATACCTCTGAGGCCAGCTCGCGACGCGACTCAATCTTTGGCTGGGGCGATGGCTCTTTCACCTCGTTTGGCAGATAGTCAAAGGCGCTAAACTTACGATAAGCTCCCCAAACTCGCACAACCAAGCTATCGATATCGGTATCGGCCTCAATTTTGAGATTGGCGACCGCACCATATTTGCCTTTTGAGCGAGACACTTGCCAGCGCGGGAGAAACACGGTAGCGGCAGGAAAGGCGGCTCCATCCGAGACGGAATTATCAAAGCTAAACGCGGTAAAAAAATGCGGGCCAGTAAAAGCTTCGCTTAGATCACCCACCGCAATGGTGTTCTCTAGTATCTCTTCGGCAAAGGCTTTGACTAAAGCGAAACGCTCAACTCCATTGAATCGCCCCTGTACCACCGCCTCAGCCGCGGCGACCGATTCGTCATCAGCTGCCCGTTCGATATAGCAATGTAACTCTTCAGGCTCGTAGATTGACTGCAGCACCGCCAGCGGCGCAATATGCTTTACTGCCAGCGAGATACTTGCGATCTGAAAATGCCCCTTGCCCCGCGCCGTATCGCGGCAAGCCTCTAGAAATTGACGCAGCGCACCCTCATCGCGCTCGGATAACATACTGGAGGGGATAATCTGCATCCAAGGTAGAGAAATCAAGAAGCCTCAAACCGCAACCTCTGTCTTGTTTGTTTCAATCTTAATCCTGAGCGCGAAGAAGACTGAATTTAAAAGTAAGATTACGATTAAGAATTTGCCCCAGCCTAAGTTCTAACTTCTAACTTCCTACAAATATGTCTCCTTTCCCAGAAATCGATTTCAAAGCCGAACTCAACGATGAGCAATACGCAGCTGTAACTGCACCCCCAGGCCCAGCGCTCGTGCTAGCCGGTGCAGGCTCGGGAAAGACCCGCACCCTTACCTATCGTGTGGCTTACCTTCTACATCAGGGCGTGCAAGCTTACGAGATCCTCCTACTCACTTTCACCAATAAAGCCTCCCATGAGATGCTGGAACGGGTCGAAGACCTTACTGGGGTTCCTCGCCGCGCACTTTGGGGCGGCACTTTTCACAGTATTGCTCAACGAATCCTTCGCGTGCACGGCGACCTCGTCGGGCTCAAGCGTAACTACACCATCCTCGACCAGGGCGAAGCAGAATCGATTCTTAAAAGCGTCATTCAGACGACCGATGGCAAGTTCATCAAAACCAAAAACAACCCAAAGCCCAAAGTCATCGCTGATCTGATCAGCTACGCTCGCAACACCTGCCGCCCGCCGCTTAAAGAAGCTGACAATCGTTACCCTTTTCTCGAAGGCATGGCATCGAAGATCGATCAATTCTACAAGGCTTACACGAGAGCCAAGCTCGACCAGCAAGTAGTCGATTACGATGATCTGCTGGAATACTTCCTGAAGCTACTCCGCGACCACCCAGAGATTCGTCGGCAATACCAAGACCGTTTTAAGCACGTTCTTGTCGACGAGTTTCAAGACACTAACCGTTTACAGTCCGACATCGTCGACCAATTGGCTGGCCACCACCAAATTATGGCCGTGGGCGACGATGCGCAGTGTATCTACACTTGGCGCGGCGCAGACTTCGACAACATTATGCAGTTTGAAGAGCGCCATCCTGGCGCTAAGATTCACAAGATCGAGACGAACTACCGCAGTTCGCCCGAGATTCTCGATTTTGCCAATGCTGTGCTCGCCTCACAGCCTTCGGGTCTTGGCTTCTCTAAGGAGCTTCGTTCCGTAAAAGCCAAGCGCGAGCGCCCCTACTTCGTCCCTGTCATGGATACTCACGGACAAGCTAAGTTCATTATCGAGCGGATCGAAGGTCTGGTCGACGAAGGCCGCCAGCTCTCCGACATCGCCGTGCTCTATCGTGCACACTTTCAGGCGATGGATTTACAGATGGAACTAAGCCGCCTGAACATCGACTACCAGATCACCAGCGGCGTGCGCTTTTTCGAGCAAGCCCACATCAAGGACTTTGCCGCTCAGCTTCGCTTCGCCTCCAACCCTGCCGACGTCTCAGCCTTTGCTCGCTTTTCCTGTCTTCTGCCCAAAGTTGGCCCCAAGACTGCTGAACGCATTCATAAGTTTACCCGCGAACAAGCCGAAAAGCTGGAAAAGAATTTCTGCGATGTGCTCGTCTCCGAAGATGTGCTCAAAAAAGTACCTGCAGATGCGAAGGAAGAGTGGCCATCTCTTGCCGAGACGATCCGAGAAATCTCTGCCGCGCTGACCGAGCAGTCACCCGAAGAGATTATCCAGCTCGGTCTTGATGGCTGGTATTGCAGCTACATTCGTGAGATCTACCCCAACTGGACGGACCGCGC
>JAKVCM010000151.1 GCA_022448605.1 Puniceicoccaceae bacterium | reverse complement strand
TTGAAAGCTCTCGCCAAAGCTGATGCTGTAAATTCGGCAGCCCCATGCTCTTGCTAATCCGGCTGATTCGATCGGTAGGTGAGCGCCAGAATTATTCTCGCCATCGGTGAGAAGGATGATAACGCGGCTCTTGATTGCTTCTAAGTCGACGAGATCTTTGCGGTGTTTGAGTTCTACAAGATTCTTTAGCCGTGCTGCAGCAATGGCGAGAGCATCACCATAAGCAGTGCCATCCTCGTTTGGCCGTTCTTGTATCTCTAGATTACGCACGATCTGAATAAGTGCTTCGTGTCCAAATGTGAGTGGGCTCCGCGTGTCTGCATAGCGCGCAAAGGTAATCAGTCCGATCAGATCATGTGGGCGGCCAGTTAGGGTATTCCCATCACCGCCAACAAATTCCTCAACAATCTCCTTAGCGAGTTCTATCCGGCTAACTTTTTGTCCTGAAGCACTGCTCGTGGTCATGTCCATACTGCTGGAGACATCGACTAGTAGTTGAATGGCAATGCCTTCGTTCACCTCTCGATTAAAGGAAGCAGGCGCTCGAGGGCCAGCCAGCGCGATAAGAACTGCAAGGACTGATAACTTTCGTAAGCATCCGCTAAGCCAGAGGTAGCGGGCGCGTCCTGGCTCCAAATTGCTTGCTACTGTGATCGCGTCCACCGTCACTGATGTGCCGGATTGTTTCCGTCTGAAGAGCCAGAGAAAGACTGGGATGAGCGCTAACAACCATGGGTATTGAAAACTCATATTTGTGCCTCCTTATCTAAATGCTCAAGTAACGCTTCGCGGTCGTAGGTTTTTGCATAGAGGGCATGTTGGAGTGACTTGCGTAGAGCATGCTTGCACATAGCATCGTCTGTTTCTAGCCAGCTCTCAATAGCATTTGCGGGGAACTCGCCGCAGCGCAGGCGATGGCTTATGAGGCTTAAGGGGTCCTCGATGATGAGGTCTTTTTGCATAAGTTTTCCCATTTTTTTGATCTGTATCAATCGATAGAAAGCGAAGCAAATCGGGATCATGACGGCGGCCCAGAACCAGCGAGATATAGGTCCTTGGTCTTCGAGATAAGGGGGCCACGCTTCTGGAGTGGCGCTGTCTTCAGTTTTGGCAAAGCCAGTCACACTTAGCCTGATAGGCTTCATTTTGATTTGTTTAATATCGGCGAGACCATCGAGCGTGACCATCAGGTCTGAAAACAGGAACTCACCTGAGTGCATTGCTTGTAAGATCCAGTATTCTTTTTGCTCATAGCACTGGGTCTGGGAGTTGAATTCAATCGGTCTTTTCTCAGTGACGACTGGGTGAATGCCTTCTGGGCTACGGTAGCCTATTGTCATCTCTGTAAATGTCTCCGACTCTAGTTCGAAGCTGAGTCGAACCAAATCGCCTGGCGCACACTCCTCGGGCGATAGGGTCATGGTGATCTCTTGCGCGAGGAGTGAGTAGAGGGGAAGCGTTACCCATATAAGAATCAAGCGTGCGATCATTTAGCCACCGGTTTCATCGGTTTCGCGGCGCTGGCGCTGATGGAAATAATTGGTGAGAGCGTCGACACAGTCAGAACCGATTTCGATTTGCAGAAGGTTGACGCCTGCCTTGAGCATTTCCTCCTTGAGTTGCGCCTGTTGTGCCGCCTGCTGCGTATATTGATGCGCGGAATCGATGACTTGTTGTTGGCCTGTCTCGGCATCTTCAATGCGGATCAGTGCACGCCCTTGCTTTGACTTATTGAATGGGTGGAGAATCTGAATGGTATTCAGGTCATGGACATTAGAAAGCGCTTGAAGCTCTAGGGTATTCGGATCCGTTAAGAAGTCTGATATTAAGAAAACAATGGAGTACTTGCGCGATAAGAGACGGAAGCACTCAAGCATACTGGCGAGATCAGTTTTTTTGTTCGTTGGTTTGAAATTTATGAGTTCTTCGATGATTCGCATTGCATGTCGACGGCCTTTGGAGGGCATGATTATTTGTTCGATTTGATCGCTGAAAAGAATGAGTCCGACACGGTCTTGGTTCTTGATGGCGGCGAAAGTGATTAGTGCGCAGAGTTCGGTCAGTGTTTCGCGCTTGTTTCCTGAATTGTCGTGGCGCATTGAGGCAGAGACATCTACGAGGAGATAGACGACTTGTTCGCGCTCTTCGATGTAACGTTTAATGTGCGGGTTGCCGGTGCGCGCGGTGACCTTCCAGTCCATTGCTCGGACATCATCACCGTATTGGTAGGCGCGTGCGTCTTCAAACTCGAGTCCACGGCCTCGGAAAACTGACTGATACTCGCCCGCGAGCACGTGTTCGACGAGGCGTTGACACTTAAGCTCAAGTAGGTTTAGGCGATGTGCTATGTGGTCGAGCATGTCCGACATCGGGCTAGTTTAAGCTTCAGTGATCGGCACCTGCTTGAGTAGGGTGTCGAGTAGATCGTCGGAGTTTAGGCTTTCGGCCTCCGCACGATACGAAATGGCGATACGGTGGCGCAATATATCGTGGGCAACATCTTTCACGTCTTGTGGGGTAGTGTAGTCGCGTCCGCACATGAGTGCTTGCCCGCGTGCCCCCAGTGAAAGGTAAATGCTAGCTCGAGGCGATGCGCCGAACCGAAGATAACGACCGATGTCGAGATCGTATTTGGCAGGGTTGCGGGTGGCATCGACAATGCGCAGGATGTGACGTTCAACTTTTGGATCAATGAAGACCTTGCCTAGTTGTTCTTGAAGCTCCATCAGGGTCTCAATTGTGAGAACAGGATCAACCGTCAGCGTTGGTTTTGGACTAGCCATGCGCTGCATTACGATGTGCTCCTCATCCATTGTCGGATAGCCAACTTTCAATTTGAACATAAAGCGGTCGACTTGCGCTTCGGGAAGAAGGTAGGTGCCTTCTTGCTCGATCGGGTTCTGCGTGGCCAGTACAAGGAATGGTTGAGGTAAGTCGAAGGTTTCCTTGCCGAGGGTGACCTGTTTCTCTTGCATCGCTTCGAGGAGTGCGCTCTGGACTTTGGCTGGAGCGCGATTAATTTCATCGGCGAGCAAAAGATTCGTGAAGACAGGGCCCTTTTCGGGGGTGAAGGTGTGGGCCTTTGGGTCGTAGACAAGTGTTCCTGTCAAGTCGCCTGGGAGTAGGTCAGGCGTGAACTGTATCCGGCTAAATCGTGCATGGATTGCTCGTGCTAGGCTACTGACCGTCAATGTCTTGGCGACACCAGGTATGCCTTCTATCAGTACGTGACCATTGCAGACAAGCGCTAATAATAGACGGTCAATAAGTGCGTCCTGCCCAACGACAACCTCGGCAATACAGTCCTTGATTTCTTGAAAGCTGGATAGGGGAGATTGATGATTACTCATTGATAAGATGAACCGTATTGTAAGATAACAGAGTCTAGGAGGATTTCCAAGTATTCCAGAACTAAAATAGGGAAAATTCGGATAGGCGATATAGAGCCATATCCTTTGTTTTGAACAGATAGACGGTAGTAAATACAAACGCTGAGTATCTATTATTTGAACTTTTCACTCGCAAGGTAGCATGCGTGGCTTATCTCCTGTGCTGTGAATTTTAATAACGTAGCTATTGAATCGATTGCCTATGGGCTTCCTGAAGAGGTGTGGACTTCGGCTGATTTGGAGGCTAAAATGGCAATTGTCTATGAACGCTTGCACTTGCCTAAGGGGCGACTGGAGTTAATGACGGGTATTAAAGAGCGGCGTTTCTATCCTGCTGGCACGCCCGCTTCTGTGGCCTCAGCTCAGGCAGGGGAAGCGGCTTTGGCCAAGTCTTCTTTTGAGCGTGAGGAGATCGATTTGTTGATTCACTCAGCGGTTTGCCGCGACCGTCTGGAGCCTGCCACGGCTGCTTATGTGCATGGTTTACTCAAACTCTCTAGAAAGACACAGATATTCGATTTGTCTAATGCTTGCCTCGGCTTTCTCAATGCGATGGTGGTCGCTGGTAGCATGATTGAGAGTGGTCAGATTGAACGTGCATTAATTTGTTCGGGGGAGAATGGTCGGCCGCTCGTCGAAAATACACTCCAGCAATTGCTTAAGCCTGAGCTGACTCGGAAATCGATCAAACCCTATTTTGCAAATCTTACCATTGGCGCAGGTGCGGTTTCGGCGTTGCTATGCCGCAAGGATCTTGCGATGAGTTCGTGTCCGCTGATGACTGCTGCGGTCGTTGAGACGGATAGCTCGCACAATGAACTTTGCCAAGGTGACAGCGCGGGTAACGCTTTGGAAATGCTTACCGACTCGGAGGAGCTATTGGTAGCTGGTATCGGTGTTGCTAGCCGTGCATGGGCACAGTTTGTTGAGGCAACTGCTTGGACTGTGAATACGCCGGACCGAATCATTACCCACCAAGTTGGGAAGGCGCACTCGCGCGAACTTTTCAAAGCGCTGGGCCTCGATCTGACCAAAGACTTTACTACTTTTGAAACCCTGGGTAATGTAGGTTCAGTTTCATGTCCGATTACACTAGCGACTGCGATTGAGCAAGGAGCCTTTTGTGAAGGACAGAAGGCGGCGCTGTTAGGAATTGGCAGTGGTTTGAGCAGTATTATGATGGCTGTGGAGTGGCCCACGGTGTGATTATCTCACGTGCCAGCGAATTACCGCCCGATGTGCGGATCGAATATCCTTTCGCTGGCAATACGCTGTCCCTGATCAATGGTGCGGAAATGCATTATATCGACGAGGGCACAGGGCCTGTAGTTGTCATGTTGCATGGTAATCCGACATGGTCTTTTTATTTTCGTAATTTGGTCAAAGTTATGGTGCAGGCTGGCTTTCGTTGTGTGGTACCTGATCATGTTGGTTGCGGGCTTTCCGACAAACCTCAGGATTATAACTATACCTTGGTTCAGCGGATCGAGGATGTCGAAAGTTTGTTAGACCATCTCAAAATCGACCAATTCAGCTTAGTGGTACATGACTGGGGCGGTGCGATCGGTTGTGGTTTGGCGGGGCGCCGGCCAGATACTCTGCAGAAGCTCGTCTTGTTGAACACGGGAGCTTTCCGTTCAAAACTCATTCCCCTCCGTATTGCTGCGATCAAAGTGCCCCTAATCGGCGAGTTTGTAATCCGAGCAATGAACGGCTTTGCAGGGCCTGCTGCCATCATGTCTGTGAAGACACCGCTCAAGCCTGTTGTGAAGCGGGGGCTGCTCTGGCCATATCGCTCATGGACAGATCGTGTAGCGGTATGGAATTTCGTTAAAGATATCCCCCTACGAAAGTCGCATCGTACTTTTCAGACCTTGACTGAAGTTGAAGAGGGGCTTGCTAAGATAGCTGATAAACCAATCCAACTAGTCTGGGGTGCCAAAGACTTTTGCTTTAGCATGCGGTTTTATGAGCGGTTTAAGGAGTTTTTTCCTAATGCAGAGTCAGTCGTTTTCCCGAATCACGGGCACTACATTTTGGAAGATGGTGGCGAACAGGCTTGGTCAAGTATCCGAGCTTTTTTAGAGAATTAGCGGCATTCTAATTCAAAAGCCCTAGCTATGAATTGGATAATACTCGGATAAATTCAGAGTGAGAATGTTATTTGCTTTTTTGGAGAATCCCGCCTTTACTCCATTTCCTATGAGTTCCGTACTCCAATTGCTCCTCGAAGGTGAGCGTCTCGATACTGCCCAAATGGCTCAGATTCTCGGCCTGCCTGAGTCTGAGATCGACGCTGAATTGACCCGACTGAAAGTTGAAGAGATACTCCTCGGTTGGCGCCCCGTACTCAATCCTGAGCGCGCACAAGAAGCTGTTGTCCGTGCGGTCATTGAGGTGAAGATTAGCCCTGAGCGCGATGGAGGCTTTGATCGCTTGGCTAGTCGCATTGCACGTTTCGACGCGGTCGAGTCCTGCTACCTTATGTCAGGTGCTTACGATCTACTCGTGTTTGCTGTGGGTAAAGATCTGCGCGAAGTCGCCACATTCGTTTCAGAGCGTCTTGCTAGCGTCGAGGGTGTGCTCTCGACTGCTACTCATTTTATGCTGCGTGCTTACAAAGAGCAGGGGCACCTACTCCTTTCGCCCCTTGATGGCGAAGACAAACCCGCGGTCAGTCCCTAATGAGTGATAACGGTCAACATTTTGTGGCAGACCACGTAGCAGGTCTGCCCCGTTCGGGTATTCGCGATTTCTTTGCTATAGTCGCGGCTATGCCGCAGGCGATTTCGCTTGGTATCGGTGAGCCCGACTTCGTCACGCCTTGGCACATTCGCGAGGCCGCTATTTTCGCTCTTGAAAAGGGTAAGACCAGTTATACCGATAATCTAGGATTGATCCGTCTGCGCCGTGAGATCAGCACTTACGTAGAAAACAATTTTGGCATCGGCTACCACCCGGAGACAGATGTGCTCGTTGCGGTCGGCGTCTCTGAGGCTTTGGACATTGCACTTCGCGCGGTACTCAATCCTGGGGATAAGGTTCTTTACCACGAACCTTGCTACGTTTCCTATAGTCCGAGCATCGTGCTTGCGCACGCCCAGCCCATCGCTGTGGGCACCTCGGCTGAAGATCAATTCGGCATCGATCCGGAGCGTGTCGAGGCTGCTTGGGAGCCTGGCTGCAAAGTGCTCATGCTCAACTTCCCCACCAACCCAACAGGTGGTGTGACTGAACGCGCTAAGCTCGAGCGCCTCGCTAAATTTGCGATCGAGAAAGACCTTCTAGTCATCAGTGATGAGATCTACTCCGAACTTACCTTTGAGGGCGAACACTCCAGTATTGCATCGCTGCCAGGAATGCGAGAGCGTACGATCTTCCTGCACGGGTTCTCTAAAGCTTATGCCATGACAGGCTTCCGCATCGGCTATGCCTGTGGTCCTCAGTCACTGATCGAAGCCATGATGAAGGTGCACCAATATAGTATGCTCTGTGCGCCCATACTTTCGCAAGAGGCCGCAATCGAAGCGCTCAAAAACGGGGCACCAGCTGTAGCCGAAATGAAAGATGCCTATCACAAACGTCGCGATCTCATCGTGCGCCGGTTTAACGAAGCCGGCCTCGACTGCCACTCACCTAAAGGCTCTTTCTATGCATTCCCATCAGTCCAGTCTACTGGTCTCGACTCTCTTAGCTTTTGCAAAGGACTTCTTGATCAAAAGGAAGTCGCTGTTGTTCCGGGTACTGCTTTTGGCCCTAGCGGCGCAGGCTTCGTCCGCGCTAGCTTCTCCACTAGCTACGAACGTATTCTGGAAGCCACCGACCGTATCGAGCGGTATATGAATTCTATTCAAACGTAGAGGCGCAACTTGTCATTCCCGTAGATAACAAGCACTGAGTCTCGGGGTGCTTTACAAGTAAAGCACCCTACGAAATATGATCTTAGAGTAGTTTCTTAGCTACTGACTTCTAAATTCTTTAAAAATGATCGATCCATCCAGAACCGTTGCCCTAGTCGGGCGTCCTAATGTCGGGAAAAGCCGTCTATTTAATCGGCTTTGCGGAAAGCGCATGTCCATTGTCCATGATATGCCCGGAGTCACACGCGACCTCATTTCCACCGAAGTGCGCGACGACTACGTTCTGCTCGACACAGGCGGTATTGGCATGGAGATCGAGATGACTCCTAAGAAGATTTCTGTCGCGGCTGAAGAGCAGGTCGAATTTGCCATTCAAGCAGCCAGCGTTATTCTTTTCGTTGTCGATGTCCGCGAGGGCATTACTAATCTGGACGAGATCGTCGCGCAAAAGCTCCGCCGCTACGGAAAACATGTGCTCCTAGTGACCAACAAGGTAGACCTCGAAGAAAATGAAGATTTGGCCGATGAATTCATCCGCCTAGGTCTTGGCCAAGCCTTGTGTGTCTCTGCTGAACACGGTCGTGGTATAACTGATCTCGAAGCCGCCATCGACGAAAAGTTAGGTCCAAAGCCTGAAGGTAGCGAGGCCGATCGGACGGATCGTATCCGGATTTCTCTGCTCGGGCGTCCCAACGTCGGCAAATCGTCTATTGGTAATCGCCTGCTCAAATCCACTCGCCTTATCGTCAGTGATGTGCCGGGCACCACTCGCGATTCGGTAGAACTCGATCTCGACTACCAACACAAGGATGGTGAATTACTCAAGTTCCGCCTTGCGGACACCGCGGGTCTGCGCATGAAGCGCAAGGTCGACAACCCCGTTGAATACTTTTCCACCGTGCGCACTCAAGCCGCCTTAGATCGGTCGGATGTTGCCTTCCTAGTAATCGATGCGGTCGATGGAGTGACCAAGCAAGATCAAGCCCTTGCTGGCGACATCCTTGATGCCGGACGCGCCCTCGTGATCGTGGTCAACAAGTGGGACATAATTATAGAGCGTTGGACGCATGATCCCATAGATGGCTTCAAAAACCTAAAACATTTCCTCAAAAGCTACGAAGATTCGCTGCGTAAAGAGATGTTCTTTCTGCCGAATCCGCCTGTGCTCTTCGTTTCTGCAGTAACGGGATTCGAGATCGAGTCGATGCTGAACGTCGCTGCGAGTATCCAGGCCACCCTCGACATGAAGCTGCCCACGGGTAAGCTAAATAATCTCATCGAAAAACTTTTTGAAGCCCGCGCGCCCAAGATTGTCGGCACAAAACGATTTAAAGTTTTTTACGCTGTGCAGACAGGCTCCCGTCCGCTACGCATCCGCTTCTTTTGTAACCGAGTCAAGCGTCTCGACCCCGGCTATCGCCGTTATTTGGAAAAAGCCATCATCCACGAGTTCCGTCTGAGCGGTTGCCCTGTCAGATTTGACCTCGTCGGCAAAGCACGCCGCTACGAAGAGGGCGAAGGCGAAAACGTGCCGCGTCAGAGCGACACGATCCAAAATAAAGCCCGCATAAGAAAGATGGGTCCTGACGCTGCTAAAATGGATACCAAACACCCCGAACGCCGTAATCGCATTACCCAAGTCAAAGCCGCGCACAATAAGAGCAGTAAAAAGCGCTAGGGAAGGGAGAGTTTCGGATTCATCCAGTCTACAAATTCTTAAACCGCCAACTTGATTCCCATTGCTAGATTTTCTTGCCAGTTCGAGTTCTTTCACCAACTTAGGATGTCGATGTGGGTGTAGCTCAGCTGGATAGAGCATCGGTTTTCTAAACCGACGGTCGGGGGTTCAAGTCCCTCCGCCCATGCCATTTCGCAGAAATCTAATTTCGCTACTATATTGGTCTGATGATTATTGTTAGGCAGCTTGTCATAAGTGCTCTTAGCTCACCTGTCTCGCATCCTTCCTCTTTGGGCACGTTGTGCTAGATATTTCGACTTCCCTTGTTTGGGGTATGTATGGCATAAACTTAGTTAGTTTTCACAAATCGAATTTTTATATTATGATACGCACGCTTGGACGCTCGGCAATGAGAGTGGTTTTTGAGCTAGGGGAGATTTCTCTCTTTGGCTGGGGGGCTTTGCGTGGCTTCTTTACGCAGCGTAGTCGCTTGGCTAAGTTGACCCTAGGAATCCACGAGATTGGGGTGCGCTGTTTCCCAATCATTGCCACGGTAGGGCTCTTTACGGGCTTAGTCATGGGGCTGCAGCTCTATTATACGCTGGTTAAATTTGGCGCTGAGTCTGCATTAGGTACTGCGGTCGCACTCTCGCTCATCCGCGAATTGGGGCCTGTGCTCACAGCGCTGATGGTTGTGGGGCAATCTGGCTCGGCGATGGCTTCTGAGCTGGGTATTCAGCGTAATGATGAGCAAATCGATGCTTTGCAAACCATGAGCATTGATCCACTCGGATTTCTGGTAGGACCTCGGCTGGTGGCGACTTTGATTTGTTTCCCTATATTGACGGCAATTTTTGATTTGATCGGTATCTTTGGCGGCTATTTGACTGGCTCGGTGCTGCTCAATGTGGACTCGGGCGTTTACTGGAACCGTGTCTTCGAGAGTGTGACTTGGGCAGATGTACAGGGCGGCCATATCAAGGCTCTTGTCTTCGGACTGCTTACGATTTCGATTTGCGCGTATCGTGGTTATAATACCCACCGGAAGGCATCCTCCCCTGGTGTACGGGGGGTGAGCGAATCGGCCACTCGGGCAGTTGTCTGGTCAAGCGTCACAGTATTGGCGGCAGACTATTTAATCACTTCTTTCATCATGTAGCATGGATAGTTTTTTAAAGATTCGTGGATTGAAAAAGCATTTTAGTGACAAGCGTGTGCTTGACGGCATTGATCTCGATGTGGCGGTGGCCTCAGTCACGACGATCATAGGTAAAAGCGGGATCGGCAAGTCGGTGCTCTTAAAGTGCATCGCTAACCTACTTGAGCCAGATGCAGGTACGGTTGAGCTGGATGGGCAAGCGATTTCGCAAAGCCGCCGTAGTGCGCAAAGTGATGCCGGTGTAACTTTTAGTTATATGTTTCAGAATAATGCGCTCTTTGATTCGCTGACGGCATTTGAAAATGTGGCGCTACCTCTACGCGAGGCGTCGAAGCTGAACAAGGCTGAGATTCAAGAGCGGGTCGACGAAATGCTGGTGCATTTGGAATTGAGCGATTCGGCGGATCGCTACCCTGGCGAACTTTCGGGAGGTATGAAGAAGCGAGTGGCCCTGGGGCGTGCGCTGATCACGAAGCCGCAAGTTGTGCTATTTGACGAGCCGACCACAGGGCTCGACCCCGAGCGTAAGTTTGGTGTATTTGAAATGATTGCTGACTATCGGGAGCGCTTTGGATTTACAGCCCTACTCGTAAGCCACGATATACCAGAGGTCTTTGAGATCAGTGATAGGGTGGCTTGGTTGGATGACGGGCGAATTAAATTTTTTGGAAAACCAGAGGACTTGAACACGGATGCGCAATCGGCGCTGTCGGGTTTCTTGAGTAAGGCTAACTATGGTCGTAAGTTCTCACCACTGAATGGAGTTAATTAATAAATTATGAAGAATCGAAGCATTGAATTTCTCGTGGGATCTTTTGTCCTCTCTGGTCTGGCCGCTGTGCTTTACCTCGCTATCCAGGTGGGCAGTGCACGGTTTTTTGGAAGTGATAGCTACACGGTGACCGCACGCTTCAGCAGTGCGAGTGGGGTGAACCCCGGTAGCCGAGTGGAGATCGCCGGTGTGCGTGTTGGCACAGTGAAAGATGTGGTATTGGACGAGTTCTTCGACGCCATCGTTACGCTGGAGCTACCGAATAGCCTCGAACTAGACGAAGACACGATCGCCTCTGTTAAGACCGCTGGGCTGATCGGCGATCGATTTATTGATTTATCACCTGGTGGTGGCTTTCCGATGGAGCCTGGCTATGAGATTGTGGATACCGAGTCCGCTCTCGATATAGAGAGTTTGATTAGCCGATTCGCGCTCGGAGGAATTGACGATAAAGCAGAATAAGTCTATCTGATAGCTATGAAATTTTTTTCTTATATGGCATCCTTGGTCTTAGGGCTACTTTTGGTGGTTTCTGTCTCGGCTCAGGAGCTGCAAAAAGAAAAGCTTCAGGGAATGATCGATACGACCTTGGATGTGATCTATTCACAGACCCATGCGAGCCTCTCCGCCAATGAAAAACAGCTGAAAGTGCGTCAGAAGCTCGAATCCAGTTACGATTTGGATGTGATGATCCGTTATGCCATCGGCAAAAATTGGCGACGTATGAATAAGGCAGAGCAGCTTCAAGTATTGGAACTGGTCAAACAATTGGTGCTCAAGGCATATGTGATCGGCCTAGAAGGTAAAGATCGCCCAACTGTCACGTTTGGTGAGCTTACTGAGATTGGTAAGGCTCGCATCGAGATTGAATCCACTATGGTCCTAGACGCGAAGACCTATAACATCCTATATCGTTTAAGATTGATGGATTCTGGCTGGCAAATTTACGACATTGTTGCGGAAAATGTCAGCATGAGTTCCAACTATCGCGGACAAATCGACGATCATTTCCGTAAAGGGAGTGCTGCCGACTTGATTGCTCGACTTAAAGATTTACTCGCTAAAGATGAAATCAATGAAGACACAAAAATTTAAAAGACCACTTGCTTGGGCCCCCCTTATTGGGTTGCTCAGCGTAACGATTCTGACCGCCCAAGACGGTAAGCTAACAGAGGACGATGCATTCTTTTACGAAGAATTCGATGAGATTGCGGGCGTTTACGACCCTTTTGAAAGTGTGAATCGCTTCACCTTTGCGTTTAACGATTTCGTTTTTTCGAATGCCCTCCAGCCATTGGTAGATGCTTACACGGCGATCACACCCGATACAGTGGAAGAGGGCGCTAGCAATTTCTTTCAGAACCTTCGTTACCCGGTTAGGCTTGCGTCGAACCTCCTGCAAGGCCGCTTCAAAGGCGCTTGGATCGAGACTGGCCGCTTCGCGATTAACAGCACTGTCGGTATTGTGGGCATTTTGACACCTGCGGATGATTACGAGAGCTTTGCTCCCATCGAGTCTGAAGATGTCGGCCAAGTTTTTGGTGCGTGGGGTATTGGCGAAGGACCTTACCTAGTGTTGCCATTCTTTGGACCATCTAATCTACGAGACTTAGCTGGTCTTTTCGGCAACCGAGCAATCAATCCGATCAAAGAGCCTTTCAGTATGATCGACGATTGGGAGTGGGAATGGCAACTCGCTACATCTGGTGCTGATTACATTGCACGTAGTCCTCAGATCATTGAGCGTTACAAGCAACTCAAGGGTAGCTCAATTGATCCGTATAGCTCGTTAAAAAATGGCTACACACAGCATCGTAGAGGTGCAGTGGCAGAATAGCTAGCTCCAGCTAAGCGTGGCTACCCTCACCGTGGAAGTTTTGTGGTCCTACGCTATCGAATCTTGATTGTCACCCACGTCGTTTTTAAGGCGGTTGAGGTCTTTCGAAGTCAGCAGGTCAATCAGCTTTTTCATTGCAGGTGTGAGTGCACGACCTTTGCGGTGAATGAGCGCGAGTGGCCGTTTGTAAATCTTGTTCTTGAACTTGATCACCTTGAGTAGTCCCTGTGCTTCTTCGCGCGTCACGGTGGTTTGCGGAAGAATAGCGATACCTGCGTTGATCTCGACTGCACGTTTTACCGTTTCGACGTTGTCAAATTCCATGACGGGCTCCATCTCGATGCCTTCGTCTTTAAAAATCTGGTCAGTCGCCTTGCGTGTCGGAATGTCGGGCTCAAAACCTATAAACTTTTGATCGGCGATTTCTTGCAATGTGATGTTGTTCTTCCCTGCCAATGTATGCTCGGGGCTGACTACAAGTATGAGTATATCGTCGTGGAAAGGGAGCACTTCCAGCTGTTTGTGATGTTGTGGGTAAGCAATGAGACCGAGATCAATCGAATTGGTCAAAATGTCTTCGTAAACGTTGTTTGCACGACGATATTCGACACGAATGTTGACTTCTGGATATTTCGACAAAAAGGCTTTCACGTAAGGTGGCAACTCATGGAGACCAATACTATAAACAGTTGAGATGTGAATCGTGCCACTGATTACCTTTTTCATCTCTTGAAGCTCACTATTCAGCTTTTCATAGATGTAGAGGATTTCTTTGGCAGATTCGTAGAGTTTTTGTCCTTCACGTGTGAGTCGAAATTGCTTTTGGCTGCGATCGACTATTAAGATACTGAAATGCTTCTCCATCGCTCGCAACTGTTGGCTTACCGCAGATTGTGTTATGCCATTAAGTTTGGCTGCGCGTGAGAAGCTCTCGCTTTCAACCAAGTCTGAGAATATTTTAAAATTTTCGACGTGCATGATTATCTTAGATAAACATACTTAATGGACATTCAATATCAATTTAAGTAAAACTAATGCTAGCTTAAGTATTAGAGTTATTTCTGAGTTTCTAATGATCAATTATTCTAAATATGAAGAAAACTTATCGCAAGTCCGAGCACGAGTGGCGAGAGCGTGTGAGCTGAGCGGCCGTCCGGAAAGCTCTGTTTCTTTGCTCCCTGTCACGAAGAATCATCCTGTGGAGGCGATCGAATATGCGGTGCGAAGTGGCTTGAAGGCAGTCGGCGAGAATCGTGTGCAAGAGGCTTCGGATAAGCGCGACTCATACACCTATGAGGTGCGATGGGAACTGATCGGTCATTTGCAAAGCAACAAAGCTCAGGATGCTGTGGCGGTCTTCGATCGAATTCAGTCAGTCGACTCTCTCAAGCTTCTGCGCCGTTTGGATCGTTTCGCGGGTGAGCAGGGCAAAAAGTTAGCCATTCTGCTCCAGTGCAATACGGGCAAAGACCCAAATAAATATGGATTCGCAGAAGAAGAAGTTCCCTCAGTGATCGAAGCTGCTCTCAAGATGCCGAATTTGCAGGTCGATGGACTCATGACGATTGCCCCGTTCGACGACGACCCCAAGGTAGCGGGTGCAGCCTTTAAAAGCCTGCGAGTGCTTCGAGACGTACTTTCGGAGGGCTTTGCAGTGTCACTGCCCGAGTTATCCATGGGAATGACAGGTGATCTTGAGCAAGCCATTGCTGCTGGATCAACTCAGATTCGTGTCGGAACCGCTCTCTATGGCGAGCGTGAGTATTAAGTCGGCTTTTAGAGTTGCGAGGCGCTCATTGGCACTTTGTTGTGATCGCTTTTATACCCCAGTAACTGCACCATTTTCTGTAATATGTATCTTAAAGAGATCGTCATAAGTGGCTTTAAGAGTTTTGCCGACCGCACCCGTTTAGACCTCCGAAAAGGAGTGACCGCCGTGGTAGGTCCCAATGGTTGCGGCAAGAGCAATATTGTCGATGCGATCCGTTGGGTGCTGGGTGAGCAAAGCGCCAAAGCGTTGCGCGGTGCTTTGATGCAAGACGTCATCTTTGAAGGCACCGATAAACGCAAAGCACTGCCCGCATGTGAGGTAACGTTGACTTTTACCGATTGCGAAGTCGAGCTTGGCACTCAGTTCAATGAAGTCGCAATTACTCGCCGGGTGACCCGCGACGGCAGCAGCGATTACTTCATCAACGGCAAAGCTTCTCGCCTAAAAGACATTCAACGACTCTTTGCCAACACAGGGGTGGGACGTGTTTCCTACTCTTTCATGCTACAAGGTCAGATTGACCAGATTCTATCGACTAACCCAGCCGAGCGACGCACCATCTTCGAAGAAGCTGCCGGAATTACTTTATACAAGGCTCAGCGCAAAGAAGCCCTCAACAAGCTTGCGCTAGTCGATGCTAATCTTGCCCGTGTGACCGACGTGATCGAGGAAGTTTCCCGTCAGATCGGCTCGCTTAAGCGACAGGCGAGCAAGGCACTTCGCTACCAGCGGATCAAGCACCGCCTCACGCATCTCGACCTTGCATTCAGCGCTTATCGCCATTCTGATTTAAGCCATTCGATCAACCAGGTTGCCGAACGTGCCACTGAGCTTCGCAAGAAGGTCGATACCCACACGGGCGCGCTCGAGCGTGACGAATCAATCTTGATGGAGAAAAAAGCGGAACGTGCCGGTCTTTCCCAAAAGATGGAAGAACTTCAACAGCGAGTTTATAATCTTCGCTCCGAAAAAGAGAACGCCGATAACCAATCTGAATTTTCGATCATCCGTTCGAAAGACATGGTAGCGCGTATTGGCGAATACCAAAAAGAGATCGCCGAGCTTGAAAAGCAAAAATCTGAGCTCGCGAGCCGTGCCCAGGACGAATCCGAAAACAAGCAAATGCAGTTAGGCGTAGTTGACGATTCCGACCGTATTTTCGGCAAGCGTAATAATGAGCTCATCGATGCTCAAGAGAAGCTCGGCGAGATGGAAGGCGAGCTGCAAAAAATCCGTCAAGATGTGCTCACTGCCGAGAACCGCATTAACCGAGCCCGCTCCCGTTGCACCACATTGGAAGTCGACCTGAAGACTTACCAAGTTAAACATGCCTCACTGACAGAGAGTGCGATCGAGCTTAAAGAGGAGGTCGCCGTTTTGGAACAAGGGTTCTTGGAGATTCAGCGTCTTCTCGAAAAGCGCCGCGCTGAGCAATTAGCCAGTGAAAAAGCTGTTGAAAAAGCCCGCAGCGATTCGCGCGATATTTTGACGCAGTTTCGCAGTCTACAAGAGCGGATTCAAGAACAGGATCGCGGCATCGCACGCAAGACCGCACAGCTCAACGTGCTCGAAGACCTTCAAGCGAAATTCGAAGGCTTCGGTGAAGGCGCCAAGGCGATCCTCGGCGACAAACTAATCGAGGTCGTTTCCAAAGGTAGTGTCTCCATAATTTCGAAAGAGCTGACCGTAGACAGTATCTACACAACCGCGCTTGAAACCTTACTAGCTTCGGCTACTGACACGCTTTATATTGGTGATTCTGCTAAAGCACTGTCGGTCATCGGTAAGCTTGATGCCGACTTCCTTGGCCGCGCCTGCCTGCAGATCGACCTTGCGCCTGCCTCTGCGGGCGATGCCATCGACTTACCCGCGGGTCTTGTTGCCGCGCAGTCAGTTGTCACAACCCGAGACCCGGACTTACAAAGCCCCGTCGACCGTTTGCTCACGGCGTGTTATTTCGCTGATAGTCTCGATCAATTTATCGAATTCTGGGAAGCGAATCCGGACTTCCACTTCCTCCTTGTTGCGACCCGCAGTGGTGAGTTCGTCGACTGCCGTGGTCTCATTCATGGTGGTCGCAGCACTGGTAAAAAGTCCTCCAGCGTGCTCGAGCGAGAGTCCGAGATTCGTCGCCTACGTAAAGAAATTGAAGCGGAGCGTAAGGCGCTCAATGCATTACGCGAACAAGTGAGCGGTCTCGACGAACTTCGTAATACAGCAGAAGCCACTGTCGAAGAGCAACGTAAGCGCCAGAGCGATCTTGCCAGTGAAGCTTCTGGGTTGGTAGCCGAGGAACGTAACCAGATTCAAAAGATCGAACACAACGCCCGCAACCGCACGCAGGTTGAGGAGGAAGTTGCCCGCCTCGATGCCAAGCATGGCGACTCAATTACCGAACTTGAAACTGCGAGAGAAGAACTGGCTGCAGCAGAGAAAGGGCTCAAAGAGGAGCGCCAAGGGGGTGCCGATCTGGAAGCCGCTATTGAGCGCACTCGCGAAGCTCGCGACCATAAGCTAGAAGCTCTCGCCGAGGTACGCCTTGAACTTGCCGAGAAGAAGCAGCGTCTTGAATCGGCCGATCGTGCCCTCGGTGAAGTCCAACGCGAGACCGCTAACTTGCAGCACCAAATCCTACGCCGCAACCAAGAGATCGACACGATCAACGAGCAAATTGCGGCGCTCAAACAATCAGGTGCGAGGGAAGTGAGTAAGAGTGAGGAGCTCGCTAAGACTTTGAGTATCGCTACGGATGAATTGTCCAAAGATAGTGAGCAACTTAAAGGAATCGATAGCGTTATCACCGAAATTGACGACAGCCTCACTAGTCGCCGTAACGAGAGCCGAAGCTTTGACCAAGAATTAACCAAGTTAGAAATTCGTCTTGCAGAGGAGCGTTCACAGCTTGGTTTCATCCAAAGCAATGCCCAAGACGAATATCAAAAAGACCTCTTAAAAGTCGATTGGAAGACCGAGCTTTGGGAGGGTAATATCGAGTTCGAGAAGCGCCTCAATCTCGACGATATGGATGACCCTGATAAGCTCGCTGCGCAGCCCAAACACGAGCGCCGTGATCCTACAGAGGAAGAGCTCGCCGGAATGGATCACACAAACTGGTCGACCATCGAAGACGAAGTCAGCGAGCTAAAAAGTCGCATCGCCAACATGGGCCCAGTTAATATCGAAGCGATCAGTGAATACTCCGATCTTAAAGAGCGCCACGACTTCCTTAAAGGCCAAAGCGAAGACCTATGGAACTCGAAGAACAAGCTGGTTCAAACGATCGACGAGATCAACGAAACCTCGCAAACACTCTTTCAAGACACCTTTGAACAAGTGAAGAAAAATTTCGCTTTCACCTACGGTAAGATCTCTGGTGGTGGCGGGTCGGATCTCCAGCTGGTCGATTCCGACGATCCGCTGGAGTCTGGTATCGAAATCATTGCGCGGCCCCCAGGCACTCGCCTCAAAAGCGTAACACTGCTTTCTGGGGGTCAACGCACCATGACTGCCGTCGCGCTGCTCTTCGCCATCTACATGGTCAAGCCCAGTCCCTTTTGCGTGCTCGATGAGATTGATGCCGCACTCGACGATGCTAATATCGGCCGCTTCTGTGAGACCTTGCATGGCTTTACCGATAAATCACAGTTCCTCATCGTGACGCACAACAAGCGTACTATTTCAAATGCGGATACCGTCTTCGGTGTGACCATGCCAGAAAAGGGAGTCTCCACCTTACTCTCCATGCGCTTCAATCAAGAAGAGAAAGCAAAGAAATGACCCAATTTGCTAGCTGAATAGAACGATCTACTTTTGAATCTCAGCAAAGGCCCAATTAAGCCATGGCAACAACGCCTCGATGTCGGCAGTGTCGACAGTAGCGCCACCCCAGATACGTAGTCCTGGGGGCGCATCGCGGTAACTGCCGAAATCGTAGCCGACGCCTTCTTGGTCTAGAAGGCTGACCAGCGCTTTGGCTTTGGCGGCTTGCTCATCGGCGGGGAGTGCTTGATACCAATCGGCTGTGATTTTAAGGCAGATTGATGTGTTGGAGATTGTAGCGGGATTTTCCGCGAGAAAATCGATCCAATCATTCTCGGCCACCCAATCAGCGATGGCCTTGAGGTTGGCATCCGAGCGCTTGATCAGCGCAGGTAGACCGCCAATATTTTCCGCCCAGCGAAGACCGTCGACCGCATCTTCCACACAGAGCATGGAGACTGTGTTGATGGTGGCACCGCTGAAAATACCCTTAATTAATTTACCTCCCTTAGTCATGCGGAAGATCTTTGGTAGAGGCCAAGCTGGGGTGTAGCTTTCGAGGCGGGCAATCGCACGCGGGCTGAGCACAATCATGCCGTGGGCACCTTCGCCGCCCATTACTTTTTGCCAAGACCAAGTCACCACATCGCACTTGTTAAAATCGATATCCATCGCGAAGACCGCTGAAGTGGCGTCGCAGATAGTGAGGCCTTTGCGGTTGGCTGGAATGAAGTCGAGGTTAGGCAGTTTCACACCCGAGGTCGTGCCGTTGTAAGTGAAGACCACATCGTTATCAAAGTTTACCTTCGAGAAATCAGGTAGCAGGCCGTAGTCGGCCTCGTGATTGCTTACGTTATCTAGCTTTAGCTGTTTAACTACATCCGTGACCCAACCAGAGCCGAAAGATTCCCAAGCACACATCTCAACCCCTCGCTCGCCAAGTAGCGACCACATGGCCATCTCGACTGCGCCCGTGTCGGAGGCTGGGACGATTCCGCAGACGTAGCCCTCGGGTAGCCCAAGGATTGAGGAAGATTTTTTAATGACCTCTTCGATGCGTGCCTTAGCAGGTTTCGCACGGGGCGACCGACCGACGAGCGAGCCGCTAAGTGAGTCGAGCGACCAGCCTGGACGCTTACTGCAGGGACCAGATGAAAAGAAAGGACGATTAGGCTTTATAGCAGGTTTCATAGTAAAGAATTCGAGAAACTAGGCCTACACTCTGCGATGTCGAGAAACTGTTTTGTGAAACTAGCCTTAATGTGAGTCGTTAATGGAGAAACAGATGCCGCGACTCAAGTTAGACCGCAAGGGGTCATCTTGAAATGGAACCCTGGCTATTTTTTGTATTTATGCAGGAGCTCATTGGGCAAATGGCAGATGTCGTCTGGGTATCGAGTTAGCCGATCCTGATGTGCTTCATCGCTGCGCAGGTAGTGGGTGAGAGGGAGCACCTCGAGCACGATCTTTGCTGAATCGGGACGCTGCGCGATCCAGTCGGATGCTTGCATTAGATGAGTGGGGTTCAGGCTGTAAACCCCTGTTCGGTATTTTTCGCCAATATCATTGCCCTGTTGATTCAGGCTATAGGGATCAATGATCTCAAAAAGCTTAGCCATCAAGTCCACGACTGTGACTAGATTGGGATCAAAATGTGTTTTCACACATTCGACATAGCCGTCATAGTCTCCTTCGGTGTCCATTTGCGTGCCATTAGCTCGACCTGCCTCCGTCTGGCAGACGCCCGGTAAGTGTCGGAAGAATTCTTGTACCCCCCAAAGGCAGCCACCCGCTAGATAGATTTCTTCCATGATTTAGGGTGGCTAATTTTTTGGGCCTTAAATAAGACAGGTGACAGGAGTCGAATTCTTCTAACCATAAATAGGCTTATTTGTAGTTTTGTGTTTAGCTGAATATTAGAAGTAAGCTCAAGTTTTAACCTCTTAGTATAAATGTTTGGCCGCTTGTCTGTTACGAAAAAATAGCTCCGTTGTTATGATCTTCTATTACTGAACCGCGCTTAACTATAACTACAGCTATAATTTTGAATACAAAAAAGTCGCTAAGTGATACACTTAGCGACTTTTTAGCAATTTTAGATAATTACTATCCGTGGATTTCTGAATATTTTACAGATGCTCCGCGGTAAGTAATAGTTGGATCAACACTTCGAAGATCTTCGTTATGTTTCTGATTTCCAGCAGTTACACTCGCATGATCGGAATGTGCTCCTCGGTAGCTTAGTTCTGGATTATTATTTTGCAGCGAATTTGCGTGAGATAGATTCCCAGCTTTTACGTCGTTAGCAGTAGTTGTTGCGCCTCTGTAGTTGATGATATTATTATTCATTTTTTAATGTTTGGGTTAGATTTTTGATAGAGGTAACCTTTATTGCATTCACCGTGCCAATTTTTTTGTGTAAACTATAAAATACTGGTATACAACAATTTAAAAATAAGAATAAAAAATTCACTTGCACTATATGGTCAATGATTTCTCTTAAAGTGGTAAGTAATTTACCACTTTAGCTATTGCTTATGTTAGTAAGCCTTGATAGATAAAAAGTAGATAAAAAGATGGATGATAATTCTAAACCAGTAACGAACCTACTATACCTTGGCTTAAGTTCTGAACTGCGCACACAGATCCAAAAATTACTGCATAAAGGTTCTGGCTTTGAATATTTTGATGACCTAGGTGACGCCTACAGCCATTTAACCTCAAAAAATTGTAGGACAGAGATTGTGGTAATGAGTGATCTTAATGATCTGGCGCCATTAGCTGTGCTTTTGAAAATAAAAAAAATACAGCGCTTAGTTCCAATTATTGTTCTCAGCGAAAATAAGAAGAGTAGCTTAGCGATAGAAATCATTAAGGCAGGAGCCTATGATTTCTTTTTGTTACCAGTAACGACACGGGAGCTTCTTGATTCAATTAACCAAGCGCTAATTGATCTGAGATTAAATTCTAGGCCAGTTGAAATAGGTGAGGTATTTAGTGATCAAGATACAATAATTGGGCGAAGTCGCGCTATGCGTGATATTTACAAGCAACTAGGAAGAATTGCCTCACAAACAGTGACTGTATTAGTCAGAGGCGAGACCGGGACTGGTAAAGAACTCATTGCACGAGCAATTTACCAGCACGGTCATCGTGCACACGAAGGATTTGTAGCCGTAAATTGCGCAGCGATACCAGAGAATTTACTAGAGAGTGAACTCTTTGGGCATGAGAAAGGTTCTTTCACTGGAGCAAGCCAGTTACGAGTTGGAAGATTTGAACAAGCGCACGGAGGTACAATATTCCTTGATGAAATTGGCGACTTGGATCAATCACTACAGGTCAAACTATTACGTGTTTTACAGGAAAAAACAATTCAGCGCGTAGGAAGTTCTAAAAACATTCCAGTAGATGTTCGCATAATTGCGGCAACGCACAGAAATTTGGAATCAATGGTCTCTGAGGGCACATTTCGTGAAGATCTATTTTACAGGCTCAATGTTATCTCTGTACACATTCCACCTCTTAGGGATCGACGAGAGGATATACCTGATTTAGTGAGTTATTTTTTGCAGAAGTTTGCCACTGAGTACGGTTTGGCGACTCCAAACTTTACCAAGAAAGCGATAGATTATCTGGCACAGCTTGAATGGCCAGGTAATATACGTCAGTTACAGAATGTAATAAGTAAGGCGATATTGAACTCTAAAAATACAACCCTCGATGTAGAACATTTCGATAATATCATTAAAGAGTCACAAATTTTAGCTAAAAAACAAGATCAGCTAAAACAGATTATCGAATGTGAATTTAATCGTGCAGCAGCAAATGAAATTGAAGCGGCATTACCCACTTTAACGGAGAAGTTTGAACGTGAAGTGTATACCATGGCAATAGAGAGATCCGATGGAAACCAAGCTAAAGCGGCACGTTTGTTGGGTGTCTCACGTTTCACATTGAGGGAAAAACTCAAATTATATGGAAAACATCCAAACAGTCACACAAGGGGTTCTTAGGGTCTACTAGGTCAGATATCCTTGCGCTAAAATGGGGTGTTCTTAGGACGCTGAATTAAAGGGTTTCGCTTGGCTGCTACCTCACTAATGCGCACATGGATTAGGTGCCCACTTGTTAATGCTTATCTGATTGGTTTCACGCTTATTTGTCCATACTACTTAGCTGATACTCTTCCATAAAAGAATCTTTAACGTATGAGGCGTCATAAGAGTAAGCTTCTGGCTTTTCATCAAAACACAGTATTTCATTAGTAGTTGTTGGAACACTGTGGCTGTAAGTCTGGCCACCATACACATTAGTATAGCTGTAATTACCGAAATGTGTTGTTCGTGCATATGTAGGTGACGTATGCGTTGAATTCTCAGTGTGTGTATTTTCACTAATTAGAACAAAGTATTTAAATCCACTTTCAAGGCAAAGTTCGGCGCATCTCAAAAGGCAATAATTTGATGCTTTATCGATAGATGTGTGGGCATTGCCATTAAAAGTAACCCTGAATGAATTGTCGGATAATCTGATCTCTTTAAATCCACCCAGTAGACCTGATTGCTGGTATGGAGTAGCACAACCTACAAAAATTATTATATAGATTAAGAATAGAACTTTCATTTGTCATAGTAAGACTGCTTGGGCAGGTTTTGTTGGAAAGCCCAATTGCTGGTGTATATACCAATTGCTTTTAAAATAAACATCACCAAACGAGATGTTATATTTAGATTGGTTTAATTTATTATCTCGTCAATAGTTTCGCTATTTTTTTAAGATCTTAATGTTAATATATAATAATTATGATTGATTTCAATAAATCCCCAATCCTCGGCATAATAACTTATGGGATTCTACTGATTTCCTGCCTATTAGAAATTTCTGTAGAATTAGGACTTCACGAATTTGAGGCTTTTGCATCTCATCACGGTCTCGCAATATTTGCAGTCGGTAGCTTTTTAGCAAATTGGGATGATTTAACAAAATCTATTAAAAAATTAAAATTTAATAAGCAAAAGTAGCGGTTCAATTAGTCACTTCACTAGCCCTTGGATTTGTGGATCTTCAGAGAGGTAATGGTGCCTAATTATCTGGCCAATAATCGGGCAACAATCGGGCAGTAATTTGGAAATAGCCCCTGAAGCACCATGAATAGTGGGAAAAATGGTGGAAGTGGCGGGAGTTGAACCCACTTATTAGTGATTTATGGCAATTTGTATCTATATCTGATGCAGTATTTGCTCTTATTGCCCGTATAGTTTGTAATGAATCTCTAATCAGATCGTTGCTTAGTTATGGCTCAACCTAAATTTCCTGCCCCCAGTGTTTTCTTAAACACATTGCTTGTTTTTACCATTATTACATCGGCTTTATCTGCCCAGACCCCTGCACCGAGCGACATTTATGTGGGAAACGGTTATTTCAGTGGTGAATACTATAATTTTTTCACTGATCAGGCGGGTAGTAATCAGATAAATATATCAGACTATGTTTTTTATATAGGGAATACCTACACCTTTCACAAGATTTCAGGAAACAACCACCCGTTTTACCTGAGTGATATACCTAACAACTCGTCTGGTTCTTATCATCTTGGTACGTTAAGCTTTCCAATCAGTAGCGATTCGACTATCAGTAAATCTGATGGTATTAGATCTTCAGAGAGCATGACTCTGACTATTCCAGCAAGTTATAGTAACAATCTTCACTATTACTGTACAAAGCTTTTTCACACTACTATGGTTGCATCACTAAATGTCGACGTCCTGCCTGAAGATGATTCGCCTTCGTATTTGAATAGTAGCCGTTTAATTATTACCGAGATAGACCGCCAGTCAGATTACATAGAAGTGACTTATTTTGGTACTGGTAGTGGAGTGCTCGAAGAAGACACTACAATTACCAATATTTTTGGAGATTCTATAACTTTAGCATCCAGAGTAAGCTTTAGTGCTGGACAGACAAAAAACTATGTCAGCAGTTTGTCAGGCTCTGGTCATCTACAGCTTACAGCATTAGATGCTTCAAACCCAGATTATTGGGTCTCAGCGCAAGACAACTCAAACAAAGGCTACTTTTTTGATGAACAAGTTATTGCTAATCCCTTGCCAGATGTCCCGCAGGGGGAGATTGCCATAGGGCTGCAAACAGTTGTTTCAGGCCTTTCGCACCTTATTGGTCTTGCAGATCCTAATGATGGAACAGGAAGGCTTCTGTTAGTAGAGCAAGAGGGTAGAGTTAAAGTCTTAAATTCAGATGGATCTATTTCGCAAAGCGATTTGATGGATGTTTCTGCAAATTTGACTCCACTAGTTTTAGATACTGTTGGGTATGACGAACGTGGCCTTTTGGGTCTGGCTTTAAGCCCAAGTTTTGCCAGCGATGGAACATTATTTTTCTATGCCAGCTATTCAAAGGGAACTTCGGCGCCTGACTTCGCTATTCCACCTGACACTCTCATAATTGATGAGACAGATTATGATGAGATTGATCATCACAGCGTAATTATAAAAAGAACTATTACAGATGATAACTCAGATGGTATTTTTGATTTTAGCGATTCCTATGTGGATACCGAAATACTGAGATTTGAACAACCAACTGCTAATTCATTTCCGGTTATTGGCTCTAATCACAACGGTGGGCATCTTTTTTTTGATGCGGATGGCTTTCTTATGGTAGCTATCGGTGATGGTGGCGATGCGAACGACACTGGCAATGGTCATGTTGCTATTGGGAATGGGGCCGATGCCACGAACATTTTTGGCACACTTATTCGCATAGATCCGGATGGTAACAACAGCGCAAACGGAAAATACGGAATACCTGCCGACAATCCCTTTGTAGGACATCCAACTTATCTCCCAGAAATATACGCTTATGGATTTAGAAATCCGTGGACTTTCTCTCAAGACCCATCTACCGGAGAAATCTACTCTTCAGATTCAGGACAAAATTTTGTTCAAGAGGTCAATAGAGTTCTTGTAGGAAAAAATTACGGTTGGAGGGCGAAGGAGGGAAGTTTCTTGTTTGATCCTGTTACCGGTAATATCGGTTCATTACATAGTGCGCCGACTATAGACGGACTTGAAGATCCCATCGTTGAATACGATCATGATCAGGGATACGCTAATATTATCGGAGGTCACATATACAGGGGGTCACTAATCCCAGAACTACAAGGTGCATATATCTGTGGAGATTATGGTCCTATATTATCAGGGCCTGGTGAACTTTTTTATGTAGAAGGTTTAAATGATACGCCCTTGATAAAGAGATTTCAGATTGGCGTGACCGATCGAGCTTTATTAACAGACATCCGTGCATTTTGCGTTGATGGAGCTGGGGAGGTTTATTTCGTAGCTAATAGTAATGACCAAAGCAGCCTCTATAAGATAGTACCTCTAGCCCACATCGAAATAAACGCTACAGATGAGATAGAGCTCACCGTAACAGGTGATGAAGGCAGCCAAATTACTTTGGAGACGTCCAGTGATCTTGATTTTACTAATTCACAGGACACATCTGTAAATGGTGGCAAGTTGATCCAAACTTATCCTTTAGAGGACCAAGCGTTCTTCAGAGTAATCGCTGAATAGATTTTCATTAGAGAATAAAAATGGTGGAGGTGGCGGGAGTCTAACCCGCGTCCCTGAAAAATAAGGTGATTTGTAAGTATTTCTGCTACAGTATACTACAGGCTTACTACTTTCTACCTTACGATGAATGAGGTCATAAAAGCTCATACTAGGTCAGGAAATTCGTAGGAATTTGGAGAAGGGGGCAAGGGTTCGCTTGGCGACCCTCTTTCTGATGTGTTTATACTATGACGATTTTTAAAAAAATACTTCACCTTATGGAATGGTAGGCTTATATCCTATGAGGACTTATGAAAAATAAACTTTTAGCGTTTTTATTATCTACTCTAGTTTTTTTTGTTGTTGCTTGTGGACCAACAAAACTTGAGCTTATTTTTGAAGTAAAAGAAAAGCAAATAGTAGCAACCAATTTTGGACTAGAAGAAGCCAATGTTGAACTAGAGGAAGCTTTTGCAGAACTAGAAGAAGCTAACTTTGAACTGGAAGAAGCTAATGCTGAGCTAGAAGAAACCAATGTTGAACTAGAGGAAGCTATTATAGAACTAGAAGAAGCTAATGTTGAGCTAGAAGAAACCAATGTTGAACTAGAGGAAGCTATTACAGAACTGGAAGAAGCTAATGCTGAGCTAGAAGAAACTAACGCTGAGCTTGAAGAAGCTTTTACGGAGCTTGAAACAGACAACGATGATGAAGAGTAAACATTCAGTAGGCTAGGCGGAGGGCACTCGCTTATATAGCCTCTTTATGCTGTATATTTACATCGACTTGCCTAGAAAAAATTGTATTTATAATCTAATTTCTCTAATTTTGGTTTTATAAATAATGTTACTGAGAGGCTTATTATTCTTTTTGTTATGCAGCGGGTTGAACGCTGCAATAACGATTACTTTTGATCAGATCGGTAATGATGTGGTCTCATATTATTCAGGGACTTTAAATACAAATGATCCAAAGATATCTGATAACTCTGCTCTAGTTTCTGCATATAATTTCAATCCTTCCTTAGGCTACTATACAAATCAGCCTAGCGGATGGCGCACCTTTAGTGGCTCATATGTTGTTAATAACTCATCGAGTAATAGTCCTTTTTACGATGGGCCCAGGCTAGGTAGCGGTAGTGGTTTTGGCTCTGGTGGCCAGACTAACCCGACAGAAACATCAGGAGATGCTTTTGGTATTTTCCAAAAAGCACTTGTGCTTCCAGATGATTGGACATCAGGAAGTAACATTTCAGGTCAAATGACCTGGGCTAATACCTCTCTTGACAGTCTTGGCATAGACACCAGTCAGGTCCATACTTGGACACTAAGAGGCACTGGTGACACAATAACAATGAGCGTAGTTCCAGAATCTTCCAGCACCGCGCTGCTTCTTGGAATTATAGCTCTCGGGCTTATGGCTTTCAGAAGGCAGTGATACCCTCTAATCGTATTAAGCTGAAGTAACTAAGTTTGTATATCGTCTGCCTTAGTTTGTTAAATATACAGCAACTTAAGGCTCACTCCTCTGATTAAGTCAGAATCTTTGATCTACTTCATTCTTCGCTGGCAAGCATACCCAAGAACGCTTGCACCCAGAAGAAGTGCATATGTTGAAGGCTCGGGCACAGAAACAAATATGCTTAGATTATCGGCATAGCCATCATTATCAGAACCAAGCGTCCTCTCTGAGCGAATTTTCATAATAATTGATCGAGCACCAACGGGAATGTCCCCGATTGTCGTTTCTAGGTTTCCGGGGTTAGTAAGACCCAAGCTTCCACTGCTGAGTAGGGGATTGTCTATTGCACTGATTGAAATTGTGCTTCCAAGATCTTCCGAAGTTAAATTAAAAAAAGCAGCTTCTACTACTATTATATCATCGTTACTCCATGAACCGAGATATCCGGAAAGCGTTGCATCAGCCACCCCTAAATCAATATCTGAGGCTAAATCAGATATATCTATAGTCTGTTCGACTTCACTAAATACTGTTTGACCAGCTCTATAGAAATAGGAATCGAATGATTCAATTTCAAAAGTTCCATTTGGAACTGTAGATGGGTTGGGGGACGTAGTTGTCCATCCTGTTAAATCTCCTGTCTCGAAATTCCCATTAAGAATTTTGTTAATACTAGCTTTTAAATCAGAAGTATTTACAAATAAGACCAGAGTAACAAATAATGGGAAAGACGCCTTCACTTTACTAAGGTTTTGAGATGTTTTGTTTTAACGGATGCAGAATATTGACACAAAGCAGTTATAATATCGCTAATTATTAATGTGCTTCAACTTTTTCTTTTTTAAAAGTGCCTTCTAAAAATTACTCCGTCATTTTGAAACGGAAGAAGCGTGTTCCTGAATTAGATGCATCATCAGCTCCTACATCGATTCTGATTTTACCACTTTGGTAATTAGGATGGATTATAACTTTGCTCTCAGGAACGGGTGTCCAAGTTGGGCTTGTGATACCAAGATTATCGGTAGCCTCTAATTCGATGTTAATAGAAGCATCTCCGTCTACTACTTCTAGCATACTACTGCCTAATCTTAAGTCACGTACTTCTGATTCAGTTAAGCGGGCATCTCTTTCCGCTACTACAGCGTTGTAGGCTGCTTGTGTAGGCCTTGAATTCCTATCGGTTACTACAGCGTCATAATCAGCTTGTGTTGGTCGGGCGTCTCTTTCCGCTAATGCAGCGTCTCTCTCGGATTCAATTCTATTGATCAAGTCAAGAAGGTAACTCGAGTAAGAAATTACTGGAATTGATGTGGGAGACCCATAAGAGTTTTCGTTGTTCGTTCCAAATGCGACTAAGTTTTCTATCTGCGTTTGATAAATATCGCTCAAGCCTGCATAGGAAACTCCCGTGCCTGTAGCAGTTAGCGTATAACTTTCGGTCTTACTCATATCACCGATACTGAAG
>JAKVCM010000150.1 GCA_022448605.1 Puniceicoccaceae bacterium | reverse complement strand
TGTCGTCCACAAGATGGGTGAGGTCCACGAAGGTAGCGCAGTCACCGACTGGATGGACCAAGAACGCGAGCGTGGTATTACTATTACCTCCGCATCGATCTCCTGTAACTGGACCAATCAAGATGGTCCTTACGCCGAGATCTGTAACCAAATTAATATTATCGACACTCCGGGGCACGTCGATTTCACCGCCGAGGTAGAGCGCTCGCTCCGTGTCCTAGATGGAACCGTCGGTGTTTTTTGCGCCGTTGCTGGCGTGCAACCACAGTCTGAAACGGTTTGGCGGCAAATGACTAAATACAATGTCCCGCGCATAGCGTTTGTTAATAAGATGGACCGCGTTGGCGCGGATTATTTCGCCGCCATTGAGTCTATGCGCGAGCGCCTCGGTGCGAATGCGCACCCCATCTTTCTACCTATTGGCTCCGAAGAAGACTTTATCGGGCTTATCGACCTCACTACGATGGAAGCTCGGATTTACGATACGGCTGACTGCAGTGGCATGACCTTCGAGACGCAGGCCATCCCCGCCGACCTAGTCGACCAAGCCAACGAATATCGTGAAAAGCTAATTGAAGCCCTTGCCGACTTTGATGAAGCGCTGGCTGACAAATACCTCGAAGGCGAAGAACTGACTGCCGACGACATCCGCGCTGCCATCCGTGAGGCGACTATTTCCCTCGGCTTTTGTGGCGTTATTCCGGGTAGTGCCTTTAAGAATAAGGGCGTTCAAGCCGTTCTTGAATCCGTGGTTAATTTCCTCCCAAGCCCACTCGACCTGCCTCCGATGAAGGGTGAGACCGAGCAAGGCCGTGATGTTGAAGTCGCCCCTGACGACAATGCCAAGTTCGCAGGCCTAGCCTTTAAACTAATGAACGATGGCTACGTGGGTAAGCTCGTCTTTGTCCGCGTTTACTCGGGTAACCTAGCCAAAGGAAACGCACTTTATAATCCACGCACAGGCAAGACCGAGCGCATTTCTCGTCTTCTTATCATGAAGGCCGACTCCCGCGAAGACATCGACGTCGCTTATTCTGGTGATATCTGCGCGATCGTTGGTGCGCGCGATGTTGTCACTGGCGATACGCTTTGCACCAAGGGTTTCGATGTACGCTTGGAGCCACCCACATTCCCCGAGCCGGTAATCTCGATGTCAATCGAACCTAAGACCACCGCTGATCAAGAAAAAATGGCGACCGGTCTGCAGCGCCTTGCTGAAGAGGATCCTACCTTTTTCGTTAGTTCCGACGAAGAGACCGGGCAGACGATCATTGCTGGGATGGGCGAGTTGCACCTCGAAATCATTAAAGACCGCCTTTTCCGTGAGTTTAAAGTCGGAGCAGAAGCTGGCCGCCCTCAGATCGCTTACCGCGAGACGGTTTCTGCCAATTCAGAGGGGGAGGGCAAATTCGTTCGCCAAACTGGTGGCAGCGGTCAATACGGCCACGCCCGTATCAAGCTCGAGCCTCTCGAACGCGGTGCAGGCATTGAAATCGTCGATAAGACAATCGGCGGGGTGATCCCAAAAGAATTTATCCAGCCCACCCTTGAAGGCATCCGCGAAGCTGCCAACAATGGTTCTGTCTGTGGCTACCCAGTGGTTGATTTTAAAGTCACTCTTTTCGACGGCTCCTTCCACGATGTGGATTCCTCTGAAATGTCCTTCAAGATGGCTGGTATCTACGCTTTCCGTAACGCCATGGAAAAAGCTAGTCCACAATTGCTTGAGCCCATAATGAAAGTCGAAGTCGAAACGCCCGATGAATATCAAGGCGATATCATGGGCGATCTCAATCGCCGCCGCGGCCAGATACAAAACGTCTCTGGTAAAACCGCCTTTGTTTCAATTTCTGCGATGGTGCCCCTGCAAGAAATGTTCGGCTATGCGACCATCGTTCGCTCACTCAGTAAGGGCCGCGCCTCCTATAGTATGGAGCCCGAATCCTTCGAACCAGTTACGCAAATCGTCCTCAACAGCATCTTAGAAACCTCTACAAGAGGTCGTTATTAGTAAGATCATATAACATAGGCTTTAGAAATAAACTTTTAAAATTTAATCTCTCTCCATCTCACATCAGATAACAAACAACTTTCAATCAACAATAATCAACCAAACACATAAATTATGAGCACACCACGTATCCGTATTCGCCTAAAAGGCTTTGATTATCGAGTTATCGACCAGTCCGCAGTGGACATTGTCGAGACCGCAAAACGCTCCGGCGCACGCGTCGCTGGCCCAGTCCCGCTTCCGACTAATATCGAGAAGTTCACTGTAAATCGTTCCGTCCACGTTAACAAAAAATCGATGGACCAGTTTGAAGTTCGCACGCACAAACGCCTCATCGACATCGTCGAGCCAACTGCCGCGACAGTCGACGAACTCAAGAAGCTCAACTTGCCTGCAGGTGTCGACATTTCGATTAATGTTTAGACTTTTCGATTCGCAGTCTCGTTTCCTAGGCGGGCAGTTAAAGTCCTATAGCTAGATTATTTCTGAAGCCCTGTAGCTCAGAAGCTGCGGGGCTTTTTTATGCTAAATGCATGCAGAATGTTCTGGGGCGAAATCCCCCTATGTATATGAAAAAACAGCCATAAAAAACGTGATGAGAGTCCCGCTTTCACTTTTGAAAAAGCCAGTATCACGCCCTTTAGATGAGCCACTGCTGTCGTCTCAAAAAGCTCTGAATTTCGACAAGGCGAGTGATGGGATCTTTGGCTTTCAGTCTAGGGAAGCGAGTGCCAGATTTCAGGAATTCGCCGTTTTTGACGGGATGGGCAAGTTTGCAGATTAAGCGGTCGCCTTCGGTCTCGACACGGCGTACGCCTGCTAACTCGGCGAGCACGCGAATATGACTGACATTGATGAGGGCCTTGGTGGCGAGGGGCAATTTGCCGAATCGGTCGGCTAATTCTTCGGCGATTTCCTCCACTTCAGCACTTTTTTCAGTGAGGGCTAGACGGCGGTAGAAGTCGATCCGAAGGCGCGGTTCGGCAATATAATTAGTGGGTAGCGCGGCCTCGATTAGCTCGCTTTTGTGCTTACCGTATTCGGCATCCTTAATTGCGGCAAAGCTAAAGGTACCGCTGGTTTTACGGGCACGACGTCCACCCTCACCGGAGGTGATGAAGTCGAGCTTAACCTCGGCACGAATACGGTCGGCGCCTATCTCACCCTTCAGTCGGGCGACACTTTGTTTAAGTAATTGGCAATACAGCTCAAAGCCAATCCCTGCGATGTGACCACTTTGTTCCGAGCCAAGTAGATTGCCTGCACCGCGCAATTCAAGGTCTCGCATTGCTATGCGGAAACCAGCTCCCAGTTGGTTGTGTTGTTTGAGTGCATTCAATCGTTTCTGTGCCTGGTCAACGAGTGCAGCATGGCGGTGGAGTAATAGGTAAGCGTAGGCTTGCCGTTTAAAGCGTCCGACTCGTCCACGTATCTGATAGAGCTGAGCGAGACCGAATCGGTCGGCACCTTCAATGATTAAGGTATTGCAGTTCGGGATGTCGATACCCGATTCGATAATGGTGGTGCAGACTAGGACATCGGATTGACCCGCGACGAATTCCGTCATGACTTTTTCGAGCGCACCTTCCGTCATCTGCCCATGCCCGATAACGACTTTAAGCTTTGGGAGCATTGCCTCGATCTTGGCTGCGACGCCTTGAATACTATCGACCCGATTGTGTAGGTAGAAGACTTGGCCTCCACGGTCTGTTTCGGCTTGAATTGCGCTTCGGATCAAATCTTCATCGTAGCTTCTAACAATGGTCTCTATCGGACGGCGATTAACGGGTGGAGTCTCTATCACGCTCATGGCACGCGCTCCCGCCATGGCGAGATAGAGGGTGCGTGGAATCGGTGTGGCGCTGAGAGTGAGGATATCTACGTCGGCGCGCAGTTGCTTGATACCTTCCTTTTGCTTCACCCCAAAGCGTTGCTCCTCGTCGACAACAAGCAGGCCGAGGTCTTGAAAGTGGACGTCCTTACTGAGTAGGCGGTGGGTGCCAATTACAATGTCGATCTTTCCTGCTGCGAGCTGCGCAAGGCTCTCTTTATTTTGTGCGGGCTTGCGGAAGCGGCTGACCATATCGACAATGATCGGGTATTGCGCCATGCGCTCGCGAAAGGTGTTGAAGTGCTGCTGACAGAGCACGGTGGTGGGCACAAGAATGGCGACCTGTTTGCCCGCAAGTATAGCCTTGAGTGCCGCGCGAATGGCGACCTCTGTCTTGCCGAATCCGACGTCGCCACAGATCAGACGATCCATCGCTTGCCTGCTCTCCATGTCTTGCTTGCAGGCTTGGATCGCACTCAACTGGTCGGGCGTCTCTTTGAATGGAAAGGCGGACTCCAAGTCTTTCTGCCACGGGTGATCGGGTGGGAAGGCGAAACCGCCAGCTTTGGTGCGACAGGCATGGAGCTGGAGCATCTCGGCGGCGTAGTCAAGGGTAGCACGTTCGGCGGCGGCACGGGTCCTATCCCAAGCCGCACCGCCGACCTTGCCAAGCTTTGGCTGCGACTTGTTCAGGCCGACGTAGCGAGTGAGTAAGTGGGACTCCTGCAGGGGGACGTGAATCGTCATCTGCTCGGCAAACTCGACGGATATGACCTCTTTGGTGCCGCCTTGAATTTCCAGTTGGGTGAGGCCTCGAAAAAGGCAGACACCGTGTTGTAAATGGACAAGTGAATCGCCGTCTACTAGCTCAGTGAAGTCGAGCAGCTGATCCACTTGCGAATAAGTTTTGCGGGCTCGGTTTTCGCGGCGGCTTATCTTGCGGTTTCGACTACCGAAATATTCCGTGTCGGTGATTAAAACAAAACCTTTTTTTGTGCTCGAGTGAAATGGAAGGGTGGCAAGTGGAACTTTTGAGCTAGCGCGTAGAATAAATCCGCCCGATACTGTGCCTTTGACAAAATTGGGCTTGATCCGTGCGGTCAATGGATTGTCGGCAAGCAGTTCTTCGATTCGCTTTTGCTCGCCCTCACCTGCGGTAGCGAAGGTAATTTCGAGTCCTTCATTTATCCAATCCGCGAGTTGTTCTTCAAACTTGAAACGTGCACTCTTCTCGGACTCGAATCGGTCGTAGCCGATGTGCGCATGGTCTGTATGGAAACGGTAGTTAGCTGCCGGCTCGGACTGAATCTCGATGCGCTCGGCCTCAAGAAAGAGTTCAGGATTTGCATCCAGTTCGCAAATACAGGTGAGCGAATCGATATTCTTGCGATGCGCGAGCGCTTGATGGAACGAGCGTAGGCGACCACTGATCGTTTTGATATTTTCAAAGCGGTAAGGATGCTCGCGCAGGAGTGTGGCAGGGTCGTCGAGTGTCCATTGTAGAGTACTCTCGGGTAGGTATGCCAGCAGTGCGCCTTCGGTCGATTGAATGGAATCAGCACTCTCGGCAGCAGCTATCTGTATTTCATCGACTTCATTATGCGTTCGCTGGGTGGTGGGGTCGAAAAGCCGGATGCTTTCGATCTCGTCGCCAAAGAAATCAATACGGTAGGGTTCGTGTGCATCGTAGGGGTAGAGGTCGATCAGGCCACCACGGGTGGCGATCTGGCCAGGCTCCTCACAGAGGGCTTCGGAGTCGTAATCGAGATCGTTTGTGAAGGTGTCGATTAATTCGGAAAAAGAGTGCGACTGTCCGACTCTGAGAGTGAGACGGTGCTTGGTAAAGCTTACTTTGTTCGGGCTTTTGCCCAGCAGGGCTTCGGGAGTGGCGATGAGCAGACGTTTACCTGCTGGACTAGCGAGGAGTGCGCTTAGCACAGTGAGACGATCGCAGATGCGGTCTGAACGGCGTTGCGCGTCGATATCTGGCGGTGGGTCTTCGGGGAAGTAAAGAACTTGAAGAGGCATTTTGACTTTAACCCAGGCAGAGTACGTTTCGAGCTCGACGGCGAGCTCTTGCGCGCGGCGCGGATCGGCGACGAGGGCGACGGTCATTTCTGTGTCGTTGCCTTGTGCGAGGGAGTAGAGCAGTGGCGCGCGCGCCTCCGTGCACACGCCGTGGTAAAGTGTGTCTTTGACGGGGTAAGTTTTTTGTTTTTTGGGCACGAGCATTTAATTCCTAGCGTGCAAGCTTACGCGCACGCTAAGCTATGCGAGATTATCCAGAGCGGCCTGAGCTGCCTTGGCTTCGGCGGCTTTTTTAGAGCTTCCTGTGCCGCGGCCTAGCTCCTTGCCACTTAGAGATACAGCGGCGGTGTAGGTGCGCTCATGGTCGGCACCCTTACTTGGGAGTTCTGCGTAGCTAGGCACTTCACCTTTGCGATTTTTTTGTGACCATTCTTGGAGCTTACCTTTCGGGTTTTGACTGCCGGTAGTCAGCACGATGGCTTCAATTTGCTTGCCGAATAGATGCATGATGGTATCGCGTGCTGCCTTGATACCGCCGTCTAGGTAGGTGGCACCGATAAGGGCTTCTAGTGCGTCTTCGAGCATGGCCTTGCTTGGCTCGGGGTGGTGCTGGCGCTGGGCTTCGCCGACCTTGAGATATTCGCCGAGGCCTTTTGCGGTCGCGGCGCGAGCGAGGGACTTGCCATTCACGATACTGGCTCGGCAACGGTCAAGCGCCCCTTCGTCGGCCTCGGGAAATTTTGCATACAGACTTTCTGCGACGATCAGGTCGAGCACGGCGTCGCCTAGGAATTCGAGGCGTTGGTTGTCGCCACCAACGCGATCGCAGCTAGAGTGGGTGAGGGCGAGCTTGAGCAGGGATTCATCCTGAAAATTGTGTTGAGTGATAGGTTCGTATGGCATTTTGGTGAAAAAGTTGAGCTAATTGGGTTTACGGCTTGCCCATAGGTAGAGGGCACGATTATGGCTTGTATTAGTTTATTTTAGACTGGCTGCAAATGCCAGAATCGTATTTCGCACTCATTTTTTTACATACCTTGCCGAACGAAACAACGCCCGCGTCGAAGACTAAGATTTTTGTCCTAGATACCAATGTTCTCCTTCACGATCCGCAGTGCCTGCATAAGTTCGAGGAAAATACACTCGCGATACCCGTCGAAGTTCTCGAAGAGCTCGATGGCAAGAAGTCTGCTCCCGGCGAGCTGGGCTTCTCTGCGCGAAAAATACACCGTGATCTCCGAGCACTCTTCGATGAGGGCTTAGAATCGCCTCCCGAGCTGAATGGTAAAGGCAGCTCTGCTCTTAGTCGCGACTTACCTAATGGTGGCCGCCTCGTTGTGGTGATCAACGACTACATGGTAAGTGGCGATTCAGATAATGAGGGTTTGAATCGGCTGAAGGCGACCTTGGTCGATATGGAGAAGATGGATAGCCGTATTCTGGCCTCAGTTTTTTTTCTAAAGGATGTCTGTCCCGAGAGTCGAGTGATTCTAGTAACAAAGGACGCCAATATGGCGCTCAAGGGTATCGCGCTAGGTCTCGAAGTAGAGGACTACATGAACGATAAAGTGACCTCCGCCAAACTTGGAGGCGGATGTAAAACGATTGAGGTTTGCGACGAAGATTTTGAGCGCTTCCTCGAGGAGCACGGCGTGGACCTTCTGCCCGAACAAACGAGCCATCTATTTATTAACGAATACATCTTTCTGAGCAATGGGGAGTCTAGCCAGCCTGCGCGCTATCGCGGCGATGGGCAGATTGATAGTTTGATGCTTGGCTCAGATGTAGGTGTGAAGATACCGAAAGGCATACGAATTCATCCGCTCAATTCCGAGCAACGTATGCTCATGGATGCACTCTTGGATGAAGATATTAAGCTGGTTACTTGTAGTGGGAAAGCGGGTACGGGTAAAACACTCGTTTCAATTGCTATGGCGCTCTTCCAAACGATTGGTGAGGACAACCTCTACGAGCGTGTTTTTATTACACGCCCACTGGTGCATATCGGTAAAGATACAGGCGCGTTGCCTGGGACCTTAGACGAGAAAATGGCTCCCTATATTGCACCTTTTTTTGATAATCTTGAAGTGCTCTTCAGCAACCGTAAAGTGGCCAAACAAATGGATGCGCATGAGGACGACAAAGTCAGCCGAATCACTTCGACACGCAAGCGCAAGAAGGCGATGGCTAAGCTAGCCAAGCAGCCGAGTCAGCGTGACGAAGAAGAGGAAGAAAGTAAGCCACGCAAGCCTTTTCAGTTTCTCTTCGATTACGGTATGGTTGAGGTCGAAGCGATGACCTTTATCCGCGGGCGTTCGCTCTCGAACACAATTTTTATTATCGACGAAGCGCAAAACTTGACCCCACACGAAGCGAAGACAGTAGTTAGCCGGATGGCTGAAGGTTCGAAAGTGATCCTACTCGGCGATCCATATCAGGTGGACAGTATGTTTCTCGATGCATGGTCGAACGGGCTAGTGCATACTGCGCAACGACTCAAGGGGACGGACATAACCGCACACCTAGAACTGACAAAAGGTGTGCGCTCAGAGCTAGCGGATTTGGCAGCAGACTTGTTGTAGGAACAGAGTATCGAACTCCTTCATCAATAGGGCAGCGGATACTTAGCCGCAAGTTCAGCTATGCGTCCTTTGACTCTTTCGAGCGTGTTGTCTAGGTCGTCGGTTTCGATGGCTTTGAGCACAGTATCGATGCAGTCGGCGATGATGACCATGTCCCCCTCGACAAAGCCTCGGCTCGTCACAGCGGGTGTGCCAAGGCGTATACCCGATGCTTTGAAGGGAGAACGTGTCTCGAAGGGGACTGTATTTTTATTACAAGTAATATGAGCTAACTCGAGCGTCTCTTGAGCGACCTTTGCGGTGAGCTCAGGCAAGTTGGCCCGAAGATCGACGAGAAATAGATGGTTATCTGAGCCTCCAGAAACCAGCATGTAGCCACGCTCCATCATGGCAGCGGCGAGAGCTTTTGAGTTAGCCACTACTTGAGCTGCGTAGGCCTTGAAACTAGGCTTAAGGCACTCGCCGAAGCAAATGGCCTTGGCCGCGATGACATGCATTAGTGGACCACCTTGACCGCCGGGGAACATGGCTGAGTCGATTGCTTTGGCATGCTCTGCTTTGCAAAGTATGAGACCGCCGCGTGGTCCGCGAAGTGTCTTGTGCGTGGTCGTAGAAACGAAGTCAGCGTGGGGCACGGGCGATGGGTGCATACCGCCAGCGACGAGACCGGAGATGTGAGCAATGTCGGCAAAAAGATAGGCGCCGACGGAACGGGCGATCTCACCCATGCGTTCGAAGTCTATGATGCGAGAATAGGCGGATGCTCCGACAGTGATCATCTTTGGCTTTTCTTTCTCGGCGATAGAAGCGAGTTCGTCGTAGTCGATCAGGCCAGTGTCTTCACGGACTCCGTATTGGACGAATTCATAGAGCTTACCCGAAAAATTGACTGGGTTGCCGTGAGTGAGGTGACCACCGTGGGCAAGATTCATACCGAGCACTTTGTCGCCGGGCTGTAGCACAGATGTATAAACCGCAAAATTTGCTTGTGAACCAGAGTGTGGTTGCACATTCGCATGATCAGCGCCGAAAAGCTCTTTAGCGCGTGAGATGGCCAGGTCTTCGACTACATCAGCATGCTCGCATCCACCGTACCAACGTTTGCGGGGGTAGCCTTCGGCATACTTGTTTGTGAGCACGCTGCCCTGCGCTTCCATCACGGCTGGATAAGTAAAATTTTCGGACGCGATCAGCTCGATGTGATACTCTTGGCGCTGGCGCTCGGCTGCAATGGCGCCGGCGATCTCAGGATCGACCTCGGAGACCGTGCTAGCGTTGAGGGTGGGACTGGATGTGACGGTGATCATATTAAGATTAATGCGTGAATTAGAATTAGTAACTTTAGCCGATCAGTTAGTTTAGAAGGGCCAGGTCCAATCGCGAACAGAACGGGCACTTTTTTCGCTTGTTTCTTCGGCTGCTGGAGATTCAGAAATATTTTCAACAGCTGCTTTAACGGTGATTTCCTCGGCGGTTTTATCTAGTTTTGGCTCTTGCGAGGACTCTGTCTCGATTTCGCCTTCGCTATTTGGCTCTTTAGGGGGTTTTTCGCTCCAGAAAGGCCACCACCAAGGGGCTGTCTCATCAGCTTTTTCAAATTCCTGCTTGAGCAAGGCATTGGCTGATGCGATTTCATCTTCACCAAAAGGCCATACCCAGCGAGAGAAAGTGCGCCCCCAGCCTGCGGCTTCTTGTTGGACGGGGTCGATGCCAGCAGCTTCGGCGATATCAACGATTTGTAGAGCGACTTGTGCACGGCCTTTCAAGTGTTCGGCTAGTTTTGAGCTGTCTGCCGGCGCGGCAGCATAGGTGCGAGTGGGCACGCCATCAAGTGGCCGGCTAGGGCGATATTCGTAAATCACGAAGCCGCGGCCGATGGGGCTAAGGATTTTGCGCATCCCATCATCCCAGCGCATGAACAGGTCTTGCCCCTGCATTCGCCAGTCGCCTTCAAGGCCGCTATCGAGCGTGGTGCTGAGTCCTCCGAAGCGGGAGAACGTGATACGTTCAAAACGATTCTTAGAGAGCTTTACGATCCAATCGCCACGGTAAAAGGCGCGGGCGTTCTTACGGCTAGAAAAGGCGATACCGCCCGTATTGATCTCGCGCTCTGCCTGGTATTTGGTAGCCCATGAGCTGGGCACTCTATCCTCTACTATGCGAGCGGCAGGTCGCATGATTGTCTCATCATCTTCAATGATGAGACCCGGCTCTACCATCTTGTAAATAAATTCGCGCTTGTTAGGGCGGAGAATCGAATAGTGTCCGCTGTCCCAAGTGATGTGTAACTCACTGCCTTGTTTGGCCCAAGATCCGCGAAGACCGTCTTCACCACCAGCGGTCGTCGCGGCGGAGCGGTTGGACTCGACGAATATATATTTTGAGTTCGTGTCATCTTCGCCGATTTTCCAGACCCCAAGAAAGCCTTTGGCTTGATCGAGCTCGGAGGCGATCTTGCTTGCTTTAGTGGGTGGTTTTGCCCACTGGCCAAGTAATTCGGCGGGCACTTGCTGTGCTTTGGTCACGTAATACTCACTGCCGCCTGTGTCGATATAGGTAATAGTAAAGCCAAGCCTATCGCCCTCAATTCGGTGCTGGTTGCCATCTGCCCAAGTAAGAGTGGCAGTATCGCCTTCGCTTGTCCAAGTGCCTGCATAGACAGTACGGTCGGTATTATCGCCCCAGAAGTAGGAGGCTCGACCTTGGCTCTTGACCATGATGATGAGTGCGCCTTTTTCTGGCGTATTGATCTGCCAAGTACCTCGGAAAAGTTCGTCTTTACTCTGCGCGTGGACGCCTAGACCTAGGAAGCTCGAAATCGCGAGACCGCAGAAAGGTAAAGTCTTAAAGCGCAAAAAGCGGGCGCATCTCTGTATTGAGAATATAATCATACTAAGTGCCTATTTTTCGCAGTCACAACAGGCAAGAATTAATCGTTGGGCTTTTGTGCGGAGGCTGTGTGGACACTTCGTATTGGCGGCAGAAGCTTCATTCATTAAGACCCTAGCTTTGGGTCATTCTGCAAAGTTTTTCTCTATTGTAGCGAGACCGCTCCAAATCAGTCTCGTTTTCCAATCCGCGAGAAATCCAATAGGCTACGACTAATCCGTCCGCTTTCAAGCACGGCGCGGTCGGTATATGGATTGGGGTCTGAGACAATGCCGTCCGAGTAGCGGAAGGTGAACTTGCCCGGGCGGGTTTCGGCGAATAAGCTGCCAAGTTGTAGTTTAGCAGGGAAGGTATCGATTACAGGCGTGTCAGATGCCGTTCCGACCGGGAAGTTAACATTGACCACAGTGCCAAGGTGTATTTCCGGCGTTGCTAGGGTTTCGACTGCCATTCGTGCGGCGTGGGCAGCGGCTGATGTGAGGGAAGTATTGAAATCACTGTCAGTTTGCCCCTTGGCATCGCGGATCTTCTCGAAAAGGTGATTGGGCACACATTTGCTGAAGGCCATGGCCGGCAGACCCCAGAGCACGCCCTCAATAGCGCCGGCCACTGTACCTGAGCTCAGGATCAGCGTTTCGGTGGTGTTAAAACCAATATTGATACCGGAAAGCACGATATCTGGCTTTTCTGAAAGCAAGTTACCGAGGGCGATATTGACACAATCTGTCGGCGTGCCGCTGATCGCCCAGGCTTTGACGCCATCAGGGAAATGTGACGAGTTGCGGATCGCTTCGAGCTCGCCATGCCTTGTCATGCTGCGCCCAGTCCAGCTTTGTTCCGCGGTTGGCGCGGCGACGGAAACACGAAATCGGGGCAGAAGCGCCTCTACCAATCGGTGTAGGAAGGCGGATTCGATTCCGTCGTCGTTGGTGACCAATGCGTGCGCTTTCATAGTTTACGCGCTAAATGATGCTTGATTTTATTAATATTAGAAAAAATGAATTTTTCACTACTTTGCTGGTGGTTTAAGGACCTCGGCAGGTGCCTCGCTTATCCGATTGCGCAGATCATCACTCAGCTCGGCAGACTGCAGTTCGCCACACTTGTCAAGTTTGGCTAAGATCGTTGTCATGTGCCCTTTACCTGCCTGAGTGCGGCTGCCATCTTTGTTGTGGCGGAAAATGCGAAACTGGTAGTCGATCGCTCGATCTTTGACCGATTTAACGGCTAGGTGGATGTCAATAGTGTCACCGAATCTGAGTGGAGCTGAGAATTTGCATTCGGCTCGCGCCCTGGGCCAACCGACCAATTCGCCTGGCTCGGTGTGGATCAAGTCCACTCCTGCCGCCTCGAAGAAGTCACGCTCAGCTGTCTCCATGTACTTAAAAAAATTAGAAAAATGGACAAGTCCCGCCATGTCGGTCTCGGAAAACTCGATTCGGCGCGTAGAAGTGTGTTCGTATGGCATAATTCAGATATGACAAAGCACTGGCCATTAGCAATACGGGTCTTTGGTTTTTTGACTCACAATCACCAGCTTCAAAGCAGGGTAGATTAGTGCCGGTAGCGAGCAATTAGCAAGCCGCTGGAGGTAGTAGTTATACTCCTTATTTGTATATGATTTTATAAAACCGATATATTAATGTCTTAACCCTTATTTTTGTAACTTGAATAAACAAGTAGCAACCATCCGATCATGAGGCATAGTCCGCCAAGCGGAGTAATCGGACCGAGCCATTTTGGCCCATCGAGTGCTAGCCCGTAAAGTGAGCCTGAGAATAGTAAGCTGCCGACCACGAAGCAGAGGCCAGTCATTTTGGGTATGGACTGAGGTCCCGAGATCATTGACAGCAGTATGAGAGTTAGCGCGTGCCACATTTGGTAACGCACAGCAGTTTCCCAGGTTTGAATCGAATCGTGCGCGCTTAGTGTTTCTCTTAGGGCATGCGCGCCGAATGCGCCGAATAACACTGCGCAAAAGGCTAGCATTGAGCCCAAAAGTCTGTATACGTGAGTAATAGACATAAATTGTATCTAACTAAACCTTGGATACGGGTTTTAGCTTACAATCTGACCAGGAAACTTGCACTTGTATTAGTTGGAATTCGCTACGCGGTCAGATTAGTTTTCGTAAAGGTCGGGTCACGAAGCTCCAAAACCCCGACTTACAGCAGTAAATTCAGACCATCACAGTCAGTAGTTGACGTCGTAAAATAACAATGAAAACAACAACTGTGGAATATATGAAAAACAAAATAGCTATCGCAACCGCATTTTTTGCAGCATCTTGTCTCCCCTTCGCGGAGATAGTATTAACTGATAGTCTATCAATTGAAGGTTTCGCTGATATGTCTTACTCGCGCACTGAAGATGATAAAGTTGTAGCCAACCAAACTGAAAACAGCCACAACCTCGATCAAGTTGAAATTACCTTTTTGTTGGATTTCGATGTATTAACTGCCCAGCTAGACCTTCAGTGGGAAGATGGAACTGGCTATTCTGTCGATCAAGCTTTCACTTCCTATTCTCCAAGTAATGGCATTGTAATCACAGTTGGTTCTTATGACTCTATGCTAGGATTTGAGGCCTCCGAGCCGACTGGTCTCTTCCAGTATTCAGGTGCCTACAGCAGCGACACGGAAACATTCATAGATGACGACGTAACATATAGTGATATTATTACTCCAGAGACTAATAACGGTATTAAGCTTTCCTATGAGACCGACACTGACTTCTTGGCTATCTCCTTGCAAGATGGAGCTTTCTTCGGAGACGGTCGTCTTGGCAGAGATACTGACAGTGATACATCAGCAGAACTTGTAGCACAGTTGACAGGTACTTTAGACCCAGAACTAAGCTCTCATGCTATTGAGGCTGCTTATGCTAAAGATCTAGGTAATGGATACAATGCGCTCATTGGTGCGGTATTCGAGACTACAGAAGTTGGAAACGGTGCTAATGACTTCGAAATTGAATCAACTGCAATCAATGCCTTCGTTACCTATGAAACAGGTGCTTGGTTGTTTGTTGGTGAATACAACATGACAAATCACGATATTTCCACTGCCGATGAACGTGAGATCGATAGTTTCCTTGTGATGGCTAATTGTAGCTATTCCGACCAAGCATCGATTACGGGTCGTGTCTCGCATGTAGATGTTGATAGCTTCCTTGATGCGACTAAGTTCACTCTCGCTCACAATTATGCTTTTACAAAAAATCTGATGCTAGTTACTGAAATCAGCGCTATTGACTATGAATTTGCAGGTGGTGCAGATGGTGAGACACTTGAAGGTGCGCTTGAACTGCTCTTCACTTTTTGATGAGGCCTTGATTGATTAGAAAGCAAATTACATTTTATTAAGTCCTCTGCTTCGCCATAAAGCAATTTGTGTGTTTTGGAGCGCTTTTTTGTTCATAGCGTCAGCGAGGTGACGGCAGTCACGACTTGGTCAGCGATATTAAATGAGCTTGCCTGTTTTTGGGACTATCGACGCACTGAACATTCATGATGGATGATACGAATCGCAAAGAAAAGACCCTGCTCGATTGGGCGCTTCGTCTTTACCCTAATTCGCCGCGCAAGCGGATCAAAGAATGGATCGCGGCGGGTCGTTTCTGCCTAGAAGGGCGTGTCGTGACGAAAGCGGGTATGCGATTGGCAGATCCAGGGGAAGCACTGGCAATGGGTAAACCTGAGAAGTCCGCGGTGGCATGGGGGCACCGCAAGCGGATTCACCCCAAGCTGGTATTGGTCTATTTAGACAGCGATCTTGCCATCGTCGATAAAGAGGCAGGCCTCTTGTCAGTGCCGACCGAGAATCAATCGAAGATATCGGCACTAGAAGTGTTGAGTAACTATTTAAACGACGCGCGTGGTGAGGCCACCCGTCGTAATTTTTTTGGCACGGCAGATCCAGTCAAGACGCTTCCTGTGCATCGGCTAGATCAATATACGAGCGGACTACTCTGCATTGCGATGAACGACAACGCGAGGCAGCACCTGATCAAGCAGCTCCGTAGTCATAACTTTCTTCGTGAATACATTGCCTACGGGGATGGGGACGCAGCTACGCCTGAGGGCACTTGGCATAATTATCTCAAGCTAGATGAGCGCGGCTACGATCAAAGACTTTTTGCGGAGCCCGAAGCAGGCGCTACCGAGGCGGTTACGCATTACCGAGTCGAAGAGGTTTTTGCTAAAAACCACGTGTCGAGGCTTCGTATTCGCCTTGAAACAGGTCTTAAGCACCAGATTCGGATACAAGCAGCCGCGCATAACATGCCGCTGATTGGGGATCGAATCTACCACCCGAGCACGCAGAAGGCTGTTGGTCGAAAGGGCGCTCAGTTACCCTATGGTTTTAAGCGGCAAGCACTGCACGCTGCGACGATAGGCATTATTCACCCAACGAGCGGTAAGAAGCTAAAGTTTCAGTCAAAAATTCCTGGCGATATGCAGCTGCTCGAAGAGCGCTTAAAAAGATCAAAGGGCGAAGCTTGAGTAGGGCGACAGGCGAGGAATCATTCAAATTTAATAGTTCAAGTTTGAACCTTCAGTGTCCGCCTCTTCCTTTTCGCTTGAACTCAAGGGCAGGCTTGGCATCTTACCGTGCTTTTCTATCTATAACGGCTTACCATTATGAGCACATTACTCATCAGTCTTTTAACTCTCGTCCTTTTGCTGATCTCGGCATTTGTCATTTTAATTGTGCTCATGCAAAAAACCAGCCAGAGCGGTGGTATGGGTGCTGCACTAGGTGGCAGTGCTGCTGAGTCTGCTTTCGGCTCGGACACAAACAATATCCTGACTAAGGGCACTGTTTACGGAATCATCTTGTTCTTCCTCGTCGCTTTGGGGCTCTACTTGCTCTACCAGTCTCAATCGACTAGCGCTGCTCTAGAGGTGGACATGAATTCGCTCATCACCTCCCAAGAAGAACCGTCAGTCGCAGAAACGAAAATTGAATCCGTCGAATCTTCAGATCTAGGGGAAACTTCTGGCGACTTGGTGGAGTCTATAGAAGCTGGTGCTGCCGAACCTGTGGATGCTGCTTCAAACGACACGCATCCCGCTAGTAATTAATGCTATTTCGGAAAACGTACTTTCTAAAATTATTTAAAAGGTCAGCTGTTTGCGGTTTAACCGTAGCTGGCCTTTTTTGTGCCTATTCACAAGCACCTGCACAATTGCGCATGGGTGGCGAACGTGCGTCTCGTTTTATGGAGCGCATCGATGCAGAGGAAGGGATAAAACGTTTAGCCGCATTCAGGCGACAACGCCTCAAAGGCGACTTTTGCTTCGAGTTTGAGCTGGCCCATAAACCACGTCAGGGCCGAACGATTCCTTACGCAGGAATAATGTGGGGCTCATGGAATGAGTCGGGGCCGATTACACGATTACGCGTTTCTTCAAACCTGTTGAAAGATAACGAATTTATTAATTCTTCGCAAGTGGTTGAATTGATTATACAAAACGGGGTCACTCCACAGGCATGGAAACGCTTTAATGATGGAAGTGACTTTGAGTTGATCGAAGGTGGAGAATTGTTTGAGCCCATCATGCCCGGCTTGCTTTATTCGCCTTTCGATTTGCAGATGCCATTTGTATATTGGAAGGACTTTACTTATGAGGGGCCGATTCTTGTTGGGGCGACCCGTATCGCGCAGCA
>JAKVCM010000015.1 GCA_022448605.1 Puniceicoccaceae bacterium | reverse complement strand
ACATTAAGCTGGCGCTGGGTGGCGGGGCTTCACACTTTAGGTAAATTTTACCTAGCACAAAAATCAAACATTTGTAAATTCACAGCGGGACGTCTTGAAGTTAATATACCTTTAGCAACTGAGTCGGCGCTGATTGAGACTAATCAGAGAATCGTTCCACCCAAAAGGCTACCAAGCTGTGATAAGACAATCCCCAATGGCCGCATCGGCCTACTTGTACAGGAAGAGGACCTGTCGGCAATAAATTGGCTATCCGATGGATGTGAATTAGTTGCAGTCGCAGGTCTGCTTTCATCCGCTGCCTATCGGAAATATGGTATTGAAGAAAGTGTGATAAAATTCCGCTTTGACTGCATGCGTTCTGCGTTACCGGAAAAAGCAGAGATATTTAGTTGCCCTAACAAATTCGCCGAATGGGCTTATTTTCAAAACTTAGATGCAGTCTTAATGGCTGAAGTCCCCGTTGGTATCTGTAAAGATGTAATCTTAGATTTGGAGTCTTCGCTCGCTTCATATGAGATTAAAGTTATCAAACGACGTCATTGGTGGGATACTCATTTTTATCCAGCCGCGCGTGCGGGGTTTTTTAATTTCAAAAAATCGATTCCTTCAGCGCTCGCTAAACTTAAGCAAACATGAGCTATTCTATTAGAGAAATTTACAAAAATTCTATGCTAGGTTCACTTGCTGCCGATGCATTAGCCATGCCGGTACACTGGTATTACGACACTCAAAAGCTAGATCGTGACTATGGCCGACTGACTAGCTACGTGGCGCCTCAAAATCCACATAGCGACAGCATCCTTTGGCGCTCGCGCTACATCCCACGCAACGCGCGGGGTAACATACTACACGATCAAATCAAATATTGGGGCCAACGCGAAATCCACTATCATCAGTTCTTGGCTGCGGGAGAAAACACGATTAACTATCAACTAGGCAAAGAACTTTACCTGACTATACTCAAATATGGTGTCTACGATTCTGACAAATGGCTAGAGCGCTATATTGAGTGCATGCTCGATGGCGGGTGGCATAAGGACACCTATCTGGAAGAATATCACAGGGCTTTTTTTGATAACTATGCCAAAGGCTTAGCTCCTATAGATTGTGGGATCAACGATCTTCATATAGGCGGACTCAGTCATGTTCCTTGTCTTTTATCTGGACTTACTGAAATAGGCGTTGTCGATCTCGATGAGCAATTATTGCAGGTGGAAAGGCACGTTCGATTGACGCATCGTAACCAACATGTGAGCGAAGCCGCCGCAGCAATGACTCATATCCTTTATTCTCTTAGGGAAGGCCTTGACCTGCGAAAGGCACTGGATAGCCATGCGAAACCTTGGGCGTCTTCAGGGCAGTTTGACACATGGACCCATTTTTCAGATCGGACTGTCATCGGGCGTCAGCTCACGATGGCTTGCTACTTACCTGAATCTTTCACTGCGAGTCTCTATCTGTGTTGGAAATACGCGGAAGACTTTAGCGCAGGTATCATAGCGAATGCATATTGTGGCGGCGATAATTGCCATCGCGGTGCAGTGGTTGGCGCATTACTTGGTGCGGCCAATGGTGCGCCGAAAAAATGGATAAAGGGTTTAATTAAACCTCCCCTCTGACCTAAAAACTAGTCATTGTTCTTTGGACCGAGCTAACACGTATTCCCCTAAAACGGGGTCTTTGAGTCATTAAACACTCTCTTTACGCTCAGCCTTCGGCAATCGTACAACGTTACGAACTGCATTTTTAGTGATAATGTTACCACCCGTGCCGCGACCTCGCACGGATAAGTCCACAAAGCGCACTACTTCTTCAATTTTGCGAAGTCTCGGTGCCGGTTTGAGGTTGACCTTCACCGCGTCAGGTTCGCCATTTTCAGTCAAATAGCATGAGATATAAAAAACACGTGAGCCGGGCTTACCTTTGGTCAAATCGTATTCTTTATCGCGTGTGACGCCTCCAATAGTGAAGTGCTTGGCTAGAGTCGGGCCCGTTCTTCCGTCGCGATATACCATGCAATAGGTAAATGCGTTGGCTTCAGCGCGATTGAAGATATCGATGAGTAAAATATTCTTACCGAAGAACGCTTTATCGCTAACCTTACTTACGATGAGTTTGCCCTCTTGGTTAATCGCTAGGACGTCGTCTAGCTTCGAGCACTTACAGACGGCTTCGTCCTTCTTCATGCTTGTGCCTGCAAAGCCTTCCTTTTTATCCACGTAAAGGGTCTCGTTGGCGATGACAACGTCTTGAGCGACCACTTTTTTGAAGGATGACAGTTCGGTCTTACGCTCGCGACCTTTACCGTATTGCTTTTTAAGATCGGCAAACCATTTGATGGCATACTTTGTTAGGTATTTGAGATTTTTTTGGGTCGCCTCGATGTCTTCTTCAAGGCTATTGATTTGTTCATCGGCACGAAAGGTATCGAACTTAGAGATGCGCTTAATCTTGATTTCGAGCAAGCGAAGTAGGTCATCTTTGGTTATCTTACGCTTAAAAATCTTTTTGTAGGGCTTGAGACCTTCATCTACCGTGGCAATAACGGCTTCCCAAGTCTCTTCTTCTTCGATCCTGCGGTAGATGCGTTTCTCGATGAAGATCTTTTCGAGAGAACTAAAGTGCCACTTCTCCTCAAGTTCCCTGAGTTGGATTTCGAGTTCAAGCTGGAGAAGGTCACGCGTCTTCTCAGTTGCTAGATAGAGCAAATCTTGCGCAGAAAAGAAATGCGGCTTCTCATTTTCGATTACGCAGATGTTGGTCGAGACCGAGAGTTCACAATCGGTAAAGGCGTAGAGAGCTTGCTCCACCGTATTAGGATCGGATCCTGACGGCAGATAAACGAGGATTTCTACGAGGTCAGCGGTGTTATCCTCCACGCGCTGTATCTTGATTTTACCCTTTTCGTTAGCCGAGATAATTGAATCGATCAGGCTGGTCGTAGTTTTGCCAAAGGGTAACTCTGTGATAGCGAGCACGTTTTTTTTGCGAGCTATGATCCTTGCGCGAACTTTTACGCGACCACCACGTCTGCCGTTATTATATTCGGAGACGTCAGCGATACCGCCACTAGGAAAGTCAGGCACAAGCTCAGGTTTCTTTTTTCTAAGGAGCGCGATGCAGCCATCGAGTAGCTCGACGAAATTGTGAGGTAGAATCTTACAGGAAAGCCCCACTGCGATGCCTTCAGCACCTTGAGCGAGGAGGAGTGGGAATTTAACGGGGAGTGTTTCGGGCTCTTTATTGCGACCGTCATATGAGGATAGCCAATTTGTTGTCTTAGGATTAAATACTACATCCAGAGCAAACTTAGAAAGGCGGGCTTCAATATAGCGAGAGGCAGCAGCAGAGTCACCTGTTAAGATGTTACCCCAGTTACCCTGCATATCTATCAGTAATTCTTTTTGGCCTAGTTGTACCATAGCGTCGGCAATTGAAGCATCACCGTGAGGATGATACTTCATTGTGTTTCCGATCACATTAGCCACCTTATTGTAACGACCATCTTCTAACTCACGCATAGAGTGGAGGATTCGGCGTTGAACGGGCTTAAGGCCGTCATTAGCATGGGGTACTGCACGTTCAAGAATGACATAGCTGGCGTAATCTAAGAACCAGTCGCTGAACATCTCGTCAACATGACCAGAGTCCGTCTTGAGCGCAAAAATGTCATCGTCTGAGAGTGGCTTTGTCTGGCCAGACTGGGAAGCTTCGTCGAAATCGAGTTCAAAGTTGTCTTTCTGAGGCGTCTTTTTACGTGGCATAGAGGGTTTCTAAGGTCCGAAAAGTGAAAATCCACTTTTGAAAATTCAATATAATTAGAAAAACGAAAAAGGTAGAATAGCGGGTCTGACTCAAGGAGATTCGTTGAAGAATATATTTTCGAATGACTGAGGCTTTTTTCTTATCATTGGCATGCCCAGTGCTGTCTTATATAAATGTCGAAAACAGCTTCATCACATAATTCCCATAAAGCACTACTTAAATGGGTCAAAAAGATGGTCTCCATGTGCGAACCAGAGGCTGTTCATTGGTGCGATGGTTCTCAAGAAGAGGCTGATTTGCTTTTCGAGATGATGGTCGAGCGGAATATGTGTATCAAGCTCAACGAGGCAAAGCGGCCGAATAGCTACCTGTTCCGATCGAATCCTGCTGACGTGGCTAGGGTTGAATCTAAGACATTTATCTGTTCGCAGAGCAAAGATGCTGCAGGGCCGACTAATAACTGGGAGGAACCGCGTGTTATGCGGCGCAAACTGAAGCAACTATTCAAAGGCTGCATGCATGGGCGCACAATGTATGTCATCCCATTTAGTATGGGCCCAATCGGTGGTCCGATCTCTAAGATTGGCGTAGAATTGACGGATTCGCCCTATGTGGTCGTCAATATGCGTATTATGGCACGGATAGGCACTCCTGTGCTCGACGTGCTCGGTTCGGATGGATTCTTCGTGCCTTGCTTACACTCAGTGGGATGCCCCTTGGATGAGGGTGTTGAAGATGTTGCTTGGCCTTGCAACCCTAAGGATACTTACATCGTTCACTTTCCAGAGGAGCGCACTATTGTCTCCTACGGTTCTGGCTACGGAGGCAACGCCTTGCTCGGCAAAAAGTGCCTCGCACTGCGCATCGCTTCCACTCTTGCCCGCGATGAGGGATGGATGGCCGAACATATGCTCATTCTAGGAGTGGAAGAGCCGGATGGCACCAAGACTTATGTGACGGCGGCTTTTCCCAGTGCTTGCGGAAAGACGAATTTTGCAATGCTTATTCCACCCCAAGAAATGAAGGGCTATAAGGTCACCTGCGTAGGCGACGACATCGCTTGGATCAAGCCAGGCAAGGATGGCTGTCTTTATGCGATCAATCCTGAGGCTGGTTTCTTTGGTGTTGCACCAGGGACATCCAAGGGCACTAATCCTAGTGCGATAGCTGCTTGCTCAAAAGATACTATTTTTACCAATGTCGCGCTCACTGACGACGGTGACATCTGGTGGGAGGGTATGACCGACGATGTACCCACACATTTGATCGACTGGAAAGGCAATGACTGGACGCCCAGTAGCGAAACTCCCGCCGCGCACCCGAACAGTCGCTTTACTGCACCCGCCGCAAATTGCCCTGTTATGGATCTTGACTGGGAGGAGCCCGAGGGAGTGCGCGTCCATGCGATGATTTTTGGTGGTCGTCGCATGAAGGACGTACCACTCGTTACGCAGTCATTTAATTGGGGTCACGGCGTTTATCTGGGAGCTACTACTGGCTCAGAGATTACAGCGGCAGCTGAAGGTAATCTTGGCCAAATACGCCGTGATCCAATGGCGATGCTCCCTTTCTGTGGCTACCATATGGGCGACTACTTTAGTCACTGGATTAAAATGCAGCGAACACTTAGCGAGACCCCACTTATTTTTAATGTGAACTGGTTTCGTAAGAATTCAGACGGAAAGTTTATGTGGCCAGGTTTTAGCGATAACATGCGACCACTACGCTGGATTGTTGAACGCGCTACAGGTCGTGCCGGAGCAAAAGAAACGGCTATTGGTTGGATGCCTCGTTATAGAGATCTTGACTGGCGCGGTCTCGAAATGAGTGAAGAGGATTTCAACGAGATCATGCATATCGATCGTCAACGTGCTCGTATGCAGACGTTACCCCATGAAGAACTTTTTCTGAAGTTACATAGTAATCTTCCCAAGGAAATGATCTTTCAGCGAGAGTTGTTAATTTCTAGGCTTTAGAATGAGTATGAAGAATACCATGCTTGCCGGTCCGCAGAGATTCTAGCAGGGATCTGTGCAGGCAGATTGATATCCTCAATTCTTATTTAGTCTCGGTTTCAGGACTAGGATATGCTGTGTGCATAATTAGCATAATTTAAGTTGGAAATAAGCAGTTCTATGGTTGAACTTGGTAGATCCATGCCTCGCATTTACTTATCACCACCCGATATTAGCCCTCACGATCATGCAAGCGTAGAGGCTGTATTGACTTCTAATTGGGTTGCTCCAGCTGGCCCCGCACTCAATTTGTTCGAGTCGGCTGTCGCGGATCACGCCAATCGCCAGCACGCAGTTGCACTCAACTCAGGTACGGCCGCTCTTCATCTCGCCCTGCAAATACTAGGCGTTGGTCCAGGCGATGCTGTCATTTGCCCCACCCTTACTTTTGCTGCGAGTGCCAACCCAATCTGTTATCTTGGCGCAGAGCCGATTTTTGTCGATAGTGAGCCGCGCACATGGAACATGGATCCGATCCTCCTGCAGCAGGCTCTTGAGCAAGGCAACAATATCAAAGCCGTCATCGTCGTACATTTATATGGACAATGCGCCGAAATGAGAGCGATTCTCTCAATCTGTGAGCAATACAATATTCCTCTTGTTGAAGACGCAGCCGAAGCACTCGGTGCAAGCTACTGCGGAAGCCCGGCGGGTTCAATGGGTGCCTATTCCTTCTTTTCCTTTAATGGCAACAAAATCATTACCACCTCTGGCGGTGGCATGCTACTTTCGAACGATGGTGAGGGCATCGAGCAGGCCCGCTACTTGGCCAATCAAGCTCGTGAAGCTGTAGTCCACTACGAGCACAAAGCAGTTGGCTATAATTATCGCATGAGTAATTTACTCGCAGGGCTCGGGAACAGCCAATTAACGGATCTTCAGCGTCGTATTGACACTCGCCGCGCACATTTTGAGGCCTATCACGCCGAGCTCTCATCGATACCAGGGATCGAGTTTATGCCTGTCGTGGATCCTGATGCAGCGAACTATTGGCTCACCTGCCTGACTGTAGATAGTGAAACTAGCGGTAGTTCACGCGACGCGCTAATTGCTGCGTTGGAAGTAGCCGATATCGAAGCTCGTCCACTCTGGAAGCCGCTACATCTTCAGCCTGTATTCAAAGACAAAATATGCTATGGCGGTGAACTGGCGGCAGGACTCTTCAAAAACGGCCTTTGCTTACCTAGTGGCTCTGGTATGCATCAATCCGATCGCGAAACAGTCATTAACACAATCAAAGATACTTTGTCTCTAGGTCGATCGCAATAATGAGTGCCAATATTACAGTTAAATACCTCAATCTTAGAACGCTTTCTTTGTTTGTTTTTTACGCCATTGTTTCACTTGCAAGCTACTGGATTGCCTACGAATTACGCTTCGATTTCAATATTCCAGAGCATCACGCGGTCGATCGTATCAATATGGCCTACTGGGTAGTTGGCCTTCAGTTGATGCTGCTTTTAGCCAGTAGACAGTTTGACTCGGTCCTATCTTATTTCCGTTTGCCAGATGTATCTCGCTTGTTCGGTGGCCTTTCTTCAAACGCACTCATCCTGCTGTTAATATGGTATGTTTTTAAAGGAATAAACGTTCCCCCTCGCGCCATCATCCTAAGCTACTTCTTAATCAGCTTTATGTCTATCGCATCCTTTCGGGTCCTGATGCGCGTTAAATCTAGCAGGAGTATCGAAGATTGGTTCGCGACGGACGCCTCTGAGAGCGTGATCATCATTGGTGCAGGTGAAGTCGGTGCCGGTCTTTGTTCTGACTTGATCAATAAGACTCGTCTAGGTATGCGTCCAGTCGCCTTTCTTGATGATGACGCTAATAAGATCGGTCGCTATGTTCACGGCGTTTTAGTTGCCGCCAGAGTCGATGAATTGGCCTCGGTAGCCATGCGCTACAATACATCCAAGGTAGTCATAGCATTTCCATCAGCACCGACTAAACGCGTGCGCCATGTCGCCAATCTCGCCCGCGACGCAGGGCTTTCTGTCGAGACTGTGCCGGCCCTGACTGATCTCGTTAGTGGACGTGCTAAGCTCTCTCAACTTCGTCCAATCGAGCTAGAAGACCTCCTAGGTCGTGACGCGGTCAACCTTAACTCAGAGAGTATCCATACTATGCTTCACGGTAAACGTGTCATGGTTACAGGAGCAGGTGGCAGTATCGGTAGTGAATTGGTCGCTCAAATACTCGACTATTCGCCCGAAAGTTTGCTTTGTATTGATCAAGCGGAAATTGCCATTTTCAATCTCCAGCAGAATGTTCTAAAAGTAAAAGCTACGACTAAGACGCGAGTCACCACGCGAGTGCTCGACATTCTTAATGCCGAGCAACTAGAAAATACCTTTGCTAAAGATAAAACAGAAATCGTCTTTCACGCAGCGGCACATAAACATGTTAGTTTGATGGAAACTCAGCCTGCCGAGGCATTGAGTAATAATTTCTTTGCCACCCAGCAACTAGCGCGTATTGCCAGCCAGTGTAAAGTTGAGCGTTTCATCTTAATTTCTACTGATAAGGCAATTAACCCGACCAGTGTGATGGGCGCGAGTAAACGGCTGGCTGAACTTTCACTGATTGCGCAACAGAATGCGGATGCCAACACCACGAAGTTCATGGCTGTTCGCTTTGGTAACGTGCTTGGTTCATCTGGAAGTGTTGTCACCATCTTTCGTCACCAAATCTCATTAGGTGGACCAGTGACGGTGACTGACCCTAATGTCACTCGCTTTTTTATGACGGTTAAAGAAGCTGTTGGCCTCGTCTTGCAGTCAGCCACGGAAGGTGCCGGCGGCGACATTCTTGTGCTAGACATGGGAGATCCTGTTAAAATTATCGATATAGCACGTCAAATGATCGCCTTGAGCGGCCTTCGAGAGGGCACTGATATAGACATTGAGCTTACAGGCCTTCAGGCCGGTGAAAAATTATTTGAAGAAGTGCAGCATCTCAGTGAAACATTACAATCCACAGAGCATCCTTGCGTTATGCGCTTTATCGCCTCGAGTGATTCGCGAATCAATATGAACCTAATCTCTCAAGATTTAGAATCTGCGATCATCGATACGGATGTAGCAGCCATAAAAGACGCCATAAAAAAACACATTCCCGAATACACGCCCTCGGTATAAGTTTGGACTCCAGATGCTATGCGGGCGAGATCCTTCAGCTTTTCCAAAGCAGTCGCATCAATAGCTCTTGTAAATTATATGACAGGCCATTCATCGCGCACCTCATCTCGATCAAGGAGCGTATTGTTTGATACAGGTGATGGTCGCTTAAATACCTTCATCTTTTTTTTATAATAGAGCACTGCGGCTTGCCAAATGATCCTTGGCATACTGTTTAGTGCAGTATTAAAGGGATGAAGTAATGCATATCGAAAAATGCTTCTATTCGTTACAGATTGCCCTTGCCCCTGCATCCAAGTTTTCATGATACAGGTGTCATTCTGATAGAGGTCAATGCCTAGAAAGATTTTATTTTCGTCAATGTTAAAGGTAAATCGATATTCTCCAGACATGTCGTTGAAGGGGGAAACGTGAAATTCTTTCATACAGCGCGCAATCCAAGTTTTATTATTTATTTGTTCTAGCTCTTTGAGCGGATAAACATGCCGGTCTCCAAAGGTATTATTGACCTCTGCTACGGCGCAAAGTAATCGCTCCCCCTCCATACGCAAATGGAAGTTCACAGGATTAAAAGCATAGCCGAAATATTTAGGCGAGCTGACTAGTATTGTGCTCTGCCCAAACTCTTTAACGGGCAGGAATCGATCCAGTTGCTCAACGATTGGCTCAGAGCTGCCATGTAGATAGTCACTATCATTTAAACGTAAAGGCTTTGCTTCGTTGTAGCCGAAAATTGATGCCTGCGCATTGATTTGTTTTAGTTCAGCCAAGTCAAATCCGAAGAAGCTCATTGGGTAGCTGAATTTGTGTGACTTCGGGCTAAATCTCTCGTGCACGACAACACCGCGAAATATTTGTGAATTTAAAACCATGCTGTGAACAAGTGTTGTATCGCTTGATGCTTCAAAATTACGTGACAGACCATGACTGATTAATTCCTCTTCAATATCACAGTTCGATTCCAAACCCCCGGGCGACTTCGACAGCAGAGAGAACGGCATCTTCGTGAAAGCCATAGCCAAAATAGCTGCCGCAAAACCAAGTGTTTTGTCTTCCGTTATTAACGCGAAGTTTGTCTTGCGTATCCATCGATTCAAAGGAGTAAAGCGGATGCGTGAGTGTCGTTCGGTTGATCACACTCGCCTCAGGTATCTCAATGCCTGGGTTGAGCGTCACGATGTAATCACTTTGTGTCTGGAGATTCTGCAAGCGGTTCATATAATAACTCACTGAAACTGGACGTGCGTCCGATTGACCTTGTTCTCTTATAAAGTTCCACGAAGCCCAGAGTTTGCGATCAGGCGGTAGAGGCGTTGGACTCGTATGTAGAACTACTTCATTCGGCTGGTAGCGCCATGGGGAGAGCAGCTTTTCTTCTTTCTCGCTGGGGTCGATAAGTAACTTGAGCGCCTCATCTGCATGGGCACCGATTACCACATGATCGAATTCCAGGGATTTGCCCTCGTGCGTGACTAATGTAACACCTCCGTCGTGTCGGCATATGCCTGCAGGCGCGGCATTCAGACTCGGCGCGTTTTCAAACTGGCTGAGCATTGCTTCTACATAGCTGCGGCTTCCTCCCTTAACATACTTCCATTGAGGACGATTTGTTAAGCGCAGCAAACCATGGTTTTCCAAAAAGTGTATGTAGGGTTGCGCAGGAAAACGATGCATCTCTACGATTGGTGAAGACCATATGGCTGCACCCATTGGATAAAGGTAATTATTCAAGAAGGCCTGACCAAAACATCGCTTATTACAGTAACTACCTAGACTTTTGCCTTCGAGATAGCCGCTATTCAGATCCCTATATCCGATTCGAGCGAAACGTATAAGATCCCAGACAAAGCTAATGTGCTTCGGCTTAAAGTAATAGCTAGCTGAAGGAAAGAGTGTCTTTAGACTATTGCCCGAGTAGCTATAATCTGTTTGCTGATCGTAAAAGCTGAACGTCATCGAGCTATCTTCGACCGCTACACCAAGCTGCTCTAATACCTTGGTAAATTGAGGATAGTTACGATGATTCATTACTATGAACCCAGTATCAACAGATATCCCAATATCCTTACCGTTTGAGACTTTTAGTGTGCGCGTATGCCCGCCAGCGTAGTCGTTTTTCTCAAATAGGTGCACATCGTGTTTACGCCCTAGCAACCAGGCAGCTGTCAGTCCAGCGACGCCACAGCCGACAACAGCTATTTTCAGAGGTTTATCACATCCAGACATTGCTTATTACGGCTTGGCGAAGAGATAATGCATTACATGCCATTCTTCACCATCATTGTATGCGAAGAGCTCCGAGCAGGCCATGTAAAAAATGCGCCAACGTTGCACCCATATTTTTGCATCTTTTTTGCCATAGCACTTATGGAAGATTTCTAACACAACATCTGCATTCTGATCCTGATTTTTCAACCATGCCTCTAGGGTGCGACTGTAGTGCTTACCGTTCACCGTCCAGCGAGCCTCTTCTACCAATGTCTCTGCAGCGGTCGATAGCAAGTCAGCTGAAGGCATGATGCCGCCTGTGAAAAAATATTGCGACATCCAGTCCTTCGCGCTCTTGGCTTCAAATAAATAGCTGTGTTCCTTGTGAGTAAAGATATGGACGAATAGCTTACCACTCGGGTTCAACCAGTCTGCGATCAGACCTAATAATGCGCGGTGATTACGAACATGCTCAAACATTTCAACAGATACGACTCTATCGAAGCATCCAGCGGGTTTAAAATCGTTAATGTCGCAAGTCACGATCTCAATGTTCGTCAGCTGACGCTTCACCGCTTGAGACTCTATGTATTTGCGCTGGCTGTTTGAATTACTGACTGCGACGATCTGACTGCTTGGATAATTAGTTGCCATCCAAAGGGACAGTGAACCCCAGCCACAACCAATTTCTAAGATTCTTTGCCCGTCAATCAGCTTAGCGCGCTGACAAGTGCGCTCCAGCATGGCGGCCTCCGACTCGTCAAGAGTCTCTGATCCTATTGGCCAAAGCCCACTGCTATACTTCAAATGTTTACCCAAGACAGTCTGGAAATAGGCTGAAGGGATTTCGTAGTGCTGCTCATTGGCAGCACGGGTATCGACCGCTAATGAGCTCGATTCAAATTCAGCAATCCAATCGGATTGCGTCATCGATTCAAGTTGTATTTGATCTAGACGATCTTGCAGGAGCTTGCGAATGCCATACCGTATTATTGTATCCGTGGCAAAGCCACGTTCTGCTAGTTGAATTCCAATACTCATCATTAGGTAATATAATTTAAACGCCATAATAGAGGCGATCCTTAATCGCGTGTGTAAGGTTTTCAATCATCTCACGGTTGGTTCAGTGTTCACAATTCGCTAACTTAGTGCTTAGACCATTATTTTCAAAGCTTTTAGCCTACCATTAGTTCAACCTCACCCTTTATGCACACACAGACCATTCCCGATACACGCTACTTGCAAGCCCTCTCTCAATCTGAGTCAAACCTTCTCAGGGCGCCCAAACCTGGTTCGCAAGCAGAGACTGCTATGCTTGAACGAGTCAATTCACTATACAGCGACTACACTTATGAAAATTTATCAGAAAACTTGACTAAAGTTTACGCAGAGAAGACTTACTTCCGGGACGCCTTTAAGCAATTCGAAAGTGCTGAAGCCATCCGCGAATACATGCTCGACGGGCTAAAGCCACTTGAGGGTGCTGAATTCGTCTTTAATCGTACAGCTAGAAGCGGCAGCGATTACTACTTAGACTGGACAATGCGCTTAGATTTTAAAAAGACCCCTACTGGCACATGGGAAGAGTCCATCGGTATGACCCACATGCGCTTCAACTCGGATGGAATGGTCATCTTCCATCAAGACTACTGGGATCCCACCGATATAGTCTACCGTCGCATCCCCATTGCCAAACAGCTAATCGCCTTCGTTAAGGGCAAAATGTGAGTTGGGTCTGAGGCTGTGCACCAAAAAAGGCCGCCCCTACGGACGACCCTTAAAATGGTGGTGAGAGCCGGATTCGAACCAGCGAACTCATAGAGAACAGATTTACAGTCTGCGTGCTTTAGCCACTTGCATATCTCACCAAAAAGTAGAGAAGTCGTGGACTGTAGGTCCCAATCGCACGATGCCAAGTAGTTTTTTGAATATTATTCTGTATCCTCGGGGTGCCTTTTGTCGAACATACAAAGACAAAGGACTCGATATGCAGCTTTTTGTTATACCCACACTACCTAGGTTCCCAGTTCTTTCAGACAAAGCAAATTGTTTTGTAAAGCGCTTACGAGAATGCAGTCTGTGTCGTAAAAATAAGTCTATAAGAGACTATGTCCTTTCGTGTAATTATGGCGTCAAAAAATTAAACACGAAATCTGCGAAATAGGCGTCCACGTAAAGGTGGAAGCCTAGAAAATAGACTAAGCCAGCAACGGCAAGCATGGGGCCGAAAGGAACATGCGTACCAGATGGAACATCTTCCTCCTCAGTACTATCCATCTTAGGTAAATTCTCTTCTTCAGTCTTTTTCTTTGCCGACTTATTTTTGCTATACAATCGACTTATGAGTAAAATAGGCAACAACACGATAGTGCCCATTAACGCACCCCCAAACATTGAGAAAACAGCACCTTGCCAGCCGCAAAAAGCACCAATAAAGCCAACAAACTTCACGTCGCCCTCTCCCATTGCAGGTTTACGAAAGATAATCTCTCCGAGTGCTGCGATCCAATAAACTAAGCCTGCACCGATCAGCGCGCCGATAATGGCGGTCACACCCGAATGTATATTTGAAACTAAGGGCATGCCATCTAGCCCATGAAGTGAAGGAAAAATAAAGGATAGAATCACGCCGATTACCATGCCTCCAATCGAGAATCGATCAGGTATAATCATATGATCCAGATCAATGAATGTTGCACAGATCAAGAAAGCCACAAATAGCATCCCAATGATTGCCACGATGGGCGAGTAGATCGTCCATACCCAAAAGAAAAGTATTGCGGTGAGTAACTCAATCGCTGGGTAGCGTATGCTAAACATCTCTTCACAACAATTCGCTCTTCCACGAAGAATAATCCACGTGAGAATCGGTATGTTATGATAAAACGGGATCGGTCGGCCGCATGCACAACTTGATCCTGGGAATATGACCGATCGGCCCACAGGGATACGATAAATACACACATTGAGAAAACTGCCTGTCACCGCACCAAAAATCGTTGCTAAGCTAGCAAAAAACCAAGGAAAATCTTCGTTAATAAATTCAAAAGTCTCAAACATAGGAAGTCCTGTAGCACAAAGGAATGATTAGCTTTCTATTGTATTTATATTTGGTTACTCTTAAAAGCTCAAAGCTAAAAAGAGCCATTCGTAGATATGATTGGAACTAGTATCAGAAGATCGACTCTTTATGCTGTAATAATTGTGACGTTGTTAGATTAGTTGGCTAATAATTATTTCTTAAGTAACTAATCAATTACATATTAAATCCAATTAATCGGCTCTAACTTACTTTGTTAATGGGACTGCCCGACAAGGGCACAATTGCATAAAAAAACGCGTGCAAGTTACGCAGAAATATCTACTGTTTATAATAAGATGTCAGCAGATATATTGCGTAGTCCAGGAGGCTTTCAGCCTGTAATTCAATTTTCGATTCATGCTGACAATAAGGTTGGGCGGCTAAACGAGATTATTGGCCTGTTCTCGGTGCACGAAGTCCATATCGTAGCTCTCTCGATTCTCGATACGACAGATAGCTCAATCATTCGGCTGATCGTTGATTACCCTGAAGAGGCGCAAAAACTCTTGATTGAGCACCAGTTTTCCTACGTTCAAAGTGAACTCACCGCAGTCGAACTGGATAGCGAAGAGCAGATTAAGATTATTACTTGTGCCCTCGTGCAGGCAGAAATCAATATACACTACATCTACCCATTCCTTATTCGTCCTAATGGACGCTACGCACTGGCCATTAGTCTAGAGGATAACGAACTCGCTGCGGATACCTTAAAACGTAGCCAGTTAAACGTGATCGGGCAAGACGACATCGCACGCTGATCATAAGTTTATAATAGCTTGCGATCGCCATTGTGATTACCAGATACCCAAAGTTAATATAGCTATACTATCCTGTAGCTAGGATCTTGATTATAACCCTTATGTAGGTGAAACTTTATGCTTTCTACAGCGATTTAATTTCAAGCAGTAGTTCCCGCTGTAAAATATAATCCATAAATATATAATAACATGAATGCTCAATCACCAATCCTTCTCGTCTTATCCGCCGCAATACTCCCGTTGCTAATTCAAGCAAAGCCTAACGGCGCTCAGCACGATGGAAACAATGCCAGGCAGTCACCAAGCATTGAGCAGGTTTTTGCGCGTCTAGATGCCAATGCGAGTGGCGGTATATCTGTAGATGAAGCCGAAGGCCCGCTAGAAGGACATTTCGACCAGATTGATAAAGATGGTAATGGCGAGATTACTGGTGTAGAGCTTCAAGCATCACGAGCTAAGCGCATCGAGCGTGGTATAAGAATGCGTAAAAGAATAAAAGCTGCTGACGCCGACGGCAATGGAACTATTTCTAACAACGAAGCCAATGAAGCTGGGCTCGATAAACTCACTGAGCATTTCGACAAGATCGATAGCAACGGTGATGGTGAAATTACCAAGCAAGAATTGAAGAATCTCATCAAGAAGCACAGGTAGAATTTAGTAACAGGTTCTTGAAGAAACCTCTTATCGGCCCGAACAAAGATGCTCGGGCTTTTTCTTTGCAAGTCAGCTAAGACCCTATTTCGTGGTATACTTATTTCTTAGAGCTATGCTCGATATAGCTGCGTATCGACTATTAGTTATCTCGAAATTGATATTCGTCATACCTTTCAAAAATGATCACAATAAATCAAGTCACCCATAACTTCGGCAAAAAGGTTCTTTTCAACAAGATCAACTGTGTTATCAACGCGCGTGATCACATCGCTCTCGTAGGCTCGAACGGTTCGGGTAAAACTACCCTGCTCCGCATGCTCATGGGCGAGCTCGATAGCGATGGTGGCTCTATCGATAAAGCTGGGTATGTAAGTGTTGGTTACCTGCCTCAGGATGGTATCTCAGTTTCAGGAAAAACTCTTTTTGCGGAAGCAGAAAGTGCATTTGGCGATATTCTCGAGCTACAGAAAAATCTAGAGAAAGCGGAGGAGGAGATGCTCGATATGGATACGTCGACGGATGAATACTACGAACTGATAGATTTAATGGGTGAATGGGAGCAGCAACTCGAAGACCACGAGCCTGGTAAAATGAAGTCTCGGATCGAGCGTATTTTACATGGAATGGGCTTTAGCGAGAGCGACTTTGAACGTGACACTGGTGAGTTCTCAGGCGGCTGGCAGATGCGTATCGCACTAGCCAAACTTCTATTGCAGAATCCATCGCTGATCATACTCGACGAACCGACCAATCACTTAGACATCGTCTCTCAGCACTGGGTCGAGCAATACCTCAAACACTACCAAGGCGCACTCATCGTGATCTCCCACGATCGGGCCTTCCTTGATGAGGTGACTAACCGTACACTGGAGCTCAAGCTCGGCAACTTAACCACTTTTAAAGGTAACTACAGCTACTACGTAGACGAGAGTGATAAGCGCCTTGAAACCCTACGTAAAGCCTATGCAAATCAGCAAAAGGAAATTAAAGAAGTCAAAGACTGGATCAATCGTTTCCGATCTAATGTTAAAAAGGCCAGTATGGTCCAAAGCCGGATCAAGGCCCTCGAAAAGATGGAACTGATTTCCATTCCCCGCGACGAGAAGAAGATGTTTTTTCGTTTCCCAAAATCTCCCCCTGCAAGTGCTAAAGTAATCACAATTAGTGATCTGCATAAAGCCTATGGGGACAATGTCATCTTTGATGGACTTGACCTACGTATCGACAGGGGCGACCGTATAGCGGTAGTCGGTGTCAATGGCGCGGGTAAGTCCACCTTAGCCCGTATTATGGCAGGCATCGAACCTTACCAAAGCGGCAAAGTCGAACAAGGTATTAACACAGTGCTTGGCTACTTCGCACAGTCTCAGGCAGACGAACTCGACCCTAACAACAGCGTTCTTGAAGAGGTCGAAAAAGTTGCCGTTGGCAATGATGATGCTAATCCTCGCGGCGCACTCGGCGCTCTCCTCTTTTCTGGGGACGAAGCCCTCAAGAAGACTTCAGTCCTCTCTGGAGGCGAGAAGAACCGCGTCGCATTAGCTAAAATGCTCATGCACCCAGCCAACTGTATGGTTTTGGACGAACCAACTAATCACTTGGACATAAAATCAAAGGAAGTCCTCCAGGAGGCGATTAATCTCTATGAAGGTACCGTAATTCTAGTAAGTCACGACCGCGCCTTCCTTGACGGCGTTGTGAATAAAGTGCTCGAAGTGTCCCCTGGTAGCACCCGGATGCTCACTTGTAACGTTTCTGAATACATCCAACGGCTCGAGCAAGAGACAGCAGAAAAGCAAGATGGATAATTGTCGCACAAAATCTCATCCTTTAGACTAAGCTAAATCGTGTGATCTAGGTACTTTGGCTTTAGTACTTGCTTCAGTTTCGGCAAACTCTCCAAGATGACGAAATTTTGTATATCGATCTTCCAACAGCTTCTTAATACTCTTCTTTTTAAGCTTTGCCAGTGAGTCAATGATAGCACCTTTAAGCGCCTTAGCTGCTAAATCAAAATCGCGATGTGCGCCTCCCATTGGTTCAGAGATCACACGATCGACGACACCAAACTTCTGTAAATACTCAGGGCTAAACTTGAGTGCATCGGCTGCCTGAGGTGCCGCCGCACGATCCTTCCAAAGGATTGCCGCGCAGCCCTCAGGTGAAATTACTGAATAGTAGCTGTTTTCCAAAATCATGATCTCGTCGGCTACTGCCATACCTAGCGCGCCGCCACTACCGCCCTCACCGATCACGATAGACAAGATGGGGACTTTGAGAGTACTCATATCACGGATATTCACTGCGATGGCTTCAGCCACATGACGCTCTTCAGCTCCTATTCCTGGGTAGGCACCGGGTGTATCGATCAAAGTGACAACAGGAATATCAAACTTTTCTGCCATTTCCATCAGGCGCATCGCCTTGCGATAGCCTTCAGGGTGTGGACAGCCAAAATTACGCTTTAAATTATCACGAGTGTTACGACCTTTCTGCTGGCCAAGCACCATTATAGGTTGTCCGTCGAGGAAAGCAGGACCACCTACAATGGCAGCATCCTCTTGGAAGCGACGGTCACCATGGAGCTCCTCAAAATCGGTAAAAATCAGATTGATGTAATCAAGAGAATAAGGGCGCTTTGGGTGCCTGGAGAGCTGCACTCGCTGCCATGCGGTCAAATTGGAATAAATATCCTTCTTAATTTTTTCGATCTTGGTCTCGATCGCCACGATTTCACTCGACACGTCCACCTTCGACTCCTGCGAGACTTGGTTTAGTGTAATTAATTGTTTCTCAAGCTCACGTAAGGGCTTTTCAAATTCCAGTGTGTAGGTAACATCATCCATGTAATCTTGGATTTAGGTGGCTAGATTCGGGGCTGTCAATGCCTCTGAATGCCGTCATTTTGTGGGGGTGACTTGAGTTCATCTTTCCAACCAAGCATCCGCGCCTGTGCGCCAAAATATTCTGCCTTGTCCTTGTCACCACGCTCGACCCAGATTCGGGAAAGACTAATGTTGATATGAATGTCGCTAGGACAAAGCTCGAGTGCCCGCTCGCCTGTTTGGAGTGCGGCGTCAAAATCACCCTCAGAAAAATAGATTTCAGTCAAAGCATGTAATACACCAAAGGACTCGGGATGAGTTTCTTTGAGTTGAGAAAGTTTTGCGATAGCCGCCTCACTCTCACCAAGGGTGAAGTCTAGAGTGGCATCGTCGATCTGGTCCTGAAGAGAAGTGTCGCTCATATTCGCTTTTGTGTTGCTCTGTAAGTAAGCCTGTTTTGTGTGCTAAGAGAGATATCCTACTTATGCCTGACCCGCAAATCGAAAAACTCCTAATTGTTCAAGACCGCGACGTCGTGCTCCAAAAGATAGAGCAAGAGCTCGCTCGCATCCCCCATGAGCGCAGCGCGCTCGAGGGGCATATTACTGCCGAAGAGGCCAACATAGAAGCGGCTAGCCATTCACTCAAAGAGAAAGAGGTCGAGCGCAGCGAACTTGATACTGAGATTATGACAAAGGAGGAAGCCATCGCGCGTTTTCGCACGCAGCAATTAGAGGTTAAAAAGAACGACGAGTATCGCGCCCTAAACCACCAGATCGAGCAAACTCAGCAAGAGATCTCTGATCTCGAAGAGCGTGGAATCGAACTGTTGATCGAAATCGATGAAAGCTTTGAAACTTTTCAAGACGAAAAAACCACTATAGAAGCCAGGATCATGGAGGAGAGAAAGCAGATTAGCTTACTAGGCGAACGGGAAGAAAATCTATTAGCTTCTATTGATGAGGCCAAGGCATTACTCAAAGACGCGCGATCCGTCGTTGAGGAGCAATATGTGAGTCACTACGACCGCGTAAAGAAACTTTCTAAGCGTCCGCCCTATGTTGCCAAGGTCGAAGCACACAAATGCGGTAGTTGCCACTTACGTGTCTCGAATGAGGTCAACAGTTGCGCCTCTGTTGCGGGCGAACCACATTTTTGCGATCAGTGCGCCTGTATGGTCTATGCCTAGCGGTAAGATGACAGTGACAAAAAAGCGCCTCGCAAATATAGAGATGTAGGGCGAAGCGCTAAAAAGATGGTACACCTGAAGGGACTTGAACCCCTAACCTCCTGATTCGTAGTCAGGCGCTCTATCCAATTGAGCTACAGGTGCATTTAAGAAATGCGGGATAAAGACAAAGCTAGGCACGCAATTCAAGCAGAAGTTTCAAAAAAGTAAGCCTTATCGTCAAGCTGCCGAAAAGCGTACGACATAAACCATAATCGCTGCGATGGCACCTAATGCAATGAGCAGGCACCAGAGTAGCATAGCAAGCTGTGATTTACGATTGATGAGAACGATGAGCCCGCCCAAGAGCAGCCATATTGCAAATTTAACCAGAATCCAAGTTTCGGTATAATTGTAGCCTAACTTTGCGACTAGACCAAAGCCAGCTACCAGAATCAATAATAGGCCAATGCCACTCGTTATAGAACCAAGCTTGCGAACCGAGACATTTTCTGGTGCTGCCATGCTGCGCGCGAGTAAAGCGCCATAACCAAGGAAAACCATAGAAATGCCGACAATGTGAAGAACTTGGTAGAAATTAGGATCCACATCTACATCTTAAGCCAAGGCATAAAAAATGGAAGTCTATTTTTTGTCAGCGTGTATTGGGTTAACAAGGTCATCATAGGCTATCCACTGTTGCCATAAAGAAAAAGCCCGACAGATATCTGCCGGGCTATAAAATGAACACAAATCAAGAAGTTAGACCGCCTTTGGTATTTGCGCAGGTATATCAATTAAATGGGTATTCTTACGTCTGACCTTATTTAAGCGGGAGCGACGGCGCAACATGCGGTCGAGCTTTTGCACTAGATCATCGATTGATTTGTAAAGATCGTCTGTGTCTGCCGATGCGAAGTGGTCGTTTCCCCTGACCTCGAGTTGACCTTTCGCAATGAATTCTCTCTGGTGGGTGGATTGGTGGTGGTCATATTCTAGCTCTACGCGCATCCGTATAATGTGATCATCGTGCTCGAAAAGTTTTTCCGCTTTCTCGTGAACCATATTTTTGATCGCCTCGGTTAATTCCATGTTCAAACCAGAGATGATAATGTCATGTTGCTTCATATATGTTTTTCCTTTTTTAGTGGTTCCAATTAATGGAGCCGATTAACCCCGATGCTGCTATGGGAGTGAGCATAAAAAAAGCCAATCCGTGAACACATGCTAAAATAATGAAGCAATTTGAATACTTCAAACGATTCTCCGTAATCATCATTACGGGCGGTTCCTCAGGGATTGGCTGCTCAATTATCAAGGCAATACGGAAAATAGCCCCTGATGTGCAGATGTGCAACCTTTCTCGCTCAAATCCGGACATTTTTCTAGGGGATAACGGGAAGCATTACCCCGTCGATTTGAGTGATGCGCAGGCACTTGCAGAAGCCGCTGAGGCGCTCAAGGCTAGAATCGACTTCGCTCGCGAAGGAGAGGTCTTGCTAGTCAACAACAGCGGCTTTGGTGACTACGGCCGGTTTCCTGACATGGAAATAGGTAAACAACTAACAATGATCGACTTAAATGTAAGGGCTGTGGTCGATTTAAGCGCACGGCTATTGCCCGCCATCCTGCCTAGGGGCGGCACGATCGTGACGATTGCATCGACCGCAGCCTTCCAGCCGACACCCTATTTAACCACATATGGTGCGACGAAGGCCTTTGTTCGGAACTGGTCACTCGCGCTTGGCGAAGACCTCCGCGGGACCAAAGTACGCACACTCGCGGTCTGCCCAGGTCCCACCCGCTCTAATTTCTTTAAAGCAGCTGGATTTGATACACCCCCCATGGATCAAGGCGCCAATCAGGGGCTCGATATGACATCAGATGAAGTGGCTGCTCACACCCTTCGCGCCATTGCTAAAGAGCGATCCCTCATCGTAACCGGCTGGAAAAATCGCTTAATCACTTTTTTTGGTAGTCAACTCCCTCTCCTTGTAGTGACACAGATCAGTGCCAGTATTCTTCGCAAAATGCGACTCGAAAAACACAAAGCTGCGAAATAATGAACTCCTGAAGAGGCGCCATCTTAAGCTATTCTATAATCGCTACCCACCCGCGCTTAATCGCTAGTATCCTATGAATAATCCTTATGGCGAAGAAGCCCCATTGGTCAAACTAGCCGATTTTCCGAGCTGGATCGTGGAAGAGGACGATAATCTACTAATCATTAACAAGCCAGGTTGGTTAGTCTGCCATCCGTCCAAGAATGGTCCAATGTCGAGTCTAGTCGGCGTGGTGCGAGAATACACAGGTGTAGTAAAGCTGCATTTAGTCGCCCGACTAGACCGTGAGACAAGTGGACTCGTCATCTTCGCTAAGCGCCCTTCGATCGCTCGCAAATTCCAGATGGCGATTCAGAACCGTATCGTTCAAAAAGCCTACATCGCACTGGTCGAGGGCGAGTTCAACAAGCCTATCCATGTCGACCTGCCCATCGCTCGCCGACGGAAAGGAGGCGGACCCGTGGTCGTAAAATCAGAAGTCAGCTACGACCGTAACGCTCAAGATGCTGTAACCGACTACATACCATTGGTATCCCAGAATGGGTATACCCTATGTCGCGTAGAACCAGAGACAGGCCGTAAGCATCAAATCCGTGTGCATGCTGAACACCTTAAACTCCCAGTGGTCGGCGACAAAATCTACGGTCCTGATGAAACACTCTACATCGAGTTTATCGAGAAGGGCTGGACAGAGCGACTAGCTGCCGCCCTGCCAATTAAGCGACAAGCATTGCACTGCTACCGTTACGACTTTGAATTCCATGAAGGCAGGGTCAGTTTCACCGCTCCCCTGCAGGCAGACATCTTAGACTTTTGCCTCAAACACATGGAGCTGAACTCGGAAGAAATTAGCGATCTGTGTCCTTAAAGGAAAACTTATAGAAATAAGATAAATTATGTAATTTTTAAACCGTCTAAGAAATACTATTTAAATTGTGGCTTTTAAGATACTATTTCCATATGGCTACAGAGTCATACCGATTACATAGCTATAATCAGGTCAGTACCCATAAATGATTAAATATCAGCTTATTTTTCTTCTTTTTGCACTGCCTTTGCTAGGATTCCAAATTCCTCAAAATCTAATGGTTGATGAACCATTAAACGCTCTAACAGATGAACAAAAAGTTAGCACTTATAGTTTAGCCAAATCCATAGAAAGTCACTCCTACACATCAAAAATTAAATTAATATTTTATGACGGATCATCGAGTAATTATAAAATAGATTACTTAATAAGTGCTTTCAAAACTATAGCTCAGAATGCAGAGAAATCTGACAAATCTGACAAATCTGACAAATCTGATAAATCTGATAAACTGACTGAGCATCTTAGACTCAGCACCCGACTGAAGTTTAAGGAAATAAAAGGAATCAAATTATTTGTATTCAATACAAGCGGTGAAAGGATTATTAAATTTGAGAGTGCTGGTCTAAAGTTAGGAAAAAGAAAAATTGGACCATTTGAGATACCCTCTAACAAAATTTTAATTGTATCACCTATCATAACCTACTATCAAACAGCATTATGAGAAGTATTTTAATATTTATTACCTCCATCCTCACGGCAAATTTGCTCACGGCAGACTTGATAGACGATGCTAAAACAAAAATTAAATCTGGGGACTTTGCTGAAGCTGGTGGCTACATTGCAACTTTCTTGAGTAACCACCCAGGGGATGCAAGAGCGTATACCTACAAATGCTTCTCTGATATTGGAATCTTTTTTGAAGACAACTTGCCAAATTACTTAATTAGTAATTTTAACGCCAACAGTCCTGAGACCGTAGAGTCATTTGATTACGATCCAACAAAGCAAGAGATTGAGCCTACAGAAATTCAACTACTCTCCTCGGATGGCATGAGCTCTGTCATTGGATATTGGCTACATTATCCTGGATTTAAATTACCACTAGAAGACCCAGGTGATTCCGTCAGCTACAGAACTGCAAATATCTTTGATATGAGCATCGAGTCACAAAACAAAAGTGTATTTAATCTAAATAATGGCTATTATTACCCCACCAACAATGATTCAGCTATTAGCTTTACCTATAAAAAGCCCAATCCAAAGCAGGTTAATTTTGAAATCGATGCATCGTATGGCTCTGGAAACATTAAGATTTATTTAAATGGGTCTGAGATCGGGTTTATTTATGGCAATTCTTACATACTATACAAAAACGTAAGAAGCGATATGTATGGTTCGCAAATTTATGGGTCACAAACCATTCCTCTTTATCTGCATTTTGAAGATAAAGTCTCATTTGTCAGCGAACCAAACTATATGGGCAGTTCAAGTGGCCCAGGGATAAAGCCCTCATATGCGTATGATTTCAACGAGCCAGAACAGGGCATCGCATACAATGTTTCTTATCCTAATTTAGGTAATGCCACTACAATTGACGATATAGTAGCAGTCCTTAAAAGAAAAGATTTACCGGTTAGGGAGTTAGTGGAAACTCTGATAAGCAATTTAGATAATTTCAATATTGGCGATGAGGTAATTGTAGACTCGCAATTTTACGCGGCAGGTGATGCCGGTACTAGCATAGATCCTTTTACTGGATTTCCGATCGAAGCCGAGACCTACGATGATATTATTGTTCAGTATTGGGATGCTCTAGCCTTAAAATCTTTACTAGGTATCATTGAATCATCTTTAGGTATTAGTGATCAATATGATATTGGTATCAATTATGATTACGAAGAGTTGTCTGGCTTGGATACTTTTGAAAGTGCTAAGTCATTTCTTAGTGCATTCACAAACTTTCTCGAAGCTAACCCTTCAAGGATCAGCGATCAATCATCCGCAGCTACAGATTTAGGAGCCTCCTTATTAGGATTAAAGGATAGCTTGAGTACTATTTGGAACAGAGGAGATCCTAGTGCTAACGATGCAGATTATTTAATTGAACGTTCAGGATACTCAGAGCCGGGAGAGCTTGCTGATTTGAATACTTCAATCGATTCATTGATTCAATCCATTGATGGCTTTGATAATTTTAGTAATCTTACAGGAAAGTCAGATGGTGGCTTTAAATACAGTTTGGCTCCAGTCCTTGGTCAAAGCCCCTTCGCCTTCAAGCAGGCAATAATTGATTTAGAGGATTCACAAGATGCTAGTGGCGAAGTATCCAGCAGTCGTCAGATTGAACTGATGAAGCAATACGGACTCGTCAGTGACCTACTGCCTGCTTCTTTTGAGGGAAATATCTTAGCGATTTATAATAGCAATGGATCTCTCCATAAAACCATTAGCGTGACGAGCGATGATTTCGATCCTTTTTCAGGCGAGCTAAGCCGTCTCAATGATAATGGTATGGGTATGGGTGGTGATTATATTTTTGATATGTATGACGACATTACCCTGTCCCACGAGGAACCTTTTAAAGGTATCTGGCAGAATGAAAACTACATGGCTGGGACTAGTGCGGGCACATTTTACTATTACAATAGTCTCTTAGACATGAATAATAATGGTATTATTGACCGTATTGAGTTAGAAGATACCAGCGGTGATCCTGCTGGCGCTGGAAATACACTTTCATATCCTAGTAACTTATCAGCAGCATCTATATCTGCCGCGCAGTCCTCATTTGATACATTCCTGCCAGACAGTCTAGCAGGTAACATTATCGTCTATACAGGTACTTATCCTGAAGGTGATGTTGTATCAACTGCAGTTTACTATGTAACAGAAAACGATGCGATTGCTAAAAATAGTAGACCATCTACAAATACAGAATTTCATTCATATTACAGTTATAAGTATAGCTACTCAAATGGTGTAGAATACTTTCTGGAATCCAAGAATAGTCTTCTTTTTAATAACGAATATAGCGGTTTGTCTTATGAGGAACCCAATTTTTTAGATTATAGCTTTTATTTACCACTGAATTTTATTATTTATCCAGGTTACATTGATCTTGATAATGATGGCTTAGCAGACGCTGAAGAAATTAAGTTGGAAATATTACCAGATTTTAATTTAGGCGGTGAGTATATACTACCAAGCTCTGCAGAAATCCAATCTGCCATTGCAGAATATACGCCTCCTGGTGACAGTAATGATGATGGTGGAACAGGTAGCAATCCCACCAATGCCTTAGCTTTGACAGATAATGATGACGACAATATGCCAGATGCTCTGGAGAACAGATTTGGTGGTAATCCAAATGATGGAGCGGATGCAAACAGTACACTGAATGTGCTACTCAACAGCGTATACACATTAAACCAAATTAGAGATCTAAGACCAGGATCGACTATGATTGAAGTTGTAGATGGCTACGCTCAACTTGGACTGACCCTTCAAGAAAGCTACGACTTAGAAAATTGGGTGAATGTATCTGTCCCAATTACAATTGATCCTATTCAAGCTGACTCAGGCACTGCCTTTTACAGGTTTAAACTCGACTAATAGTTCTGTCTCATTGGCGACGATATCAAAAAGTATGCTTAGTGGCGCTGTGGCTTCACCGTAAAGTCAGGTGGACCGGGATTTTCCAGATCAAGCGGATCGTCGAGCTCAGTTTGTAGTGTCTTGAAGTCCGCCATCAGGCTTTGCAACTTCGGCGCATACTCGGGGTTGTTCGCAAGATCCTGCATTTCATGCGGATCTTCCTTTAGATTATAGAGTCGCAGCACATTGATGGTCGGATAGATGACTAGTTTGTAGCCATCCTTAAGAATCGCCCGCTGAAGATTCTTTTTGTAAGCGCCATAAATCGCATCGTAGTGTTCGACAGTCTCGTCCTTAAATAAAGGTAGAAGGCTTTTGAACTCGACCTGCTCGGGAAGATCAACACCTGCGAGTTCTAATGATGTTGGCATCACATCTTGCAAGTAAATCGGCGTCTCTATTTGCCCACCGGCTTCGACACCAGGACCAACTACCATAAACGGTGGACGCAAGCTATGCTCATACATATTTTGTTTACCGATCAGACCATGACGACCAACCGCTAGACCATGGTCGGCAGTAAAGAAGATGTAGGTATTCTCGCGCTGACCGCTCTTGTCGAGGGCATCGAGAATACGACCGATTTGCACATCCATGTGTGTAATGATCGCAAAGTATTCTTGGCGGTTCACCTTAATTGAATATTCGCTACGCGGAAACGGAGCCAAGCGCGCATCGCGCAAGCCTTCACCGCAACCGATCTCATTTTGATGAGGGTATTTCGCTAAGAAGTTTTCAGGTAGTTCAATCCGATCCAAGGGATACATATCGACATATTCCTTGGGAGCCTGACGAGGATCGTGCGGCGCATTGAAAGCGAGATACATGAAGAACGGAGCGTCGCCTTCTTTTGCTTCAGTGAGGAAACTTTCGGCGTGCTGGGCAATCACCTCACTCCAGTGCGTGCCACCCTCCCAAAAGCCACCGTATTTGGTCTCCCACGGTTTCCAGCCTGCCTCATAAGCAGCCTCATCGACTGGTCGGTTATAGCCTTCCTTTACATCCTTGGGCATGCCTGGACGAATGTCTATAGCGACATCAAAGATCTTGGCCGCATCAATTGGTACGTGCCATTTACCAGTCATGTAGGTACGATAGCCCGCCGACCTGAGTAACTGCGACCAAGTCTCCCCGGCAGCAACAGTAGGCTTAAAATCTGGACCCTTGCGTGGCGTGCGCCAGACAAATTGTCCTGTATTGATCATTGAACGACTCGCCATGCAAACCGCCCCAGTCCACGAGCCCATATTATAGGCATGGGTAAAAGTAATACCCTCCGCGACCAGACGGTCAAGATTCGGCGTATCAATATCGAGGTGGCCCTGTGCGCGTATGGTTTCGTAGCTCAAATCATCTGCAAAGATGAATAGGATATTGGGCAGCTCTGTTTTACCGGCAGACAATAAGGATAATCCACAAACAGAACCTAGAAAAGCGACTTTTAAAAGGGACAGAATCTTCATATGATACTAAATAACAATTCAACTTCGACGCAGCTTGATTTACTGCACTGAAGTAAGCTTCAAAGTGAAAACATGCTGACACGGTAAGGTACTTGGATTAAAGCGTGGCAACTCTACGGCGAGTCCGCCATCGACCGCTGTGGTCATCAGTTCGCCGTCAAAACCAAGCATTGTTACAGTGGAATCATTGCTCAGTGCGATATCCTTGATAGTGAATACACCAGAATCTGGAAGCCTAGTGATCATGGCATAGACAGTATCGTCCTTAGCGGTAAAATAGCACTCTTTTCGTGCTTGGCCGTCGCGAGGGTATTTTGCCATTTCAATAATGGGATCTGGAATACCTTTATGGAACTCTTGCTTAGTGTATTCGCGAATCTCGCCTGCGCTCCATTGGCAATCCCTCGTCCAACGATGACTGCCGTAAATCGCTTCGCCATTGACATCTAGCCACTCGCCGATCTGAACAAGGCGGTCTTCCATCAATACTGGAATACGACCATCAGCGGTCGGGCCAATATCGAGGAGAAAGTTGCCCCCACGCGATACGATGTCGCACAACATGAAGATCAACAGCTCACCTGTATTGTAGTCGTCGTAAGTTTCGACACGGCTATAGCCAAATGACTTGCCGATACCACGATTCTCTTCCCATAAGATACTTGGATCGGCAAAACCAGAGCCATACTCGGTAGTGTAATAACCTCCATGCTCTTTGCGCACTTTGCCCCAGCGGTCGTTAATCACGACTTCGTCTTTATTCGGCGCATTGTTGAACAGCCATGCGAGCAGAGGCTTCGTCTCCCAGCGCTCGTCATCCATCCACCAGTCACCATCGGAAAAGATCAATGCTGGCTCATACTTTTCTACGATTTCTTTAAACTGCGGATACATTACCTCATGTATATATCTTTTGAGAGTCACATAGTTACAGGGCTTACTGCGCCGAGTCGGCTGGTCTTCCTCTGGCCAATACGGATTGAACCAATCCCAGATTGAATAATAGAGCCCCATCTTAATACCCTCTCCACGGACAGCATCGGTCAAATCTCCCACCAAGTCACGAGATGGTCCTGAGTCCACAGAGTTCCATGGCATACCAAAGCTCTCTGTAGCTTCTTTGCTCGGCCACAGGCAATAACCGTCATGGTGCTTAGAGGTCAGCACCACATATTTGGCACCACTACGCTTAAATACCTTCGCCCATTCAGACGGCTCAAACATGTTGGCGGTAAATTGAGAACGAAAATCCGAATATTCGAAATCCTCACCATAGATACGATTGTGGAATTCCTGTGTGGCGGCAGCACGCCCCACTGCTGCCTGATGCTTGCCGGTTTGGTCACCATCCTTAGCGTGCCAATACCACTCTGCATATGTGCCACGCGGCGCAAATGCTGGCACCGAATAAAGACCCCAGTGGATGAAGATGCCGAACTTCGCATCGGGAAACCAATCCGGGGTTTCACGGGAATCCAGCGACTCCCAAGTTGCTTCATAGGTGACATCCTTAGCAGGACAAGTCGTGGCGACGGCGACGCTGATTAGGGCTAGTGTGAGTTTTTTCATAATGATTCGATTCCTTGAGGTAATTATTTTTAATTTTTCTTGGCGAACTTCTTTACGTTGTGAGTCCAAGTTCCGTTTTTGTGTTTTTCTAGGACTTCATAAGAGAGCTCCATCGCACGAGCACGATCGTCCTCGTCGTATTCCCAAAAATCTTCAATCGCTTTGTTATATGCGTACTCGGGCCCATCAACTTTATATTCGCTACGCAAGTCTCTGAGTTGCCCTTTCAGTTCGGCTACGACCGATGCGTATTCAGGATTATTATACACATTGTTATCCTCGCCGGGATCATTCTTCAAATCATAAAGTTCCCATGCTGGCGGTGTGTCAGGGCTGACTTCACCCTGCCAACCAGTGCCGTAGAACATGATTAATTTGTAGCGCTTTGTGCGGATAGCTATGTGCGCAGGATTATCATGGTGCGCCATGTGCATGGCATAGTGATAGTAGGCAGCCTTCTTCCAACTAGCCGGTTCCACGCCACTCTCGATAATGGACTTAAAACTGCGGCCCTGCATGTAATTGGGTGTCGCCACTCCAGCGAAGTCGAGCATTGTCGGTGCAAAGTCGACATTCTCAACGATTGCATCGCTACGAGTATTGGCTTCTATACTAGGGGGATAGCGAACAATAAGAGGCATGCGCATAGATTGTTCGTAGGCCCAGCGCTTGTCAATGTAGTCGTGCTCTCCAAGATAAAAGCCTTGGTCGCCGGTGTAGATGATCACGGTATTATCGTAGAGTCTTTCTGCTTTTAGGTAGGCGATCACACGCGCGACATTGTCATCCACGCCCTTCACGCAGCGCAGGTATGCCTTCAGGTAGAGTTGGTATGTCTGACGCTTAATATCCGCATCGTTGAGCGAATGATCCACTTGTGCAGCCCATGGTGTTTTAGGATCTTCGGCATAGTTGCGACGTAGGTTACGGCGCCCGACTGACGTGCCTATATAGGGCATTAACTCGTCATTGTGACCGCGTGTAGCGATTGAACCGTTATTCTGAATATTCCACATGTTAGCAGGTTCAGGGATATCCACATCGCCAAGGTAAGACTCATAACGCGGTGCATATTCAAAGTAATCGTGTGGCGCTTTAAAATGTAGTTTCAAGAAGAAGGGTTTGCTTGGGTCACGCTTATCTTGAAGCCATTCGAGCGCAGAGTCTGCGATACAATCAGTCGAGTGTCCGGTCATTTCAACTGCATCTGGCCCGAATTTTAGTGCACGGTTTGGATTATATGGATTCGGACGTTGGATTTTTCCCTTTACCCCTGACTCAAAAAAGACCGGATCAAAATAGAAGCCCTGCCCTGGCAGAACTTTGAAATAATCAAAGGTGCTTGGACGCTCTTTCAGATGCCACTTTCCGACCACTGCTGTCTGGTAGCCAGCTTTCTTCATCTCCATCGAGAGATACTGGCGCTCGGCTGGAAGCTTTTCATTCAGTGTTAGGCAGCCGTTAATCGCGCTGTATTGGCCAGTCATGATACAAGCGCGACTGGGCGTGCAGATCGCATTATGTGCAAAGGCATTTTCCAGCACCACGCCTTCGGCGGCGAGTGTATCAATCGTCGGCGTCGGATTTAGCTTAGCCAAACGCTCACCATAAGCACCCACGGCCTGTGAGGTATGGTCATCCGACATAATGAAAATGATGTTCGGTTTCGATTGGATCGTGGCCTGAAGCAGTGAAGCGGAAATCAGTGAAATCGAAAAGACCAGGGATAAGGGGGTATTCATAAATTTAAAAGGCGCTAATTGGCTCTGGGCGCTATGGTTTCAATTTTGTAGCAAAGTGCGATCGTGTTTGAAGTTATTAACGGCGAGGTGACAAGAAGACCATCCTCTGTCAGCTCCCAGTCAATTACTTCCTGCGAATCTACTATTGAGACTTTGGCAATCTCCGCACCATCAAGGCTTTTGCTATTGATCGATTGAATCAGCAAGTTCTTTCCACAGACGGGCCAGCCCATCTGAATTGCGTAGATCGTGCTACCATTGGTTGTGAAGCGGATATTCTCTTCATTGTATTCGCCGGTCATCTGGGTGAAATGCCCACTCGACGCCAAGCGCTTCGGGCCCTCGCCATACACCACAAATGGGCGCGTGTCGTAAATCGCTTCCCCATTGGCACGCAACCATGTACCCATACCAAGTAATGCCTCCTGCTGTTCAGAAGGAATGATACCGTCAGCCCTCGGCGAAATATTCAATAGTAAGTTGCCATTCTTACTGACAATATCGATGAGTGCGTGTAGTAACTCTTTGGTAGATTTAATATCAAGTTCTTCAGTATAAGACCAACTGCCGGTCGTAGTCCATTGGCCTGCGCTAATGGTGTCGTCAGTTAACCAGGTATAATCGGTCAACTCATCCATACGCCCCTTCTCAAAGTCAACAACACCGACATTCTGTGGCATATCTTCCTGTTTGTAGGTAATAACGACTTCCTGATCACGCTCGGCGGCAGCGTTCAAATAATATGCGGCGAAGCGTCGGCGATTAGATTCGGGGATACGGTGCAACCAAGAATCAAACCAAATGATATCAGGATGATACTGGTCGATTACTTCTTCCAGTTTGGCATTCCACATTTCAAGAAAATCTTCCCACGGCATGGTGCCGTAGAGACTTTGCACATCCAATGAATCAACATGATCGGGGCATTCACGTTGATAGTATTGACTCCGACCATAGTAATACCATTCACGCTTCTGCCTGAGTTCAGCGCCATCAGAAGAGCGCCCAACACGTGCATGATGAAAAGTGGTAACGAATTTCATGTTACGCTTGCGGATGGCTTTTTCCATTTCGCCAACGATATCACGTTTAGGCCCAGTATTTACCGAATTCCATGGAGTATGCTTAGAATCCCACATTGAGTAGCCATCATGATGCTCAGCAACAGGCCCAGCAAACTTGGCTCCTGCGAGATAAAATAAATTTGCCCAGCGCTCTGCATCAAAATCCTTCGCCTCAAACAAAGGCACTAAGTCATGATACTCAAAATCCTTCGGCTCACCGTAGTTTTCCTTATGGAACTCGTGTTCGCGAAAAGTCTGAAAGCCGACACCCAAGTTGTAATTGCGCTTTTGCTGGTTCATTACTGGCTTCTTGCCGCTCAAGTGACCATACATGGTGCGTGGGTAGTGCTCGTTTCCATATGCTGGCACCGAATAAGGGCCCCAGTGAAAATAGATGCCAAATTTGGCATTTTTGAACCACTCAGGTGACTCATTGTGAGCCGCTAGAGAGTCCCAATCCTCACTATACACTGCTCCGTTCACTTGCACCAGTGTCACGGACGTGGCAAAAATACCTATTAAATAGAATGCTGCTTTTTTCATATTTTGAGGAATGAGCCTAATGTATAATAGTCTCTTGGTCTAAATATGCCTGTTCTCTTAAAATACGACTCAGCCAGCCTTTTGGCAGTCCAATTCCCTTCTGGAAATAGGTTTGTGCATTGAAGCGTAAATTGTTGCGTTTGAACACCTGACGATCGACATCAAGCGACAGGTCACAGTCAAAGCGTGCGAGAATCGACTCGCTTACTGAGCCGCCACCATCAGGGTTAATATGGCAAAGGCTCCAAGTAATGCCACGCCCATCGGTTTTGCCACGCGCAAATGCATCAGGGCAATACGGCCCCGGTGCGACCGGTGGAATCTGGATCATTGAAGCAACCGTAAAATTTTCGCCGTCCGGTGACCACTGCATCGTATTCTTTTCTGGACCATCAAGAGCTACTAGTGCGGCGACACCACCATTGAAGGGGAACATACAGGTCTCGTGACCTCCGTTAATCACCGGATTAATCGATGAAGGAATAAAAGGACCAAGCGGATCATTAGATTTTGATACCCCCTGCATACGTAGGACCATCTCGTGGCCTCGCTCAATCGGTGCGCCCTTATAATAAATCAGGATCTCATCGTTAAATACCAAAGGACACGGATCGTTAATCTTGATATTATTCCAAGAACCTTTCGGTCCTGGTAATATGACTGAGTCCGGGTGATGCGTCCAAGGACCATTGGGTGAGTCAGTATATGCTACGCGCACCGGACAATAAGCCTGACCACCAACCATCGGGCTGTAAGCCTGAAAATAGAGGTAATATTTGCCCTCCCAGACCAAAATGCCAGGGGTGCAAATTGACCGAAAACCTTGCTCTGGTTTAGGCGGACGCGTGACAGCAGGTTCTGTATCCTCGACCCAATTAAAACCATCGGTGCTGCTTGCATGCCATATATCCGACAAGTCCCAATCGGTAGCGGGAATCGTATCTGTCGCATTCTTCAAACCAACTGGCGAATGCGCAGTACGACGGCTAGTATACCATACATGATAAATACCATCGACCTTGATCACCTTGGTCGGATCACGGCGAGAGATATTCTCCTCTTGAGCAAAGCCATTGAGTCGTGAATATTTAAAATTTGTATACAACTCATTACCACGATCCTCATGGGGATTCCACTCATCGTAGAGACGTGCCATAGCTGCGCTTATTGGGTAGTCCGGTTTCTTCGAAGGCATGACTGCCGGAAACGGTTTGTGTTCAGCAGAAAGTAAGTATGCAGCTGCAAATAGTGTAGTACAAATAGTAATTAATGAATTCATAAGTGCGCTTTACTCTGTTTATCCTGACGTTCCACGAGTTTCTTTAAATACCCGTTGTAATGGGTGCTTTTCTGAAAATAAGTTTCATCATTAAAACGTAGATTGTTGCGCTTAAAGAAATCACGATTTATATCAAGTGATAGATCGCAATCAAACCGAGCGAGGATTGAATTATTGGCTCCGCTCTCCTTATCCATTATGTGGCAAAGGCCCCAACTTATTCCTCGACCATCGCTATTATCCGCAAATGCATCAGGCACAAAGGGCCCCGGTGCAACCGGTGGCACCTGGATCATCGAAGCGACTTTAAAATTCACTCCATCAGGCGCATATTGCACCGTGTTCTTCTCTGGCCCATCAAGACTGACAATTGCAGCGACCCCGTCTTTAAAAGGGAACATGCAGGTTTCATGACCAGAATTGATGACTGGATTCAATGATGACTTTACAAATGGACCAAGTGGGTGTTCGGCAATCGCCACTCCCTGCGCACGAATAATTGTATCATCACGTCCACCCCGCTGAGGCGACCCCTTGTAGTAGAGATGAATCTTACCGTTGAAAATGATAGGGTTTGGGTCATGAATCGCATTCGAATCCCAATCGCCTTCCTTACCGAAATCGACGACTACCTTACCATGTGGTGTCCATGGACCATAGGGCGAGTTTGCCGAAGCAACGGTCACCGCAGCGCGGTCGCCGCGTAAACCAGGAATCTCATTGAAGCCTTGGTAATAAAGGTAGAATTTACCCCTCCAAATAAGAACATCAGCAGTCGTCACAGATCGCCAACCATAATGAGGTTTTGATGGACGCTTGACCGCGATCCCCTGCTCTGTCCAGGTAACACCATCCTTGCTAGTTGCATGCATTAGTTCGCTAAGATCCCAATCGTAGGATGGAATAGCGTCAGTCGCACCTTTCGGTCCAGCAGGTACACCTTGACTATTGCGGTAAGTAAACCAGACGTGGTAAATGTCATCGATTTTTAGAATCTTGGATGGATCACGACGTGAGATTTCGGGCTTCAGTTCTAATCCTTGAAGTGGAGTGTATTTAAAGTTTGAATACAAATCGTTAGATCGATCCTCGTAGGGGTTCCACTGACCATACATACGCCGTATAGCTAAACTCAATGGATACTCAGGCTTTTTCACTGGCATGACTGCAGGAAATATTGGCGTTTCCTTACTCTTCATTGCGCAACCACTGGCTAAGGCCATAAGTATTAAAGAGTAGCAAAAATACTGAGAAAGTTTCATATATTAGTCTTTTATTAAACTTATTCAATTGGTCGATATATCTCATCTAAACGCCCCATTTTCTCGATAGGTAATGGTTCAAATCCAGGTATCAACTTAAAGACGGATGCGTGTGCGCGGAGACGATAATCTCCCGAGCTAGCGTCCACAAAACCAGGATCGTCGGTTACAGCTAGATTTCCAAGGGTTTCTAGCTTACCTCCTGTTAGATCCTGTATGCCGTTAGCGTTCATACGTTGCCCCTGATAAATAGGGCCGTTTGGATGATAGAGGAGATTATTATACGCGCTGCTAGCTGGTCGAAAGAATTCATCCTTTTCAGTTTTTGTCAGCCAAGCTTTGAAGTCAGGATATTTATTGTAGGCGGTATTCTCAACTTCGCCTCCACCATATTTTGCTAATGTAGCGTTCCAGTATTCCAACCAATGTTCTTCTTTTGGACGCACACCTTGACCATATAGAAATGTACAATCAACTGCAACATTGTTAAAAGTTCGACATTCGCCCCCTCCATTTACGAAGATTGGAGCACGGTTTGTTAAGACTCCAACATTGACAAGAAGGTTGTGCGAGATCTCGACTCCCCATGAAAAATTATCTGGATATACACCTATTGTGGGCACATCGTGAAAATAGTTTCCTCGTATCACAAAGCCGCGTGACTCAGCACGACGACCGCTGTGTATATATAATGCACCTCCATCGAATTTGTGGTATTTAGGAAGGTCGTATACTTCATTATACTCCACAAGCACATCGTTAGCCCTTTTAATACGGATACCAAAGTGAGGTGCATCATAAATCTCATTATGAGCAATACGATGTCCCGCACCACCATCTACGATCACACCTGGGATTTGCGATTTTTCACGCCAACCGAAGTCATGAATTTCGCAATTAACTACTTCGTTTCCTGCGGCTTCCAACGTACGCTGATTACCTCCATTCAAAGAAACACCATAACCACCTATACTATGAATATGGGAATTTAATACCCGCAATTGTAGCCCGTGGGCTAACACGCCACCCTTATCAAAATTTGCGATCCGGCAACGGTCAATCGTGATCGCCAGACTATCAATGATTTCAAAGCAAAGATTGCGTCCTGTATCAAGCTCGAGACCTTCAAAGCTTAAATTACTGGCATCTCGCACAGTAAACATTGGTTCTTCTAGTTCCGATAGAACAATTACTCCACGCACTGTTGGTGGATAAATATATAGCAAACCACGATCACGGTCTATATAATATTCACCTGGTTGGTCGATTTCCTCGGCGATATTCTCAAAATAAAAATGCGGCAATCGTACGGATGGGCCAAGTCCCAAGCCCTGAAGTTCAGGATATGCCAATGTAATATGGCGCTTCTCCACATCGACCGAAGACAGCTGGTTATAAGTCCAGACCCAAGTCGATGATAACACACCGTCAATGAAGATATCATTTATATTACTCCAATACTTCATGCGATCAAAGGCAACCTGGAACGTGCCGCCTTCCCCAGCTTCTCTATGTGTGCTTCCTGGATGTATTACTTTTGTAAAGGTGACCTCCCCCGGTAACTTGACAGAGTCTATAATTTCTTGAACGCGAACTTCATACCCCTTCAAAGGCCGTTCCTTCTCAAGATAGTGCTTGTAAACCATGTAAGGACTTTCCTCATCGGGATTTGGCCATCGTGCTAATCGCATGCGCTGCCCTGCTATTTTCAATGACGCTGGTGGCACACAGCCTTTTGGTTCAATCATCCATCCATGACGGTAAAGTTCGCCAAATTCCGTAAAACCATGTGCCTTCAGGTCAGCTACAAAAATCTTTCGCGCGGCTTTAATATCAGTAAGCCGTAATGCAAAGGCACGGTCTCTCAAGGGCTTGAACCATTGAGGATTGATGACCTTGCCACCAAAAAAACGAACACGTTCACCATTAGCTGCTCGGTATGTAGTATTACGATCTCTGTAGCTAAAATGAATCGACTCATCCACCATGTAATCACCTTGTCTTACAGTGACTGTCACTGCCTGCTCGTTGCCAGAACTTCTCAACTGTCGAACCGCATCACGAGCAGCTTCAAGAGTTGGATACTTTCCATGAGGCGTAACTTCTAGTTTAGTCTGTGCATGTGATCGGCTAACCACTAGAAGAAAAAGGATACCCAAAAAAACAAATCGTTTTGTAGTATTCATAACATATTGGGGCAATAAGCGGCCCACATTTACTAATTAAGAAAATTTAAAAACAGTAGAGGACTTATACTCCGCCCCAAGTTACAAAATAGTGTCTGGAGCGCCACTAATATTAGGGCCGTTTGGGTAGCGGGAAGTTTCACAACAGAAAGCCTTGAATTTACCATATTGTGCAATAGTCAAATCGATAGGCAGGTGTGTAGGATATTTACGTTGAGAGGCAGAAAAAATAACGCGCATACTCCTTAATTTTCGAACTTGGTATTATTATACGAGTTTTAAAATCGATTATTCTAACAAATAGTCACATCATCATAGTATGATTATATAATCGACTATAGAAACCTCTGGTATAATACAAAATCACTAATATGTATTCGCCACATACGATAAAAAACGTTCTATTCGGATTCATCCTATGTTTCTTTGCCTCAAGTGCAGGGATTTGTTCATATAAAGAAAAGCCTAAAAGTGCTGCTACTTTGCGTCAGCAAGGTATCAACAGTCAAAGTGAGTTTTACACACGCTTTCGATACAAACCAATCAAAGGACTTGAATATGAGGTAGGAGTCAATCGTCGCGATCCTAGCTCAATTATTCAAGTCGAAGGTCTTTACTACGTTTGGTATACTCGCAACGAAAGCACGACTTCGAAATGGTTAGATGCTGACATCTGGTTTGCTACGAGCCCGGACGGTATTACCTGGACCGAACAAGGCCCTGCAGTCACGCGCGGCCCTCAGGGATCTTACGACGATTTTAGCGTCTTTACCTGTAACATTCTTGTGGCCGAGGGGAAATATTACCTGTGCTACCAAGCTGAAACTAAGACACACAATCCTTCCACAAAGACTGGATGCGGTATTAATGTAGTCGGTATGGCAAAAGCTGATTCACCAGACGGGCCATGGACCAAATTGCCTGATCCAATTTTACGAACTGCACCAGACGGAAAATTCGAACTTAAAAATCCCAATATTCTATGGAAAAAAACAGTTATTGAAAAAGGCTCATGGGATAGCGCAGCAATACATGATCCCGGCATAATACCTCGCTGGGGAAAATATTGGCTCTACTACAAGGGGCACGGTATAGACGATCTGCTTTTCGCCGATTCACGCTGGGGTGTTGCAGTCGCCGACCAACCAGAAGGTCCGTATATAAAATCAGAATACAATCCCGTCACTAATAGCGGTCACGAAATTTGGGTCTGGCCATACAAGGATGGTATTGCGGCACTCATTGATTGGGCAGGTCCCGAACGCGATACTATTCAATATACAAGTGACGGCGTAAATTTTGAGGTCATGGCATCAGTTGAAGATATTCCACCCGCAGGTGGTGCATATATAGCAGATAAATTCGATGATCCCGATAACGGTTTAGGATTCTCATGGGGTCTCTGCCACTATGGAAGAGCGGACTGGAACTTTCTGGTGCGTTTTGAGTGTGACCTCGCCCAAGGCATGAAGAAGAATACTGAATGGACTACCTTTCCTCATTACAGCACCATTCGTGATGTGCTAAAAGACCCAGCACGCTTCAATGTCCCCGCCGAAGCGCTACGACGTCGAGCAGTGAAGTCGAAAGTAGCTGAGTGACTTTATTGAGGTGAATGCGATTTCTACCCTAATTATAGAAAGTTTGATTTAATCGATGCTGAATGGATAAGTATTAATTCTATGCTTTCACTAGCTAAAAAATTTTTAACAATATATTTAGTTACTTGTTCGCAGGCAGTATTTTCAGCTGACGTCTATGTTGCCATCAACGGTTCAAACTCCAACGCAGGTGACGCACCAGGCTGTACGAATGCTTATGCTACAATCGCTCATGCTATCTCACAAATGTCCTACGGAGATACCTGCTATGTACAGGCCGGGACTTACCATGAAGTAATCGACCTGAGCTCAAAAAAAGGACTAACAATAACTGCTTATGGAGACGGGCCAGTATTAATGGACGGTACCATCGCCCTACCTTCAAAATGGTCACAGTATGCTGGCAACATATATAAACTGATTTACACAGCCAATGATCCTTGGCAACTTTTCCAAAATCGAGAGCTAATGATCAATGCCCGCTGGCCAAACGCTTACCTACACGACAACAGTGTTTGGAACAAGCATGGCCATTGGGCACACATCAATTCAAGTAAAACGACCCGAAAAACGGAGATGGTTGACAGTGTAACCGATCACTCCGATCTGTCAGCCCTCTCTTTTAGCATACAAAATGCTATCGCAGTGTTAAACGTTGGCAGCTTTAAAAGCTATACCCGCAAAGTCACTGCTCACACAAAAGGCTCCAATATATTCAATGTAAATGCCGTCAAGACACTAAAGAGCAAAGAACAATTCTACTTCCTAGAGGGCAAACTCGAGTTCCTAGATTCCGCTCGCGAGTGGTTTTTTGATAGAAACACAAATGCCATTTATCTCTGGGTTCCCGACGGCGGCCCGCCAGCCGGCGACATCCGCGCAAAAGTTCAAGATCATGCCTTCACTGGATCTTTATGTAACAACATTACTATCAGCGGCATTGATTTCTTCGCGACCACAGTGAACTTTAACAAAAGCTATAATATTCGTGTCGAAAACGGTAGCTTTAGCTACCCTAGCTGCACCAAGCGTATGCTGGGCGTTACAAATACTGCGCCTTTGACCACTAACTTTGATGGCGGCGGTAATAATGTGTTCTATAACAACACGATGTCGCATGCTGAAACGCATGCAATTTACATGAATGGCAGTAGCAATACCATAGAAAACTGCCGCTTTGAATACATCGACTGGAGCTGCGCCGACCTACCCAATCTGATGGGGACAGTTTACATGCGCGGCAGCAATCCTACATTTCGCCGTAATCGTTCATACTGGTCTGGCGCCTCTGAATTTCTCGATCTAAGTAAGGCTCCTTTTGTGGAACTCAACGATATTTCCAAAATTGGACTCGTGCAAAACGACGGTGCAATGATTCAAATGAGCGTTAATGTTCAGTCTGGTAGCAATGTAGGCTACAACTGGTTTCACGACTCATCCAAATACGGATCCCGATTTGATGCAGTAAACAAAGCTGGAAGTAATACTGGAAGCAAGGGACTTATGCACCATAATGTTGGATATAATATAAAGACGACCTTAATGTTTAAGGGTGATAACCATCGTTGTATCAATAATACTGCCTTCGATTCTGGAAATGATGGGTCGCTGGAAGGTGGGACCAATGTAGACATCATTATACTAGACGACTCTGTATCCTATAGCGTCGGCACGAAAGTCTATAACAATGTGGCGGAAAAAATTTCCTCGCAGCGTAAATTTTATCAAACAAATAATGGAGACACGATCGCTAGTCACAACTGGAATGGTTTTGAACAGGACAATGCCGATATTCGCACTTTATTGCGTGACCCAGAAAATTTAGATTTTCGTCCGATCCCTAACTCCATTCTTGTCGACACCGGCAAAATAATAATTGGTTTGACCGATGATTACATTGGCAGCGCTCCTGATATCGGGGCCTATGAGCATGGTGCGAATAATTATTGGATTCCTGGCCCCAAGGAAACTGGAGCTTCCATGCCCGTGCCAGTCGATTCAACTACAACAGCAAAGGCATCTGCTTCACTTATGTGGCTTCAAGGATTGGAAGCAATATCCAACAATGTGTATCTCGGAACTAACTATGAATCGGTCGACACTGCCACTACTGCCTCATCTGAGTTTGTCGGTAACCTAAACAATAACATTTATGACCCACTTGGGCTCACTCCTGGAAATTACTATTGGCGCGTAGATACCGTAACGTCATCAGGCACACTAAAAGGTTCCATTTGGACTTTCACAGTGCCGTATGCCAATGTAGCCGCTCCCACAATCTCTAACTCCACGGCAGATCAAGTCACCTCTACGTCTGCAATGATTGGTGGCAGCATCAACGATGGTGGTACGGGTGCTAAAGTCTGGGTGCACTGGTGGACTGAAGGTGACTCAAGTTCCCCGAACATTGTTTACGCAGGCAGACATTCTGGTAAATTCTCAATAAATCTTAACGGCCTAGAGGAGAACCGAACCTATTATTACCAATGCCACGCCCAAAATAACTATGGTAAAAGTTCTGCGATAACGGTAGCATCATTTACCGCAGTCGATACATTTTAATATGAAGTATTACCGTAGGGCGGTTTCGAAATCCTACTTTATCCATCACTAAAGATTCTAGTATGCATTTCTCCAATTTGCTCATCCTTGCGACTCAATTGGTGTTAATTGTAGCGCTAAAAGCGCAAGAAAAACAGCCAAACATAGTATACCTGATGTCTGACGATCAGAATATATACTCAATGGGTTGCTACGGCAATATCGAAGTGCAAACACCGAACCTCGACCGCCTCTCGGCTGATGGCATCACCTTTGACAATCACTACGTAAGCACCGCCATCTGTATGGCTTCACGTGCAACCGCAATGACGGGCATGTATGAATATAAAACTGGCTGCAATTTTCAGCACGGCGACCTAACTAAGGACAAATGGCTAAAGTCCTACCCCGTGCTACTACGTGAAGCGGGTTACCTGACTGCCTTTGCGGGAAAGTTTGGCTTCGACATTATCGATGTTCCAAACGGCCAGCGCTTACCGATGCCCGAACAAGACTTTGATTTTTGGGGCGGCGGCGAGGGCCAAACTAAATATAAGACCATGGCCAATAACTCGATCAAGGAATATGCGGACGAATACCCGCACTCCACTCTAGCCTACGGAGCCTTTGGCAGCGACTTTATCGCTCAAGCTGCGCAAACTGACCAGCCCTTTTGCCTATCTATAAGTTTCAAAGCACCACACAAACCAGCCACACCCGATCCGCGATTTGACGCTATCTACGATGGAAAGACCTTCACGAAGCCTGCCAACTATGGGCGCGAAAACGGTAAGCACTTCTCAAAGCAAAGCCGACAAGATCGCCAATACGAACGCTTCGAAAGCTGGGGCTACGCGGACAGATACGACGAAGTTATGGCGATTTACCATCAACAAATTTATGCCATTGATGTCGCCGTCGGCATGATCCGCGAGGCTCTTAGCGTGCATGGAATCACTGACAATACCGTGATCGTCTATACCTCTGATAACGGCTTTCTCTGTGGCTCACACGGTTACGGCTCCAAAGTTCTACCTTACCAGGAATCCACTAAGGTGCCGCTGATTATATACGATCCGCGCCATAGAAACTCGGGTAAGCGACTTCGCTCTGACGCGCTAACCTCCAACATCGACTTCGCACCTACTATACTGAGCCTCGCAGGATTGCCAGTGCCTGAGAATATGGATGGCATCGATCTGATGCCACTATACGAAGACCCAACTGCCGATATCCACGAAACGATTGCCTTAATAAACGTATGGGGACACCCCGCCACCCACGCGCTCGCGATCGTTACGAAAGATATGAAATACATCCATTGGCCCTATGCCGCCGAAGGCTTCGAAGCCAGCGATGAACTTTACCATCTCAGTAAAGATCCTCACGAACTCGTGAACCAAGCGGATAACCCCGAATACGGCGCCGCTATAAAGCAGATGCGCCAACACTATGATGCACAACTAGCGGATTGGAATAGAGACGCGGTGAGCTATAATGAATACCAAAGCTACAGCACGGCCTTTGATCGCAACGTAGAGTGGGCAGATAAATCCGATACATTCTTAAAAAAACTATCTAAGTTAAATAAAAAGTAATACATTAGGCATAAAGAACCGCGGCACGACTAGTTCTTTTTCTTCTGGCGGTTGTAGTTCACTCGATCTTGATCTTTCATCTGCGGTGGCACAGCCCCGTGAGTAGGATCATAAAGCGGAATACCCATTGCCTGGGCGGTGTTCCAAGCTAGCTTAGGCGAACGTGCGACATAGGCATAAAAGGGAGCGGTCTCGATCTCATCACTAATGAATAGTGGTGCCAAGGTAGTGATACCCGCCGCAAGTTTCACTTTGAAAGTCACTTCCTTCGCACCTTCAGGAATCGGCATGCGTGTATCAATGTCGGCAACGCGTAGTCGAGCTTCAGTGAAGTTAAAGGCTTTACCATATTTTCCAGAATTGATAGCGGCATCCGCTTCAACTGGCCAGCGGCGCAGCGATATTTCATAGTCTCCTGTCTCAGCGACTTCTACCGCCCAATGCCCAGGCTTGGCAAACGCACCTTGCATAACATGTGGTTGATACCAAGGGATATTTTCGACCAGCCAATCGTGAGAGGTCAACGTGACCACGGATACTTCATTGGATCCGATAATACTGTGGCTTGTCATGCCATGCTCGCTGGAGACATCGCTCCAGAAGTCTTCATAATCACTGCGCAAGCGTTGGACGACTTCTGGGTGTTGGGCAGCCACGTCCTTTGCTTGTCCAGGATCGACATAAATATCATAGAGTTCTTTGCCATCAATGAGGCGCCACTGATTGGTCATAACCGCACATTTGCGCCATTTTTCTGGATTCACTATACGCTGCGACTCTACTACGAGGCTGCGGTCTTTCCATGTATCGCTATTGCCGTAAATTAGCTCGCGGATACTCGTGCCGTCAAATGCAATCTCGGGCGCTTTGAGGTCACAAAGATCAATAAAGGTCGGCAGCATATCGACATGTGCGGCTAGAGTCGGCACGCTCTTGCCGGCCTCAACATTACCCCCAGGCCATCGCATAATCATTGGTACACGGTGGCCGCCATCATATTGGCTACCCTTTTGTCCACGCAAACCTGCCGTGAAACCACGCCCTTTATATAGGCCGCCTGCCGTGCCATTGTCGGTGGTATAAATTAAAATTGTGTTTTCGGCCAATCCTTCGTCATCAAGCACCTGCATCAGCTTGCCCATGTTGTCGTCGATGTTCGTAACCATGCCGTAGAACTCAATACGAGAGACATCCGGATTACCCTCGTAGGGTGTCGTGTATTCCTCCGGGCAATAAAACGGACCATGTGGCGCATTTGGCACGATGTAAGCAAAGAACGGCTTATCCTTGTTGGCTTTGATAAATTTGATGCCCTCATCAAACCAGTTGTCCGTGCAAAACCCCTCAAATTGCTTTAACTTGCCATTCACCCAATAAGTATCGTCGAAATAATCATTGCCCCAATAGTCTGGCGTTTGACCAACACCACCTGCGCTATGATAGACGGTGTGACGAAAGCCGCGGTCCTCGGGACGAAATGGATAAGTATCACCTAGGTGCCATTTACCAAAGATTCCAGTGGCGTAACCGTTATCGCTAAAAATGTCCGCCATCGTCACTTCGCGACTACGTAGCAAATTGCGTCCCTGAACTGTATGCCACACCCCGACGCGATTGGAGTAGCGCCCCGTCATCCAAGCCGCACGCGTTGGCGCGCAAGTTGGATCCACGTGGAAGTTGTCTAGTTGCAAACCTTGCCCGCGCAACTTGTCGATATTCGGAGTTTGAATGACGGTGTTGCCATTACAACCAAGATCGCCGTAGCCCTGATCGTCCGTCATCACCACGATAATATTGGGTCGTTGCGTCGCGGCATTCATCGAACTGATCGCAGCGAATAAGGAAAGTATGATAAGTTTGAATCGATTCATGGTTGAAGTGCTTACGCGGTTGTTCACAGAGTTAATAGACAAAACTGGATGATCTACATATTATTTTTTACATTAGGCTGTTCGGGCCAATACTTACTGTGTCATTGTTCTAGCAAATACGCCTGACATCCTATTGGTTTAAAATATCCATTAAATAGACTAAAATCAATATTTCCACGTCGCACAAAATAAGGTAATGTATAATAATGTGTTCCCAAAAACTACTCCCCCTAGCCCTACTGTTAGCCTTTACAACCATTGGATGCAATGCAGTTTCAGACAGCAATGACGTAAAATACGAAGCCACTGTAGAGTCGCTCAAGCAATATGATTGTCCTGATTGGTTTAGGGATGCTAAATTTGGCATCTATCTCCATTGGGGTGCCTATTCGGTCGCCGAACAAGGCGAATGGTATGCCCGCAGACTCTACGAGGAGAATAGACCAGAGTATAAGCACCACGTCGAAACATACGGTCACCCATCTGAGTTCGGCTACAAGGATTTCATCCCTATGTGGACAGCCGAGAACTTTGATCCTGATGCACTATTAGCACTTTTTAAAGAAGCTGGTGCTAAATACTTTTCACCATGCGCAGTACATCACGACAATTTCGATCTATGGGACTCAAAATACCAAAAGTGGAACTCAGTTAACATGGGACCGAAAAAGGATCTCATTGGAATGTGGAAAGAAGCCACGCATAAAGTTGGCTTACGATTTGGCGTCACTACTCACCTGTCTCGCTCTTACAGCTGGCTTAACACTGCCAATCAATCGGACACCAAAGGCCCA
>JAKVCM010000149.1 GCA_022448605.1 Puniceicoccaceae bacterium | reverse complement strand
CCTTTTTCATCGTAACACTACGACAAAAATGAGCACAAAATACGACCTCAATCCGGCAAAACCGCCCAAAACCCTACGATGACAATCTGAGCGAAATTACGACGTCAAAAAAAGTGGTAACAGTGAAGGCTTCGCGCGCTGTTATCGCGCGAATACCCCTGGTAGAAACAAGTGGATTTTGTCCAAGTTCGCCGTGGCGCTTTTCGTGGGAGCTACGACGTTAATTTAGTCCTACCGCTAGCAGCCGAGTCTCGCTATGATTGTGGAGGTGCTCTCCGCGTTTTGTTCAATCAGAGTCCGATTTAGACGCCTGTGAACAATCGGCCAAGTTGATTGGCTCGAGGATGTGGATCGGGTTGTTGCCAGTTGGCTCGACCGGTCGGATTTGAATCACACTTTTTACAAGATTTAAGTTTTCTTAGACTACCCCTTTTGCATTTCCTTACAGGATTTAAGGATTCTTAGACTGCTAACCCCATTTTTAACACTATCTATTCAGCAAATCAGCGATTTTGTTTTTCGACTTATCTTCTGCTCTTCTAAACACCTCTGCTACATCTTTAAACTCTGCTTTTATTTGAGACCACCCTCCAAGCTTCCTAATTAAGCATTCTTCAAATTCCTGATCTACACCTATTAGCGTAAAATCTTCAATGCCAAATATAACTGCCCATTTGGCGTCTATATCAAACATCATTGTATCGAAGTGTAATATTTCCAGCGGCTCAGATGGCAAATAAAGGTCATTAGCAATAGCACCTTTCAAGTTACAACCATGCGCTGGATACGTTTCAACTACAGTTAAAATAAAATTATCATTGAAGAATGAGCTTTTTAGTGCCTCGACAAATATCGCATCTGCGAGATTAACTATTCCACCCTCAATTGGAATCTTCGTCCAGTTCTTATTAGCAAAGGAATCTGGGCTAGATTCAAGAGCTGAAAACACAGAGTCAAAAACTCCTTTGTAGGCTCTGCAAAAATCAATATGATTAATCAGTTCCATTTATTGATTTAATCTAAATTTTATAGCCCTACTACGAAGGCCATTTATCTGTATCGTTGCAGGTCCACCGCCTGAACTAAATCCACGAAATGAACCGGTGACACCATTCGGCCCCTTAAAGGTAGTGACCAAAGATCCCTTTTGCGTAGTGAATGATCCACGGTCGAACCCTCTGAAGAGCTTATTCACAATTTGATTTGCATGCTTCATACCATTTCCCATTCGGCCTCCGGTTTTTAAAGTCAAGTCTACGACTATGCTCTTACTGCCCATTGGATCTCTTACCCCCTGAAGAACAAGTTTATCTACATTTTTTTGAAAGCGGGCAAAGTTGCGCGCACTTCTCCAGGCCTTTAGTCTCTGCAGGCCTCTTACGGCTCCTCTATAAACAGCCTTTCCAGCGCGACCAACCAGCTTTGCCCCAGATACTACTAAGCCCCCAACTCCTGCTTCGCTAGTTCGAGTATCGCTCGTAGCAGAATCAGAATGCATAAAGTCGGAATCAGATCCATCCTCCCCCCCTTGGGCCAATGAAGCAGCCCGACGTTCGTCGTAGTTCGACAGGCCAGTTTTCCCGACAACGATCAGGGTTAGAGAGCTGTTTTCCCCGGCGCGATCTGCGCTTCTCGAAAAAAAATCCCCGACGCGGTTTTGTCGCTCAAAGTGCCTAATTCTAGGCAACCCTTTGAGACGATCCTTCGGACAAAATATGAACATTTTGCCATCTACGCGCTCACGCGCTACGTCCGTTTCCGGCGCTTCATTTTTCAGGGCAAAGGCTTCGAGTAAGGCGACCACTTTCGAGGAGCAGCCTGACGGGATGAGCAACTAAAGGAAAGAGCTTTTTGCTGATTACTCGCCTGCTTTTCCAACCTTCGCTGGATGGGTCATCTCGTGGACGGCTTTCAACTTTCGGATGCTCACGTGTGTGTAAATCTCGGTCGTCTCGAGCTTCGCGTGTCCAAGCATCGCTTGGATGAAGCGCACGTCTGCGCCGTTTTCTAGCATCAACGTTGCGCAAGCGTGGCGGAACAAGTGGCAACTTCCACTTTTCCCGATGTCAGCTTTCTGGATGGTTTCACGGACCAACTGCGTCAATCGGTTCGGTGTGAAGGCTTCGCCCAGGTGCGTGAGGAAAAGCGTGTTGTCGTCGATTATGCCGACGAGCTCCGGCCGCACGTCATCGATGTATTTTTCGACCCAAGCAATCGCACGGTTTCCGATGGGCACCATCCGGTCTTTCTTTCCTTTGCCGAGCCGCACCATCAAGGTGCCGCGCTCGGTATCGAGGTCGTAAAGTTGCAAGTGAGCAAGCTCACTGCGACGGATGCCCGTCGAGTAAAGCACTTCCAAAATCGCTCTATCTCGCACGCCTTGCGACGTCATCACGTCGGGCACATTCAAAACCGTTTCCACTTCTTTCATACTGAGGACGTGTTTCGGCAAGCGCTTTTCTAAGCGCGGCAAAATCAAGTCTGAGGCGGGATTCGAGAGCAGGATATTTTGACGGCATAGCCATTTAAAGAAGGCACGCAGCGGCACCAGCCGTGCGTGCTGCGCGCGGAACGAGAGCGGCTTGCCGTCTCGTTTCTTGGTGTGAAGGAGGTGTTTTTGATAACGCTCCAAGATGGGCTTTGTAATTTCCTCAGGTCGTTTCAGTTCCCGATCTTCGCACCAGATCACAAAGGCGTTTAAATAGCTGAGTCTGTTTTCAATCGTTCGCGGCGAGTAGTTTTGGACCTGAAGCGCTTCGAGATAATTGTCGCGCAAGGCTGCAAAGCCGAGCGGATCGCTTAAATCTCCCACGATGGGTTTCTCCAGTTTCTGTCCTTTTTTGGGCATGCCTACGATACGATGCTTTCTAATTTTAAAGGCCTCTTGTGCATTTCAAAAGACCACGAGGTTTGAGTTCTTAGGCTGTGTCTCGCTGATAGAGCCAAACAACCTCGAGATTTCAAAAATCCCGAGGTTTGCTCGAGGTCACTCGTTTTTGCACGAGGTTCTGTCATAGTTTAATATCTTGGAGTTTCGAGACGTCCGTCAGGCCCATGGGATTACTTGGGTTGAGGTCGCCCCCGTCATAGATAAGTTCATACACAAAGCTCGCGCCGAGACTGTTGCCGCCGTGCACGCTCAAGTATTCAAGATCACGCAGCTTCTGCGTGTGTGTGCGCACTTGGTATTCGCTCCAGCCTGTATGCTCACGGATCTGGCGGCGGCTAAAATAGATTTTCTCCTTCGGGATTTTTCGGGCCTTGCTGAGGTTTTCGACCATTTCAATGAGCAGCTTCAAGAAGCGTTTGCCCTGGGGCGATAGCTCCTCGAGGCTGCGGCCGATCACCTCTTGGGTGATCTTGTTGGCAATCTCGATATCCTGCAAATTCACCTCGATATAACTGTATCCATTTTGTTCTTTCAATGGCCGTTGATACTGATGAAGCAACGCGATGCAGTTAATCAAAGTCAGGTATTTTATGTGGTCGCGCCTGAAGCGCGTTCGGTCACTACGGAACGTTAAATACGGCGCGTAAGGATTCACGACATTGACGGGCTTCAAAAGGCGTTGCGCGTTTTGGTGCAGCTTCAAAGTCTCTTCACGCACGGATTTAGCAGCTAAGGAATAAAGCGTCTGATTGCTGCGCTGCTGCGTATGGACCGCTCCTGTCTGGTCTTTGCCTTCATCGACTGTCAGCACAAGGCAACGGTTTAAAAGCTCTTCGTCGATGTCCACGGCCGTCGTCGTGAGGAAGATCATAACAGGGCCTTCGACGTGATACTCTTCAGTTTTCATGCGGCCTTGTTCGTCTTTGCCTGTGCTCGCAATCGTCAACTCACCTTCGGACTGCAGGAGCTTGAGAGCGTAGCTCGCTTTCTCCGCTCCTTCTTCTTCAACGATGGCCAAGATCTTGTGTTTCAAGTTGGTCTCGCCGAGATAGTAAAGACTCTGGCCCGTCATGGCCGAGTATTTGATGCGCTCTTCTTCCGGCATCATCGCGAGCACCGATTCCATGAGGCTCGTTTTTCCGGCCGCACTCGTTGACTGGATGATGATTGCGAGCGGTTTGTCTAACTTTCTGGATACAGCCGCGAGATAGCCCGTCAGCTTGTTGGTCGCTTCGCCAACGATTCCACAGTTGGCAAAATCCTCTAAAATGCGGTCGAGCAGTTTGGGGGATTTCAGAAGGTCCAACGCTTTGACCTTCTCTTCCTCAGTCAACTCGATGACTGTTTCACGGACCTCAAGCAGCGACTCCAACAGCTTTTCTTGCAAGGCTTCGAGCTGCAAAAGCAGCTTGCCCATGTCACGCTTGAGCAGTTCCGGCGCAAGGCCCGTTTCATGTGCGGCCGTCGTGATAAACTGGTGTCGATCCTTGGCGCGGTAAAAGTCGAGCGTGTCGAGATGGAACCACTCTTCATGCATCACGCGCAGATTCACCTTGAGCACTTCAAGCGTGGAGTTCTTTTGCAGGCCTCGGATGCGATACGAACGATCATGCAGGCTTAAAACATAGTCTTCGCCGATCTTCTTCAGCTTCGATTGATCCACAGATGGCGCAGATTCCACAGATACTTGAGGTTCAGATTCTGGCCCCTTTTTATCTTTAGCAGCTAACTTATTAGCAGCTAAAGTACTTGTACTAGGTATTTCATGATCTTTGACATCTGAAGACACCTTGGGCTTTGAGGGCTTTTTGAGCCAGACCGCAGCATTGAGCAAAACTTGCAAAGACTTCTTCGGCGGCGTCACTTTTAAAGCATATTGATTCGCATCCATCCCGCTTGGGAACTGAACGCGGAAGCATTCGATACCGAGCGATGAGAGATGCGCAGCGTCTCTTTCTGCTGCTCGATCGCCAGCTTTGTCACGATCGTAAGCGAAGTAAACCCGCTGAGTGATTTCACTTTTGAAGGCGTCAAGATGGTCATCTGTAAAGCCTTCGGTGCCATAGATACAGGTCACATTCTTAAATCCATGTATCCAAAAAGTTAGAGCATCTATGACCGACTCCGTTAAAATGACCTCTGAGGATTTGAAGGCCTGCGGGTTCAAAAGACCGCGATGCGGCCCAGGAAGATACAGATGATAAATCCCGTTTTTCTGTTTCTCGTTCGCCTTCCGGCCGTAGACTTCAGTGATAGCGCCGTTTTCGGCGACTATCGGGAAGACCAAGCAACCGTTAAAATGCTCGTGGCCCGTGTCTCGATAAAGCCCGATCTTCGTTAATCGGTCGCGGATCTCTTGGCCGTCTTTCCGATTTTTATGCGGCAGGCGCAAGCCTAGCGTCCGGTCGGCGTAGCCGATCTGGAACGCTTTCAACGCTTCCGGATCATCGAGGCCGCGTTTCTTGAGGTATTCGAGCGCGGCGGGGTTCTCCCGCAAGCGCTCCTGATAGTAATCAATGATTTGGTTCAAAAGCGTCTGATCGTCCGCATCGAAGGCGACCGGCGCTTCCAGTTTCGGAACGGTGGACTTGTGCACCGTTTCACCGCCTAAAAGCTTCGGGTTGTTTTCCTTCAGCAGCATGCTGCGTGTCGGAACAACACGCCATCATACTGCATAACAAAATCGATCACGCTGCCGCCTTTTCCGCTGCTCATGCAGTGCCACAGGTTTTTGTGCGGCGAGACAATGAAGCTCGGCGTTTTCTCCTCCGAGAACGGCGAGAGACCGACAAGGTCTTTCGAGCCGTGTGGCTTGAGCTCAATACCTTTCGATCTCACCAATGCGGCAAGATCAATGTTTTTCTTCATTCCGTCGAGATCGTCGTCGGGGATTTTTGCCATCTAACGGCCCTCCTTCCCGACTTGATAATGACTTTCATCATGCGTATACGCTTGTCCCTGTCTGTGATTCAGTTCATTCTGTTTCATAGGTTTTAATTAGTTGAGGGTCAGTGATTTTAGTTTTGGCGAACGGATCACTGGCCCTTTTTTCGTTTTTAGCCGTCAAGAACAATTTGACTGTTCATGAATGAACAGCATACTGTTCAAATTCAAGTATTTTCTCAACAGTAGTGATATTATGTTCTGCGTGACGCTAAAAAAGGATTCAGAATCGACTCTTAGGTCGCTGCGACTCAGCGCAGGGATTTCTCAGCGCGAGCTCGCTCGACGCATTGGGGAACGTCAGTCCAATATCGCATATTGGGAGCAGGCAGGAAAAACACCGCGTTCTGATTTATTGGTTCCGATCACTGAAGCACTCGGATGCACGATTGAACAGTTACTTGGCGAAGAACCAAAACGCAAAGTTCCCAAAGGAGGAAAAATGAGACAGCTCTTTGATGCTGCCTCTCAGCTTCCTCGACGCCAACAGGAGAAGATTATAGCTGTGCTTGAGCCTTTCGTGAAGGAACACCACAGCTCCTAACATATTTTTCCTTTTAGCCGCAAAGCCTGTTGACCGAAGGCTGTCAAGGTGGAGATCGCGAAGCGATACTACCTTGATTGCCGTAGGTAGTCTACAAGGCGGCTAAAGGAATTGGGATTGCAACGATGACGTGCTCTGCTGCGGGACCACCACCCGTGAAGCGCTGGGGTTAGGCCAGCGCAACTGGGCCGAGGCGAGCATTATCACTGTTGTTGCCGTTAGGCTGCTGACTGTTCGCTGCTCGCTTTAGGTAGGCTCCTCGCGGCTCGCAGCTTGCCTGCGTTACTAACTTTAGGGTGGGACCGCGGAACCCGGAAGGTCTGCTCGGGTGGGACGAGCAGACCCGAACGAGCGAAGCGAAGTGAGCCCCAGGGAAAACGCGCGTATACTCAGACAGCGGCTAAAAAAAAATGTATTGAGATAATCCCTACTCGCCAAAGAAGCGCGTTTTTCCCGAGGGGTGCAGGGGGAGCGGCGCGTTAGTGACCGCAAGCTATGTGCTCGCCACATAGCGCAGTAGGCGCCCGAGCCTTAGCGAGGTCCATGCGCCGTGCGGGTTCTAGTTAATACGCGCAGTCAATAACGAGGACGCCGCGCCGAGTGTGACGCAGCGTAGACAGCAGATAGCGTGATCAGATGCGAAGCAGCTGGCGCGATATGTGCCGTCAGTTGGAGTAATTGAGCTAGTGCTTAAAAAGAACCGATTTATCGGTAACCAACTAAAATTGATGACTTAAAATCAAACTGAAGCTCACTTTCTAATATTTTTCCATCCTCTTCTTTAATTCGAGCAATACAAGTCAATGAATAGTCCTCGAACGGCAGCTCTTCAGGACTAATCTCATATGCGACAAAATGCATAGTAAGACTTTCCTTATTATGCGAAACCGAAGTTGGACGATTCACTCGATTGGTAACGTCATAAGGCAACTCTAAGGCCTTCTTGGAACTAACGCCAACTATCTCAGCATTCAGAATCTCGAAGCTAACGGGCTTCATTTCTAGTCCAGATTCAAGGAAAAATCTAACAGTTAAGGGGTATGACTCATGCACTTTCAGGCCATTAAAATCCACAGGGGCTGATGTGTAGTTCGATTCTATAACAGCACTTATCGTATATGGGCCAAGCTCTTTGGACTTCGCATCGAAGTCCAAATATCGATATTTTTCACAACCAGAAAAGATCACGACGACTAAGAAGACTAAATTTTTCAATTTATTCATGCTACTCACGAGTGTTTCCAAGCTGCAAGTAAGGGAGGACGTCTTCAACGAAATGCGTCACAAAATTATTACCTCGGTTAAGAGTTCCCATATTTATGGATTCCGTGACATGGGTGAATGTATTATCTCCATTTGGTCTAAGAATCAATTCATAGCGGCCATATCGATTAGATACATTCCGCTGCCACCAATTTTCTTTAGTAGCGATACGACTAGTAAACTTCAGGTTATTTTCATTTCCTTCACCATTCCGGTGGTAAACGTTCTCGGCATCACTTGCCTGTTTCATTCCATATTCACCAGCTTCTTTAACCTGATCCAGCGTTATATCACTACGGCCGTATAAACCATTATTTTTTAGCCACTGGTCATTTTCGTCATTTCTAGCATAGTGGTATTCTGGATACTTACCGTTACCTCGGCGCTGTCTCTTTTGGGCCCCGTTAGGACCTTCCGCATTTAATAGATGCTGGAAGGCTGACGTATAGGCACCATTTGCGAATTTACCACCGCCGATCACCGATACAGTTCCTCCAGCTACGCCTGCAACAGTAGTTCGAGCGATAATTCCTATAAGATCAGGATCACCAGCGTTGCCGATAAACTCTCCGAGGGAGGATCCTGGACCCATTGCTGACCCAATAAGCGATCCAGTAAAGCCGCTAGCAAAGCCTGATCCCATATCACCGCCACTCGCAAGAGAAAATGCACCCCCAGAGAGCCCTTTGGCCACTGCCCTAGGAAACTCTATACCAAAGCGAAAAGCCTCTCCTTCCAGGTATAAATCCTCGAAATACCCTCCTATCGCAGTAGTTACTCCAGCTTGAGCGAAAGCCAGAAACCCAGATCGAAACGCCTGCGCAAAATTTGCTCCAGAGATCAGTGCTTGAGCCGTTCCAGCAATAAAGGTAGCGAGCAAAATTTGGCCAAAAGTCCAACCAGCTGCCTTTCCGATTGCACCTACAATCAATGGAATGAAGGGAAAGTGACCACTCGGATCTGTATAACGTAATGGATTGTTGTATACGTAACTGTAGCGATTGTAAGCTTGGATGTAACCCTCTTCCGGGATGATTATATCTGCACTGATAAACCTGCCAATCGTCGGGTCATAAATTCGACCATTCATGTGCACCAGTTTGAACATGTTGAGCATCTCGTGACCCGTGAAACCACGATCACCGGTCCACTCGTTGTCGTCCCACGAAGAGAGCTTCGAACCCCAGTTGGATGGACTGACGCGTTCTCCCCAGGCATTGTAAGCAAACTTTTCCTTGGCTACAAAGTTGTGATCTATTGTGGCTACCAGTGAACCCAAATGATCCGAAAGGAAGAAGCGTACTTCTGTAGTAGCAGATCCACTACTTGGCGTTTTGACTGTATGCGTGCCTAAGGTCCCCATAGGCCCAACGATATAGTGTCTTTTAAGTACGGCACTGCCTACTTCTTCGTATTCGTATCCCCCAGCTATCCACTTTTTTCGTGTAGATCCATTTTCTTTGAATTCCTCATACACACGATTGTGGCTCGCGTCATATTTGAAAGATATGTAATCGTTGCCCTGCTCTATTCTAGCGGGCTTTCCGAATGGCTCCCATTTGATGTTTGTTGTAGCGCTACCCTTTATCTTGGTCTTGATACGCCCATTGGCATCGTAGCTGTAAGTATTCCCCCCAGCACTGATGACTGCGTGGATCCTTGTGGGGTGATACGAATAAGATCCCGAAACGCCTTCTCTGGATGTAATGTTACCCGCTACATCGTAGCTTGTAGTTCCAGAAGTTCTGGAGGAATCTGTGAGGCGGTTTAATGTATCATAAGTATAAGTCTCACTTTGGTTGTTCTCATATTCTTTTCTCCAAGTTAGGTTCCCGACATCGTCGTATTTGAACCCATATTTGTAGTAATCGTTTCCATTTCGGGATGCTTTGATTTCCTGGGTAAGGCCTGAACCTAGCAGGCGCTCAATGTGCGTCTGCACGCCTCCGCTGGCCGCTCCTTGCATGTAACTATCGACCGCGCCAGATTCATCCACATCCGGGTTGGCAAACCAGACTTCGCCAGCCTGATCATCGACCTGAATGAGCGCTCCCGTGGTTTGATCGTAGACGTTCCGCGTCCAATAGCCAGACGGGTAAGTCATGCCAAGAAGTCGTGAATTGGCTTCGTAAGTATACTTCGTGGTAAACGACTCCCCATTGGCTATGAGAGTCTCACTGGCGAGACGGCCTAAATCATCGTAAGTATACTCACGCGTCGCGTCGGGTGCGATCGTCTTCACCAATTTTCCAATACTCGCACCTGTATCGCGGCCGCCATCGGAATCGTAGACCCAGGTGTAATTTTGATTGGGTGCACCCGACTCCGCGGGATTGATCGATTTGCTGATGATACGACCCAAGATATCGTAATTCATTGTAGTGATGTTACCAATGGCATCGGTCTGAGTTTTTAGGCGACTAAGCACATCGTAGGTATAAGACCATGAACCCATATCAGGATCCTGCATACTCGTCTTATTCCCTCGCCCATCATAAGCCATAGTGATCGTGGATCCGGATACTCCGTCAACTGTCGTGCCCACCACATTAAGTATATCGTCATATGTATAGCTGAGGGTATTACCTTGTTCGTCCTCGGTGTAATCCGTCACGCCATAGGACTTCAGATATTGATAAGAGTCCAAGTTTTTACCACCTGCGTCACTGCGACTACGTGTATGTAGATATTTATACATCTGCCAGCTACTGATGACATCTTTACCCAAGGAGTTATCACGATCCTCGACCTCCATTTGAGTCAGCAAGGCACGGTCGAGGCGGTCATAAGTAACAAATGTTGAATACTGCTGACTCGTTGGTGTGCCGTATCTGTAAGGAGCAATCGTCTCTATCGGACGCCCCAGATCATCATAGAAAATTTTTGTATAAACGGATGACTGCCCAACGCTGTCGCGGTACACGTAGGAGTGAGTGCCTATCTCCTGTCCAAGATAATTGTAGTAGGTGTATACATCGGGCGATGTTCGTATCCCCGGATAGCCTGCTTGCTGGATAGAGATGTAATGCTCGTTCGAGAATTGAGAGTTTTTATTGTTTGGAGCCTCAGATGCAAGTGCTGTGAAGCTCCTAGTGAATGAACCGTCCGGAGCTGTGGATCTTATTAACTCACCGAACACGCCATATTCGTTTGTCGTAACGAGCCCGTTAGCGCCGATAATCAACGTAGGCGAACCATAACCTCGACGTCCATAAATAGAGGATACGGTATGGCCAAGATGATTGGTGACACGTGCTACGTAGCGGCCAGTCGATTCATAACCGTAGGTGGTCGTTGTAGATGTAATGGAGGTAGCACCCGAACCACCGCTGACAGTTTCAGTCTCGATATTTCCAAAACTGTCATATGTATAAACAGTTTGGAGTTTGTCGGACGCTCGACCCGGCTCGATGATCTCTTTGGTAATCTGCCCAGTGTTGGAATCGTATTCCCATGATGATTTTCTAGTCAAAGTGGTGGTGCTATTATCCCAATTGCGATGAGTGACTGTAGAATTATCTAAGCGCCCTATTATCCACTTACTCGTATCATTCGAAAAGTTATTATCTGTCGTGATGCGGTGCTTCAGGACTAGGTCCTCATCATCGGTAATGCTGGCATCTCCATCATCTCGATAGGTGCTTACCTTCGTATCTCGGAGATTGCCTAGCCCATCAAAATCGTTCTCTGTAACGACACGCGTCGTACGATAGCCCTGGTTTTCGTTGTTACTCAGCGCACCGGTGTGGATGATATTCTCGCTGAAATGATAAGAATCAACCGTTGAGCGGTTGTAGTAGGAGAATTTAGCACCGTGGTGCGTCGACCGCTGGGCAACCTGATTCGACACTGATTCGAGATCTGTCTCCATAGTGATATTTCCCGCAGCATCGAGATCGATAGCACGCCGCAAGGTACTCTCAACCATGCCAGTGTATGGGAAATCTTGGCGCAACACATCCTGTTTCCAAAGGCCCTTCATAGGGTCCCAGCTTGCGTAGTAGCCAAAACCTAGATTTCCCCGCCCCCAGAGGTCCACTTCCATCTCTGCATAGGTATAACTGCTTCTATACGGTGAAGCTCCTGGATTGGCGCTCGAGGTTTTCTCGATTGCGAAGGGAATCAACCCTGTAGGAACAATGCTCATTACTGGGAAAGCAGAGTAGTCGGCGGTTGTAAAATGCGCTGTGGACGGGTTGCCATCCCAAACGTCCATATCCTTTACATAGATTGCTGCAGGGTTTCCGTTTATGTGGCGCGTGTTGGCAGCCTTCCAATCAATCCATGTCTCTACTCCGAAGCCATCTGTTATCCGCTCGAGGAGGTCAGGAGTCCTGTATTTGGACTCAAGTGTGTAGACCTTTGTATATCCGCCTTCCTCTCTGAGAACGGTCAATCCAGGGACTGGATCCTCATCCAGTGCCATAGGAATAACTTGAAGTTCCTCTTGCCACTGAATTTGGCCAAACTCGGATGTCTTGCGCTCAAGACCCGAACCGTTGAACCAATACTCTCGGACTACTAAGTTCGAGCTGGAGCTCGATTTCTTATGCGCAATTATGATGTCGAGTACACCATCTCCATTTGTATCAGCAGGGATAGCCCGGCTATCCTTTGCGAGATCGAGATTACCAAAACCAATTCGTTGATCGCCCGCCCTGCGGTAAGTGCGATCGCCTTTGTTTAAGTACGACTGGATACGCAACTGATTGCCAGTCTTATCAACTGCTACGAAATCCATCCCGCCATCGCCATTAATATCAATGGGCAAAAGTTGACTATCTTCGGAATTTGAAAAATTCGGGAGCTCTACCGTATATAAGTTGCCGGTGGTGAAGGTCGAATTGATTAAACCCCGTGAAGGAATCACGTCTACTTTTGAAACATTATTTGTGCGATATTTTATGCACAGGTCGCTCATACCATCACCCGTGATGTCAGCGAAAAATGCCTCTGCATCAGTCGATTTGTTCCAATTGATATTGGAATTAATCGAATCAATTTGAAAGCCGTTGATATCACTAGGTGAGCCTACCAAATAAAATGCTCTGAGCTTTAATTGGCCACCACTAAAACGCGTACGGACAAACTCTTGGCGCCCATCACCATTAAGATCGGTGGCTGTTCGATTGTATTCAATAGCGTCAGCGACAGTGCTTTTGCTACCAGATATATTTTGGGTTTTAAGCGGGGTGACCTTTTGGAAATTGCTTCCATTTGAGAGATAAAAGGTCGTGTAAAGGTCGGCGTCGGTAAAGCTGTCGTTAGCTCGGATCGGAGGATTATAATAATCGAGGCGCTCCAAGGCGAGGTCTGTATATCCATCTCCATTAAAATCAGCCACGGCAGTCATTGAGAGATGAGGTGTTCTCGACGCTGATGCTTTCGGGCTATCATTGTATACCGTGATACTGCGCACTTGCGAATATCCGCTACTGGGAGACAGGTCTATCGCTGACCTTGACCATCTTTGGAAAAGGAAATTCGACTCAGAATTGTTGTATAGCCCAGCAATCTCGAGCCTGCCGCTTCCCGTAAAATCCCCAAGATACCTAGCGGTGTCTACGCTATCCCTCTCGCTTCCACCGATATGGGCAGCCAACTCTGATCCGAACTTGAAGCCTCTAGAGCCTCCATCTCGATATTGAAAAGTGGTCGCAGGCAAAACTCGACTGGTGGAGTCAGAACCATTATTTCCCCATGAACGCAGTTGCACAGAGCTCAGTAGACTACGACCGGTGGTAGCGCTCTCAATATACTCCATTTGATAACGCCAAACTTTTTTAGTGTCCTCAAAAATATCGATGCGATCTACTCTGAACGGAGATACAATTCTCCCTCCGTCTACCCAGACTTCGGGATCGTCCTCACCATTAAAATCGTTTTCGTAATACAGTTTAACTTCAACCAAGTCGTGTGAGCTGCCATTCCATGCATATTTTATATATTCGAGCCTCTGACCGTTGGCATCATTGAGGTATTCGAAGTTCACCTCATTTCCGTTCTTATCCTCGATCTTCGTAAGCGGCCAAACAATGGTAGGTTTAGAAGCGTCGCGGTCAGGCTTGATACGTGAATTAGTACTCCCACCATAGGTCATTTTAAGACCGTCTTTGGTGAGCGCTTCGAAATAGGCGTTATTGTTTGTATCACTACGATGCTGCTTGATTTCAACAAACTTGTCTACTTCGGTTACGTATTTCGCACCATTTGCAAAATAGCTAGAGCCATTCGCCGGGATGAGGCGATTGCCGTCGAGAAGTAGCCTGTCTGTTCGATCGTAGTCGACACCGTCTACCTTAAAGTCACTTTCATTTGAATTGTATCCGGAATCCTCGAGAGCATCAGTAGTCCCACTTCGGGTGATAGAAGACAGTCCTGCTAGCGACCATCCGAGACCCAGATGTCCCTTCGGGCTGAAAGAGTTGTAAAGCAAAGTGAGGTCAGGCTTTAGACCCCCTGAACCAGCGGGTAGATCAATCGGTATGCTGTAGCTCAACGATGCTCGGCTATCGACAGAAACGTCACCTGGTAGACTCCCAACGGGCGTGAATGGATTCCCCAGCTCCGTCCCTAAAGCGACCTCCTGTGAATTAGAAATGCCATCACCATCCCAATCCTGATTACCCGGGAAATCGTTTGCACCGGGGTTGTAGCCATACAGGTCCTCCCAGTAATCAGAGAGCCCATCGCCATCTGAATCTGGTAGTGATGTGCTCACACCATCGTAGATAAGAGCTTGGAATTGACTCCCTGCTTTAGCACGAAAGCCGGGAGTCAAACGTATCCTATCTCGAGCGAAAAAGATCGAATCTCCTCCAGGGTCTACAACCACTGGTGAAGGATTCGTTTGAGTCCCAGGCGTCATTAACTGGAGCGCCTCCAGCAGAGGCGGATAGTCTTTAATCTCACCGCTTCCAACGGTCCCAGACGGCACCGTATAAGTGTTAACGAAGTTGCCCAGCAAGAGGTAGGGCATCAGAAAGGGTATGATCAAAAAAGAAGCCCTAAAGCGAGATGTATCAGAATTTATAAACACAACAAAATCCTCAATAAATTAGTTTCGACTACTGGTTGTTTGAGATCATCAAGCCCTGCATCTTCTCAGCATAGCTTTTCATCTTTGCCTGACGCTCTTCATCATCCATGGTTTCCATGCTTTTTTCTTTGAGCTTCGCATGCGCATTCCGGCGAGCAATCTGGGCAGATACTCGGTTTGAAATTGGGATTTCGAAATCCTCTCCAAACACTCCAAAATAATAGCGGTTCTCCTCTGGGCTAACTTCAAAATAATCCACATAGCCTCTGAGCTTGCCCAAATTCTTCTGATTCAATTTCCACTTATTCTCGGTCTTGAAATCAATGAGAATATACCCCGCTTGGGCAGGATCTGAACTCTCGAGTTTAATGACTTCGAAACGAAAACCTCTATACCCGTGCTTGCGCTGGAAATTATTCTGGAGACTGCGCGCTTTTGGTAGAAATTTTTCCTTAATCTCTTGATTAAGATTAGCCTGCGGACTTTGTCCTTGCGCGAAGGATACTGTTGAAACGCCGACAACTAGACAAAGAATAAATAGGTAATTGTTTTTGTTCTTCATGACGAATTGAAAGGGAAATTATGAGAATGTTAATGCTTATTTTTGAGTCAGCTTTTGCTCGAGATCTTGAATACGTTTTTCTTGAGAAATTATGTGCAGAGTCAGTTCTTCGATTTTGGCCATTTGGAGGGTGACGAGTTCGGAGAGTTTGGCACCGTTTTGTGCGATCTCTTCAGCCGAGGGGATACCCGGAAGGCGGCCGTGAGTGTCGATGTGCGCTTCTACTTCAGAAAGTGAGGCTAAGTTGTAATCGGACTTAAATACGTGGTCGGCCCAGCCTGTTTCGACGATCACTTCTTCTGCGCGGATGGTGCCTTTGACGTCGAGTTGCCCTGCATTTATGCGAACCCAATTACCATGAGGATTGCCTACGATGGACACCTCATTTTCAAAATTATTTTCATCGTTACTGTTAGGGCTAGAGCGAAACCGAAGTGATGTGGCGTCATCCATATCATAGAGAATTAGAGCGGCTCCATAATCGACATAGTCATAACTTAGACGCCCACCATCACCACCTGATCCAATTTGTATGTCTGATCCATGAATCATGCCACTTACATGAAGTTTGTGAGCAGGTGACGTGGTGCCTATTCCGACCTTACCATGGTTGACAATCATATCGCCTGTGCCTTTTTTCCAGTAAGTAAACCAGCCGAGTTCATCTGGGGAGAAGAGTGCGAACGCTCTATCTTGAGTGTCGTAAGTTTTGGACATGAACCAATAGCGCTTACCACCTGGGTGCTCAAAACGAAGTTGGTCCATGCTAGAATCTAAAATTAGTCTGTCCCCTTTAATCGTCCCTGCGACATCTAGCTTCTGTGAGGGAGACGTGGTGCCTACACCGACAAGATCATTACTGCCATTAACCATTAAGGCGTCTCCAGCAAAGTAGGCATTTCTACCTTGGAAAAATAAAGGATGAGGGCTGTCCCAATCCCCATCATCACCTTCGTCCCAAAGGAAATATAGCCGATCGCTATTTACATGAATCCAGTAGTCATCATGCCCAGCAGTTACATCTTTGAAATGAATTTGAGGACTACCGGTTTCGATCTTTAGATTTGATGTAAAATTCTGCGCGGTTAACGATCCGGCCAAACAAAAGAGTAGAGTAAGATTAAAGGAAGATTTCATAAATTGAATAATTTTTATTTAGCTTCTGGTATGAGGCTCTCACGGAGCCACAGAGGACACGGAGAGGCTAAAACGACTAATCAAGCAGATGGATGTTAGAATTTGGTTATTAGTTTTTAGGATGTTGAAAATTAGTTTTCTAGAGATTCGAGGCGCTTTAAAATCAGCTCAAGTTGCTGGGATTGTCGTGCATTGGATTCGTGCAAGTTTACGAGATCCGTGGTAAGTTTCTCATTTTGCTGCCTAATTTTTGAGAGATTTGCGGATTGCTCCTCCAACTGCTTCTCTTTCTGAATGAGGTGCAGGGTGAGCTCTTCGATTTTGGCCATTTGGAGGGTGACGAGTTCGGAGAGTTTG
>JAKVCM010000148.1 GCA_022448605.1 Puniceicoccaceae bacterium | reverse complement strand
TTGACCGTGTACTGAGTTGGCATCGCCATGACCGAGCAGAGTCAGCAGCACTTCGCTCAGCGAGAAGTTCACACTACCCAAGCAGATGCTCAGTAGGAACATGGTAAAGGTCGCCACCGCAATGAGGGTAAAGCCCCCAAGCCTCTGGGAAGTCGCTGTTTTAAACTGTGTCTCGATATTTGGCGGAATGCTTACAATCTGATACCAAGGTGCTAGTTGGCCAATGAAAACTCACATTTATTGCAAATTCTCGTAGTAGATGAGCTCGTGTTCTGGCAGTAGGTCGGGGTGGAAAATTTTAATGAGGTCAGCTAAGACTTCTTCGGGGTGGACGATGCCGCGCTCCCAGATGTTGTTGCCACCGTTTTTGCTAACTTGGCGGGTGTTATTAAATACTTGGCTGATCTGCGCAGCACCAAATTTAGCGAAGCGCAGGTCGGCGTTGAAGAGCTCGCTGAGGCTGCGGTAGTGGCTGGGGTGAATCCAGTAGTCGGCTTCTGCGGCTCTGAGGAAAACGCGTTCGGTATCGAGCGGAAGGCTGCCTCGGCTAGAATCATCTGCCCAGAGATAGTGAGCACCCGCATCCTGGATCGCGCTAGCAATAAAGCTATCGCCCCCCGGCACATGCCATGATCCAGAGTAGGGAGCACCGCAGAATACACTGGGTCGCTCGTCGATGCCTTTGGTTTTGTCTAATAAGCCAGTATACTTAGCTTTAATTGAGTTGAAGATCTCGTTACTGCGATCCTCGTTCTCGAAGAACGCGGCAAGGAATTTCAGCCACTCAGTGCGAGCGAGTGGATGGTGCTCCATATAGTCCGCAGTTAAAACGACGGGCAGGCTAGCACGTTGCAGTTGCGTGGGAACGTCCATCTGCCCCTCGCCGATGTTTGTAGTGAGTATTAAATCTGGTTGAAGTAGAAGGAGTTGCTCGATGTTTAGCTTTTGACCCGATTGGATGCTTTGTATGTCCCCCGATTCGACGCCATGGATGACTTTTGAGTGGTTAATATAGCTTGCGCTTGCTGCACCGCAGATCTGATCGAGCTGACCGAGGGCGTCTAGGTAGCCAACATAGACGGTTTCCATTATGACTACTCGCTGCACCGGTGTACGAATGACGACCGCATCTCGGGGTAAGTCATCAGGTAATGTAGCGCCGCTCTTGACTAGGGCGTAGCGATATACACTACTTGCATTCCGGTAGGCGTTACTGACTGTTAATAGCTTATAGTTCGCATATTCTTCGATCGTAAAGTTTTTGGCATAGTCTACTTCGCGCTCTAGCGGCTCATCGGCATGAGTCACTAGCACATGAATGCATGACAGAGCCAAGAAGGTAGCAAAACTGCGTATTTTTTTACTTACAAGCATACCAGAGTGGGTTTCTGTATTTTGATATGACGTCCGAGGAAAAAGACTTAATCAATCAAATCCGTTCAGAAGATACGGAATTGAGCATTCGCGAAAATGCGCTAAGCCGCCTTGGTGAGATTTGCGAGGAAAGCTATATCCTCGACCTATGTCCATCTAAGATTATTTTCAAATCTCTATGTGAGGTTGCAACGAGTAATGTCAGCCCAGTCAGCCTTAGGCGTAAAGCCAAGGCTTTGTTTCTGAAATATCAGCCTTAGGCGTAAAGCTAAGGCATTGGTCCTAAAATAGTTGATTTAAGACGATGCTAACTTGGTTCCAAAACGGGCAATTCCCGCTCTACCTTGCCCCGATGGCACGTTTTACCGATATCGTTTTTCGCGAGTTCTGCAAAGAGCAGGGCGCAGATGTCATGGTAACAGAGTTTGTTCAAGCAGATGCGCTAACGCGCGAGGATCCTAAGCTTTGGGAGACGGTCGATTTCACCGAGGCGCAGCGTCCGATGGGGGTGCAAATCTTCGGCTCCAATCCTGAGTCAATGGCCAATGCCGCGCGGATGCTAACAGATCGCTTACGGCCGGACTTTATCGACATCAACTTCGGTTGCCCCGCTGACCGTGTAATTTGCATGGATGCTGGATCATCGATGCTACGAAACCCAGAGAGACTCGGCCAAGTCACATCTGCCGTGGTCAAGGCTGTGCCCCAAACACCTGTCACGGTAAAGATCCGAACAGGGTGGGATGATGACAATATTGTAGCGAAAGAAGTGGGTCGGATTGCGGAGGGTGAAGGGGCGCAAGCTTTGGCTATCCATGGTCGCACAAAAGAACAGGGATATCGTGGTGACGCTAACTGGCCTATCATAGCTGAGGTGGCCAATGAGTTAACGATCCCCGTGATCGGTAACGGCAATATTACTTGTGCAGCAGACGTGATTCGAATACGCGAGCAGACTAACTGCGCTGGCTTAATGATTGGTCGTGCCGCCTTAGGTTACCCATGGATTTTTCGCGATATTAAGCACTATCTTAAATACGGCGAAGTGCCCGAACCACCAAGTATCGCTGAGCGCTGGGAGACGATTATCGAATATACGCGCAGAATTATGGCACGGCCTTTTCGCGAGAAAAAACATGGCGACCTCCGCTGGATGCGCCCAAAGTTTATTGC
>JAKVCM010000147.1 GCA_022448605.1 Puniceicoccaceae bacterium | reverse complement strand
GGCAGTACGCGTTCCGTGACTCTTTTAGGGAATTTCATGCACTCTTACCGCTCGACCGCTGGCCCATCTGCTGCCAGTGGGGCTCTCGCCTGCCTGGTTGCCATCAGTCTTCTCAATGCTGCTTTGAGCGCTCCATATTCTGGGAATGATTGCATCTATAGTTTCTCCATGATTGGTTCTGGGAGGGTTCCCAAGAGAATGGCTTGCTGAAGCGAGTCGCTCAGCACTTTCGCGAATGTTGACTCATACCTGGCCATTCGTGCTTCAAGCTCCTCGATCTGGTTCATCAAGTCCTTGTCGTCGAGCTTCTGGGAGACCATTGCCAAGAGCTGTGCGACCTGGCTGGCACCATCTCCTGGTAACTCCCGCTGAACCAGTACTCTCCACTGCTCGAGCCCATTGGCACGCTCGCAATTCATCACCACTGTCAGTGCTCCATCTCCGAGCACTTGGGACAAGAAGCAGCCCAATGACCTTGAAGCTTGCTTCTCACCAGGGCTCAGACTGATGAGCTTGATAGTCGCTTGCATCGTTTCCGCAGTCTGCATAAGCTGCAGCAGTTCCTCACTGCCCGTTGCAATCAAAGATTCAAACGTGTACTTGACCTGTGGAAACTTGGTCTTGTCGCCCCTGTACTTGTCGATGCCGGCCAAGGCTTTCATGTCTATAGAAACGGCCATGATTCTCCTCTGGATCGTGTGCAAAGCTGTGGCGGAGCTGCCCGCACAAACAGCTTTAATGCAAAATGCGCCAGGCTGTGGCGGAGCTACCCGCGCAAACAGCCAAAGGGGGGCGGAGCTACCCGCTCCCTTCAGTGGCGGAGCCTCCCGCGCAACTGAAGCGTCAGGGCGGAGCTTCCCGCACCTGATTTCTCTGGCACTGGACCTAGTAACCAAGCTCGGCTACCATGCTTGAGGATTATACGCTGTGTGCCATCTTCCTTGAGCCATCGCACGTAGGAGTTGTGCTCAACACAAAAACCATACATATTAATACCAGCCTTATTGCCAATAAAAACTTGGAAATTGCACTTTCCTCTTGTTTGCAAAGGTACCGCTTCCTCAAATCAAAGTAAATCAAAGTTCGCCGCATGTGTGTCATACATTAGATGGCACCACTTCGGAAAGCGCCCCGCGCTCAATTGTCTGCTGGGAATGAAGAATTTGCCAAACTGGTTGAGGCTGAGGTAAGTAGCAGCAAGGTGATGGGGATTATGCAATCGAGCGAGCAAGACCCTTGTGGACCAAGAATACCAATCTTCCCCACACTGGAAAATCAAAACATACAACGGCTCGAAGACAGTCAACTCTTTGGCGGCCTTTATCTCAAACCTCGGTGATTTTCGCTTCTTCGAGACCCGCTGCCACGACCATGGCGCCACCCAGAATTCCAACTTTTTATTCCGGAGGGTTGACCGCAAGAAACACTTTCTGCGAAGCGCAAGAAACACTTTCTGCGAACCTCCCTCAGGAATAAAAACTTGGAAATTGCACTTTCCTCTTGTTTGCAAAGGTACCGCTTCCTCATGCTTACCCGCTAAGCATGCTTACTCCCTAAGCATGCTTACCCGCTCAGCATGCTTACCCGCTAAGCATGCTTACCCTACACTAAATAGTATATACTAAATGTTAGCTTCACGCCTTGTAGCCATGTCGCCCTCGCGCTC
>JAKVCM010000146.1 GCA_022448605.1 Puniceicoccaceae bacterium | reverse complement strand
GGCGATGTGCACTACCCAAAGTTTAAACGAATCTGCGACGAGTATTTTTACCTTCCCCACCGCCAAGAGCCACGTGGGATCGGTGGCATCTTTTTTGACGACTACGCTGAGGGCGGCTTTGAAGAAGCTTTTGCTTTTATGCAATCCGTCGGTGACCATTTTCTGCCTGCCTACCAGCCTATCGTCGCCCGACGCAAAGCCAAAGATTACACTGAGGCGCAACGTCAGTTCCAGCTCTACCGCCGAGGCCGCTACGCTGAATTCAATCTCATCTACGATCGAGGCACCCACTTCGGCTTGCAATCCAATGGCCGCACCGAATCAATCCTCATGTCGCTACCTCCACTCGTCCGCTGGGACTACGACTGGCAACCCGAAGCAAACACGCCTGAGGCTGAACTCTACAAAGTCTTTCTCAAACCACAAGACTGGGCGGATCAAACAATTATCGATTCCTAATTTTTTAATGACTCCTCGCCAACGTTTCCTCGCCGCAGCCCGCCAACAAGCTGTCGACCGTCCGCCAATTTGGCTAATGCGTCAGGCCGGGCGCTACTTGCCTGAATATCGCGAGCTGAGGACGCAGTATGACTTTGTTACCATGGTGCGCACACCTGAGTTGGCTGCCGAAGTCACATTGCAACCCATGCGTCGCTTTCCACTCGATGCAGCGATTATCTTTTCAGATATCCTAGTCATTCCCGAAGCCCTAGGACAAGGCTACCATTTCCGCGATCAGGGTGGCATCGGGATGGACTACCTACTCGACACGAAGACCAAGATAGAAGCCCTGGATAATACCAAGATTGCAGAAAATCTAAAATACGTAGCCGACGCTCTGACCCTAAGCCGAAGTAAACTAGGCGAAGACACTGCATTGCTAGGCTTCTGCGGCTCTCCTTGGACGCTGGCATGCTATATGGTAGAGGGTGGCTCCGCTAAAGACTTCGTTAAAATTAAGCAACTCGCTTGGGATCAACCCGATCTTTTCGAGATGCTCATGCAAAAGTTAACCGATGGCATCGTTGAGTATCTCCAAATGCAAATCGACGCCGGCGCGGACGCCCTGCAAATCTTTGACTCATGGGGCTCGATTTGCCCCGCCACGCACTATGAGGCTTGGTCGCTACGCTGGATCCATCATATCATTAAGGAACTCAAAAAGCGCGTGCCCGTGATCCTATACGCCAAAGGTATAGGACAAAAAGTGCCCGAGCTCATGCAGACGGGCGCGAATATCCTCAGCCTTGATTGGACAATGAATCTTCGTAGTATGCGCCAAAGCATCGGTCGCTGGGCAGCAGTGCAAGGTAACCTCGATCCTGTTGTCCTAACGATGACTCCCGATATCACCCGCCGCGAAGCCCTGCGTGTGCTAGATGAGGCTGGCGATCAACCCGGATTCATTTTCAACCTGGGGCACGGCATGATCCCCAGCGCCAAGATCGAATGCGTTGAGGCGCTGATGGAAGTGGTCACTGGCCAGAAGAACGCGTAGATGCATACCAGGCCCACAGTCAGGGTCAGCCCTCGCCACCGCATTAAAGCGCTAACATGAGAGGAGGTCCAAGATCAAAAAAGCGAACTACGTTTTAGCTAGCGAGTTACCCCCAAGCAGCATAACCATCTTTGCACGAAGCGATTTTACCATGGCTTCTTTGTCGGTCGGATTTTCGGCAATACAATTAACAATGGCACTACCGACGACGACGCCATCGGCCGCTTGGGCGACAGTGCGAACGTGTTCAGCCTTAGATATGCCAAAGCCAACCACAACTGGCATCTCTGTGTGTTGTTTGATTTGAGAGACGTTGCTTGCAATACTGTCTGACATAGAAGCTTGCTCTCCAGTTACTCCCTCACGTGAGACGTAGTAGACGAAGCCAGTC
>JAKVCM010000145.1 GCA_022448605.1 Puniceicoccaceae bacterium | reverse complement strand
CAGCGGAGCTTACCGTCCGTGCGGTGAAAAGTCATGGGGATGCTGCAATGCTCGCAGGTCGCGACGTAGCCGCAATCCGGACAAAGGATACTGGTGGAAAACCCGCGGCGATTGAGAAAGAGGATGCTCTGCTCTTTCTTTTCAAAGCGGTCGACCAGCTTGTCCGCGAGCATACGCGAAATAGGCGAAGCGCCCTTGCCTTGCAGCGCTTCACGGCGCATGTCGACAAGGTGAATCTTAGGCAGCTGACGATGATCGACGCGGTTGAGGATTTTATCGACGCTATATTTGCCGCGTTCCACATTGTATAGCGATTCAAGTGAAGGCGTGGCCGAGCCTAGCACACAAACGGATTTGTTGATCAAAGCACGATAGACGGCGACATCGCGCCCATTGTAACGAGGCGACTCCTCCTGCTTGTAGGAAGGCTCGTGTTCCTCGTCCACAATCATGAGCTTGAGGTTTTGTACAGGGGCAAATACCGCCGAACGGGCACCTACCACGACATGAGCTTCACCACTAGCGAGCGCCTTCCAAGCATCGTAACGCTCTCCCTTAGACAAATGGCTATGCCAGACGACCGTATGAACGCCACGCGCTTCAAGTCGCGCGCGAACGCGCCCGACAGTTTGCGGCGCGAGGGCAACTTCGGGCACCAAAAAAATCACACCGCCGCCTTCAGCCACGATTTTTTCGACGGCATTAAGGTAGACTTCTGTCTTGCCCGACCCAGTGACGCCATGGAGCAAGCGTACGCTGAATGTTTCTGCGGAGATAGCCTGATAGATGGCAGCCACAGCTACATTTTGTTCTTCCGTAAGCACGGGGCGCGTCTCAGTTACGACGGTCTCCTGATCGCCTAGTTCGTCCTCATATGCGATGCGTTCTTCTTCGGTGTCAGTCTTGCGGAGGAAGCCCTTTCTCACGAGTCCATCACAAGCCGAAGCGCCTATCTTCATAGCTTTGAGGATGTCGGCGCGCGGTAGTGGCTTCACTTGCTGGCTGATAAATTTAAGAATGGCAGCTTGCTTGGGCGCACGCTTCTCGAGTGCGGCAAGCTCCTTGGCAGACGGGGCTTTGCCTTTTGAAATGTAGAGGCGGGTCTTAGGCTTCATCCCCTTGCGAATAGCAGCAGGGATAATTGTCTCCAAGATAGCCTCAGGAGTCGCAGCATAGTATTGCTGTGCCCAGCGAAAGAGCTCCATTAAATCGGGCGGGAGCACTGGGTAAGGCTGCACAACTTCGAAAAGCATTTTCAACTTACCTAGCGGCACGACTTGCTCCGTACCGAATTGAAGAACGACACCTAGTTCACTTCGCCGGCGCAGCGGGATACGAACCAATGAACCGACTTTGATCCCCTCATGGCAGGTCGGCGGCACCGCGTAGGCTAATGCTCTATCAAAGCCGGAAAGGGCGATGACTTCGACAATGGCGGTGTCGTGGATTGGCTCAGATTTGGGCATCGAGTAGATTTTTAAAGACTACAGCTTTCGCGGCAAGCGCAAGTCACACTCTCGTCTGCAGATGGAAACGTTCTCATGGGCGTTTAGCCAATCCCCAAATCAATCAATAACTCTTGGAAGCCTGAATAATTCCTCAAGCCCTTGAGGTCGGGATCGTGCTGCATCCAATGGAAATCTTTGTAACCTAGCGAAATTGCCGAGCGCAGCACTTTGACCGCATCCGCCTTACGCCCTTTTAGGCTGAGACTGCATGCTAAATTGTAGTGTGCGGTAGGGTCTCCGGGATTGAGCCGCACAAGCTTACGATCCATCTTCAAGCCAGCATCAATACGCCCAGCCTTAGTGTAAATATGAGCTAACGCAGAAGCTACCCGCGGATCTTTAGGCATGCGCTTGTGCAAGCTTTCAAAAAAACTAAGTTCAAACTCTAGATTAGGTCGTGACGCCATAGGACAGGTGAAGCAGATCAAAAAATCGCAAAAACGCAGCCTGGCCTACTCGGCTAAAGTGAAGTTAAGCCCAAGCGACTGTTCGAGCTTAGTAATTTGCCCTCGCTCGCTTGCTTCGACCAACGTTAGTGATACTCCTTTTTTACCTCCGCGCGCGGTACGACCACTGCGATGCGTATAATACTGAATCGCATCGGGTAATTGGTGCTGAATGACAAAGGCCAGCCCCTCGACATCAATCCCGCGTGCGGCCACATCCGTGGCGATGAGAAACTGGATGCGTTCCTTCTTAAAGCCACGCATCACCTTATCGCGATCCTTCTGACTGAGATCACCTTGTATTACTCCTACAGAGAGGCCAACTTTCTCCAACTCTTCACCCATACGAATCGCACCAGCGCGAGTGCGACAAAAAATAAGACCGCGTTCGTTGCCCTGCCCTTTAAGATAGTTGATAATAAAGGCATCCTTCTCCTCGCGCGCGCACAAAGCAAATTGATGATCGATATTACGATTCACTATATGCTTAGGCTCGACTTGCAGGCGGTGCGCATTGGCAGGCATGTTGTCTTGGATCAACCCCTCCAAGCGCTTCTGGAAAGTCGCAGAAAAAAGCCAAGTGGCCTTGCGGGCGGGGGTCTCCTTAAAGATAGCAGCCAACTCTTGCCGAAAGCCCATGCTAAGCATCTCGTCGGCCTCGTCGAGTATGAGGTATTTGACGCCATCGAGCTGAAGACCTGACTTGAGCAAATCCATGAGCCGCCCGGGTGTTGCCACAAGAATCGGCGTTGGACGGCTAAGGCGCTGGA
>JAKVCM010000144.1 GCA_022448605.1 Puniceicoccaceae bacterium | reverse complement strand
ACTCTGCTACCCTAGGGCCCGTGCCACCCTCCTCCATTTTTTTGCCCTTGTAGACCCCGCCAAGTTGAGAGTAAAGGCCCCAATGGATGAACATACCGTACTTTTGTTGGTTAAAATTTTCATGGCCGCGCATCTTAGCTGCTGAGGATGCCATTGGTCGCCACTTAGCTTCTAATTCTAGCATTTCTGGAGATCCCGGAACGCCCGAACCCCAGGGTCCGGTTGCAGTTACGCTTAGATGTGAGCCAAGTATCAGGGTTAAAATGAGAAATCTAATTTTCATAACAGTCAGGTTATTGGATAAGTAACAAAGCTATTTTAGTATTAGGAAACTGACAATACAGGGCGTAAGCTATACTCACGGCAAGACCTTAATAATTTCCACGCGTATGCGATGGAAGTGTTGAGCTTAGTCGAAGCTCTAGCAGAATTATCAAAGCATTGCATAACATACAGGTGTAATGGAGCCGAAGAACGGAATCGAACCGTCGACCTATTCATTACGAATGAATTGCTCTACCAACTGAGCTACTTCGGCATCCTAGATCACAAATCGGTATGTAAATCCTGAAAAATGGAAAGCCATTTTTTTGAGGCATCTTTGGCCGCTCTAGGCACTCCCAAACTTAGCGGAGCACTTTAAAAGCTTCGCGCAACTTTACTTCGTCCTTGATGCCTGGTGCAGTTTCGACACCGCTGTTGATGTCGAGATGGTCGGCAGCTGTGGACGCGAGGGCATGGAGCAGGTTCGAGGGCGAAAGTCCGCCCGCGAGTATCCAGTTTGTTTGAGGATACCTCTCCTTGAGTGTATTGAATCGCGCCCAATCCCCTACTTTGCCTGTGCCCCCAAATTGATCTTTAACGAAGGTATCGATTAGAATCGTGTCAGCATAATCGAGGATGACTTCCGTGAAAGTGTCTTCAGATGCAAGACTTGGCGCGAGCCATAGCTTCTCTTTGCCCACTATTTTTGAATATTCAGCCAACCTGTTGTGTTCAAAATCGGCACCAAAGTGGATTTGGAAATAATCGAAGCCTGCATCGGAGTAGCTTTTCAAGTCTTCCAGACTCGTTGCCACATCGACAGCGACTCGTTGCCCCATTGGCACAGCTGCTGCGAGTTCAACGGCGCGATCTAGCGAGACAGCGCGAGGGGACCCTGGATAGAGGATAAAGCCAAAATAATCTGCCCCAAGTGAGAGCGTCAATTTGACATCTTCTTCTCGAGTGAGACCACAAACTTTTATTTTGGGCAGGGATTGCATGGGACTACGGTTAGATACTTTGAGATTGCTTGCAATTTATTTGATTCAAACTCGTTTGAAGCTTAGTTTCAACTAGTATGTCTGGATTCAAGCCCACCAGCGAGCCATCTCGCACTCTTTTCTACGATGGTGACTGTGGTTTATGCGCGCAGAGTGTACGTTTCTTCTTAAGGATAGATCGGCATAAGCGCTTAAGCTTTGCTCCGCTGCAAGGCGAGACTGCCCAGGGCTATTTGCCAACGAATTTACGGGACGCCCAATCTCTTTCGACTGTCGTCTACCGTCGTAGCGATTCGGATAAGCGGTCGCTCTTCTTGCGCTCCGAGGCAGTTGTCCGTGCGCTGATCGATGTAGGCGGCCTATGGGGATTCTTGGGACGGTTTTTACGCCTCATACCGACCCCCCTGCGCGATTGGGCCTACAATTTGATCGCCAAAAATCGGCTGAAGTTCTTCCCGAATGGTGCCTGCTTTCTGCCCAAGGAGCAAGCTCGCGAACGTTTACTGCCGTGAACTAACACTCGCAGGCTATTTACTAGCGACCGATTGTGATGAGTTCGACGTCAAAAACCAGCGTGCCGGCAGGTGCACCACCTTGAGGGTTCTCGCCATAGGCAAGTTTAGCGGGAATCCAGAAACGGCGTTTCTCGCCTTCGACCATGAGCTGCACGCCTTCGGTCCAACCGGGGATGACTTGTCCAAGGCCAAAAGTGGCGGGTGAACCGCGCATGACCGAGCTGTCGAACATTTCGCCGTCAGTGGTCCAACCGCTGTAGTGCACGGTGACCATGTCGGCCTTAATCGGATGAGTGCTTCCGGTGCCATCGGAAAGTTTACGCGAAGCGAGGCCGCTCTCGCGGACCTCCGCGCTTTCTGGAATCGCGGCGACATCTTCGGGAACCTTGGGTGGCTCAGGTGCTTTTTCGATACCGAGCAATTCAACATCAAAAACCAGCAGGCCGCCAGGGCGACCGCCACCGGGGTTTTCGCCATAAGCGAGATCGGCAGGAATCCAGAAGCGACGCTTCTCACCAAGTACCATAAACTGAAGACCTTCCGTCCAGCCCTTGATTACGCGATTGAGCGGGAAGCTAGTCGGCTCGCCACGCTCTACTGAGCTATCAAAGAGATTTCCATCGGTCGTCCAACCGCTGTAGTGCACCGTGACGGTGTCCGCAGCAGCGGGCGATTCGATACCAGTGCCCGCAGAGAGCACGCGGGAGGCAAGACCCGAAGCGGTGACCTTAGCGTCGGATGGTACGGAATTTACGTCTTTTGGAGTTTCTAACATGGAATAGGTATCCTTTTCCGAGCCGATGGAGGTCAACTGAAAACCGCTGATAGATAGTATAACTGTCAGGCAGACTGTGATTTGAGGGCGTAAATATTTCATGGGTATTAGATTCATCAAAAAAAACCTTGTATTGCTATGCTTGCCATTGATAAGGGCAATCATAGCGCATTTAGAATATTGCCAGCACGTGATGCACACAATTACGTGTACTAATGAAATTAGCACAAGGACAGATTTGGAAGACATCCCCCGAGGTGCATAGTTACGAGGGTATATCGGTCTACCTGCGCATTGTCGATCTAGAGCGTCTCTCAGTAGGCTACAAAGAAATGCTTAAAGCCGACACTAAAAACGGCCATCACAAGAACGCTTCGAAGAAAGTCTTTTGTCGATTAACCAAGGGCGCAAGACTGGTCAGCGAATGATGAAGGTCGAAAGTGGCGGAACATTCAGTCGTGCGCTGACGGGGCGTTGCCCTAGCTGCGGACAATTTGGTATGTTTAAGAACTGGTTCCGTCTCCATAAGCGCTGTCCCAATTGCGGGATGAAACTAGAAAAAGAGGAATCTGGATTTTACTTTGGAACAACTTCGATCGGCTATGTGCTTTCGATCATTCTAGTCATTATTCCGGTCTGTATTCTGGTCGTGATGGACATACTCAGCATGCGGCTCGGCGTGGGCATCGGTATCGCCGGGTCCATTATGCTTTGCTCCCTACTTTATCCGCTCATGCTCTGTTGGGTAATCATGCTCTATTACGTAGTTCAGGCAGATGAGCTGCCAATAAATGCCTCTGAACAATGAAGACGGAGATTCCAAACTTGAAGCTTTCGCATGCGGACTGCCAAAACACACCGAGCTACCCTAAAAGCGGGGACATTATTCTTAGCTCTAAGAAATGGAAGCAACTCGCCACACAGCACCGAGAGCGAGCGGAGCGTTGGACGCTACCGTATCGTAAGCGGCGCGCTTCGGGGCAAATGCACCCGATCTACGACTTTTTGTTTATCTACTACCGAAACAAGCCCTCACACTTAGAGGCATGGCACCCAGGCAAAGGCGTCAGCCTAGAGGAAGCCCCCGTCGGCGAGACTTTTAAAGGGGCCTACTATTGCTTTAAAAATGGCTGCACCTCGCTGGACCCCTCACGGATGAAGAAGACTACGCGGCATCGATTAGAAATGGCGCTACTCCTTTGCCAAAATGTAAGTGCACGTCCAGCCACATTTGGCTGTTTCGGCATGCATGAATGGGCCATGGTCTACCAAGGTGATAAAGAAAGCGAAGTCCGTCACGCTGAGCGACTGCCTTTGCGGCTCTCTCAAGATGCGACGGATGCCTTTGTGCGCAGCCGTCCGATTCAATGCAGCCACTTTGATGCGTTCCGATTCTTTAGCCCAAACGCAAAAGGTTTTAACCGTAACCAACCAAGCAAAGACACGCGTTTAGACAACGAGCAATGTGGTTGCCTGCACACTAACATGGATCTCTACAAACTGGCGAGTCAGTGCATGCCTTGGATCGGCTCAGAGCTGCTATGGAAGTGCTTTGAGTGCGCCTTGACAGCGCGGCAACTTGACATGCGGGCGAGCCCTTATGATTGCACTTCGCTTGGTTTCGAACCAATCAAGGTAGAGACCTCTGCGGGAAAACTCGAATATGAGCTTCAGCAGCGTGCGTTGAGCGAGTCTGCAAGGCCATTGCGCGAGGAATTAATCCGGCGGCTGGAGAATATCTTGGCTTAATTAAGAGATTTTGACTTATTTCTGAACACTTCTTTAGCAATTAGTTCTGATAAACTTGCCTTCGTAATATGGGGTCTTTGACTGCCAGATTTATGTTTGAACTCGATTTTTAATGAGAATCCTAGACTTACACATCATCGTCTGCCTTCTAAGCGCATCCCTAGCTTCGCCGCTAATATCTCAAGCCTTGCCCGTCGGCGTCAAACACATCCAGACACTCGACGGCATTGAAGAGTATCGCCTCAGCTCAAACGGTCTTGGCATCCTACTGATGCCAAATGAAGGACTCCCCGTGGCCACAGTCATGGTGACTTACAAAGTCGGCTCGCGTAACGAGGTCACAGGCACGACGGGGGCGACGCATATTCTTGAACACATGATGTTTAAGGGCACTGAAAAATTTAATAGCGCCGAGGGTTCCGATTATTCCAGCCAGATGGAGCGCATCGGCGCACGTGCCAACGCCACTACCTGGTTTGACCGCACCAATTACTATGCAACGATGCCGAGTGAATATGTGTCGATGGCAATTGAACTCGAAGCCGACCGTATGCGCGGCCTCTTGATCCGCGAGGAAGACCTCGCCTCAGAAATGACAGTTGTGAGCAATGAGTATGAACGTGGTGAAAATAGCCCCGTACGCACGCTGATCAAAGAGCTCTTCGCCACCGCCTACATGGCGCACCCTTATAGCCACCCTACTATTGGCTGGCGCTCAGATATCGAGAGTACCTCGGTCGAAAAACTGCGTAAATTTTACGACACCTACTACTGGCCAGAGAACGCGGTCATCACCGTGATCGGCGGCTTCGACAAAGTTGAGACACTCGCTGACATTGCCGAGCAATATGGTAAAGTCCCTTCTGCCCCGCATGCCATCCCCGTTGTCGAGACGACCGAACCAGAACAACTGGGGCCGCGTCGCGTCACGATCAAACGCGCAGGTCAGGTAGGCGTCGTCATGCTTGGATATAAGGTGGCCGAAGGCAGGCACGAAGACTGGGCCGCCCTCACTCTTCTTCAGCAAATACTAGGAGCGGATAAGACGGGGCGTCTCTACCGCTCACTAGAAGACAAGGGTAAAGCGAACGCCACTTTCACCTTTGCGCCACAACTATATGATCCAAGTCTATTTATTTTCGGTGCCTACCTAACACCAGAAGCTACTCACGGGGAAGCTGAAGCTATCATCCTTAAAGAGATCGAAACTCTAGTTAGTGGCGGCGTTGATCTCGACGAGCTAGCACGAGCTAAATCCGTCATTCAAGCGGGGACTTACTACGGTCGTGACGGCACCTATGGGATCGCTGATCAGATCAATGAAAATATCGCGATGGGTGACTGGTCAGCATATGTCAATTTACCAGAAGCAATCCAAGCTGTCTCCGTAGATAACCTTAAAGAAGTCGCACGCAAATATTTCATTGAGCGCAACTGCACCACTGGGTGGTTTGTTCCTGAGGTGCGCAACACCCTTACTGCCAACCTAGCTGCAATGCCTGCACCCAAGTACTATCGCGATCCCGCCATTTTCGGAGAATTACGTAACGAAGAAAATACTGACGAACTAGCCTCTCCCAAGGCTACGAATTCAACGAAGTCTGTCGTTGACTTCAGCTCAAAAATGCAACGTGCCCGGATTGGCGACATTGAACTCATTGCCATCGACCTACCAATCGACAATGTCGTTTCTTTCGTCGGCAGTATCGCGGCAGGCGACAGCCTTAGTCCTGCGAATGCTCCCATGCTTGCTACTCTGACTGCGGCCATGCTAGACCAGGGGACAGCCAATCAAGACCGCTTTCAAATCGCTGAAAAACTCGACCGCCTTGGTGCAAACCTAAGTTTCAGCTCGGGCGATCAAAGCCTCAACTTTTCGGGGAAATTCCTCCGTGCCGATGCCGGCTCTTTTCTTCAAATTCTTGCGGACCAGTTACGTAATCCAGCCTTCGAAGCCGAAGTATTCGAGACTATAAAAAGTCGCCAAGAAGCTGGTTTACTACAAGCCATTGATAACCCTGACTACCGCGCTGGTGCTCTACTCTCTCGTATCCTCTATCCCGAAGATCACATCAACTACAGCACGCCGATCAACGAGCTAAAGGCCGACATTGAAGCCACTACTGTAGAAGATTTAGTAGCATTTCACGCTGCTCACTATGGCACCTCCTCGATGCAGTTAATCTTTACAGGAGACATTGACTTTGAACAACTCAAGGCCGCTGTTGGCAACGCCTTCGACGGTTGGGAGGGTGGCAGCGAATACCCCAAACTCGATACCTTGCCCAACGAAAATGCCAAATTAGCCAAAAGTATTTATATCGAGGACAAGACCAGTGTCGCGGCCCGTTTTGGTTTCAATACCGGGCTGAAACGTACCGATGACGACTACCTACAATTCATGGTAGGCAACTATATCCTTGGCGGCAGTTTCCACTCTCGACTCATGACCGAAGTCCGTAAAAACCGCGGGCTCACCTACGATATACGCGCTCGTCATCAAGGCGATATTCTAACCAATGGCAATTGGATCTTATCAGCCAGCTTTTCCCCTGGTGGATTAAATGAAGGTCTTCAAGCCGCCCGCGAAGTCGTCTCGCAATGGTTCGACGATGGCGTCAGTGAAGAGGAGGTTGCGGCCGCCATTGAAACTCTGACAGGTTCTTACATCGTCGGTCTTTCCAATACTGGTAGCGTCGCAAGGCAGGTTCACAGCTTCTTACAACGCGGCTTTGACCCCAAATACATCGACGAATACCCACTGCTCCTTCGCAAATTGACTGCTCAAGAGGTGAACCATGCCATTCGCAAATACTTTGATCCCAGCCTTGTCACAGAAGTCGTCGCGGGTTCTCTCGCCCAAGCTCCTGATTCGAAAGCCGAAGCTGACGAAAACTTAGCCATCACGGTGCGCCTGGATGCACCTGACGCAGGCTGGCGACTCCAGATCGAATCAGTCCACCTTACCAGCGAGGGTATAGTAGTCTACTCGCAACTTAACCGTGATCCCGATAACATGTCCGCCCAAGTCATCAGCACTGTCGCCGACACCGTTAAAATTGACCTCAGCTATTCAGACCTCCCTGTGCGTCACTATGTAAGCGGCAAGACTTGGGACTGGGGTGACACAGGAGAATACACCTTCATTGATAGCCCTGAAATCATCAGCCAAGTTCTCCAAACATCAGATTTACTTTTCGAATTAGAAAAATAATCGACCATGCATCAACTTATTTTCTATATTCCTAATCCTGAAACACTATGCCAAAAATCGACGTCGAAACCCTCAAATTTATTCTCCAGCGCAACGAACCCGACATACGTAAGGTCAACGAGATCATGCAAGAGATCGAGATGGAGCTTAAAGCCCAAGAGGAAGAAAAGCTTAATCGCCCACCCCCCGTGAAAAAACAATTCTCCATCCTAATCGCCGACGCCGAGGGCGAGCTTAAAGATAAAGACCTCACAGGCTGGGTTGTCCAGATCCCCGAAGACGACAGTGCAAGCCTTTGCCCCGAGCGCATTATCAACGCAGCTTACGAGTTTAACACCACGTCTAAGGGCCAACGTATGCCCGTAGAAACCATCGGTGAAGCCTGCGAAGCCGTCACAGCCAAACTATTTAAAGAGCAAAACATCTGGATCAAAACTAAAGTCCCCGTCTTAGCGGTTACCACCGCCAATAAGATCCCGATAGCAAAGGTTGAGTGACGGTCTGGAGTCCCAGATCGAGCCCCTCACCTGACTCGAAACACAGCAGATATAAAAAAGACCGGACATTGCTGCCCGACCCTTTTCATGAAATGGGTCTATGCGATTAGTGTTTAAAGTGGCGCTTTCCAGTAAAGACCATGACCATGTCGCGCTCGTCGGCAGCAGCAATCACTTCGTCGTCGCGGACGGAGCCGCCTGGTTGAATCGCTGCGATGGCACCGGCATCGGCTGCGGCGATGAGCCCGTCGGCGAAAGGGAAAAATGCATCAGATGCGACAACGGAACCTTTGAGGTCAAGGCCAGCTTCTCCTGCTTTCCAGACTGCGATCTTAGAGCTATCAACCCGAGACATCTGCCCTGCGCCGACTCCAAGAGTGCGCTCACAATCAGCGTAAACGATCGCGTTGGATTTCACGTGTTTCACCACGTTCCAGCCAAACGCCAAGGCACGCATTTCTTCGGGTGATGGCTGACGCTTAGAGACGATCCTCCAGTCGCTGGAGCGATCCGGCATAATGTCGCGGTCTTGCATAAGCACGCCGCCGACTACGGAGCGAACCTCTCGTAATGAGTCCGCTGGTAAGCTGGCTTTAACTGTCATCAGTCGCAGGTTCTTTTTCTTGGCAAACACCTCACGCGCGGCCTCTGTAAAGGCCGGTGCGATGATCACCTCGCAGAAAATCTTGCTGATGATAACAGCAAGGTCGACATCCATGGTTTGGTTGACGACGATGATACCGCCGAAAGGCGCTTGCTGATCAGTGACAAAGGCCTCCTCCCATGCTTCGAGAAGCGTGTCAGCCGAGGCCACCCCACAAGGGTTGGTATGCTTTAGAATAGCTACGGTGGGCTTTTGAAATTCGCCGATTAAGTAGGTCGCGGCGGTGATGTCGATGATGTTGTTAAAACTTAATTCCTTACCTTGTAGCTGCACGAAGCAATCAAAGAAACTGCCATAAAGCGCCGCTTTTTGGTGTGGGTTCTCGCCGTAGCGAAGACATTGTACTTGAGGTAGATCCATCTTAAGCTCTGAAGGGATTCCAGAAATATCCTCAAGCCTAGGTTCGTCGGTAATTTGGTCCTCTAGGTAGGCAGCAATGACGCGATCATATATTGCGGTACGTTGAAATACCTTCAGTGCAAGCTCGCGACGAAGCTTTTGCGTGGCGGCTTCGTCGCCCATCGCAGAGAGCACACGGTCGTAATCCGCTGAATCGACCACGACGGATACGGAAGCGTGGTTCTTCGCTGCAGAACGGAGCATAGAGGGGCCACCGATATCAATGTTCTCGATGGCCAACTCAAAGGTGACGTCATGCTTAGCCACAGTTTCCTCAAATGGGTATAAATTCACCACGACAAGATCAATCATCTCTATCTTATGCTCGGCAGCAGCACGCATGTGTTCCTCTTTATCTCGGTTCGCGAGGAGACCACCATGGATCTTTGGGTGAAGGGTCTTAACGCGGCCTTCCATCATTTCAGGAAAACCCGTGTAATCGCTCACTTCAGTCACAGGAATGCTCTCTTTTTCAAGGAGCTTAGCAGTACCACCTGTGGAAAGTAGGCGGTAACCTTGTTGCTCGACTAGCGCTTTAGCAAAGGGCACGAGGCCTGATTTATCACTAACAGAGATGAGTGCGTTTTTTTGCATAGTTAAAAGAAACTTTGTTATCAGAAATAGAAATTTGTGTGGCCAAGCCCAAGTAATCGATTGAGCAAAAAATAAGCAAATTACTTCCTTTCAGGTCGGGGGAAGAGAATGGCTTTTTCACCAAGAGCCTTGCCCTCTAATTTGCTGCCCCACTCTAACTGGCCTTCAAGGCGATCGAAGCTTTCTGCGCCGATTAGCCTACGGATCTTATCAGAAATCTCCGGCATAACGGGTGTCAGCATGACAACTGCGAGACGTAGGGCCTCGGCCATGGTCGCCAATGAAGTGCGGAGCGCCGCTTGATCTGCCGCTTCTTCGGACTTAGCAAGTTTCCATGGAGCACGGGTCTCAGCGTATCGGTTGATGCCAGAAACGAAGGTAAAGATCCGTTCAAGCGCTTTATGAAACTGGAAATTTTCGAAGAGCGAGATAAGCTCTTTAGAAGTGTCCTTCCAAAGTGCTTTAAGCTCTTTTTCGGGAGCGCCTTCGACTACAACCGTAGGCACTTTGCCTCCGGCGTAACGCTGCCCCATGTTGAGTAGTCGACTAACAAGATTGCCGAGGTCGTTTGCGAGGTCGCTGTTATAGCGACTCATAAACAGATCGATTGAGAACTCAGAGTCTTGTCCGACATTCATCTCGCGGGTGACGAAATAGCGAAAAGCGTCCGCGCCGAACTGCTCAATAAGATCTAGCGGGTTGACGACATCGCCAGTGCTTTTAGACATCTTATTGCCAGAGCTAAGCCACCAACCGTGAACAAGGAAGTGCTTGGGTAAGTCGATGCCGAGCGCTTTAAGCATGATCGGCCAGTAAACGGCGTGCGGTGGCACAAGTATATCTTTACCTATCACATGATAATCGACTGGCCATTGTTGATTGAACTCGTCGGTTCCGTATCCGGCGGCAGTGATGTAATTCGTTAAGGCATCGAACCATACGTAGGTGACAAAGTCTTGGTCAAAGGGTAGCTCGATACCCCATCCTAATCGTTCTTTAGGGCGAGAAATGCAAAGGTCGTTCAGCGGCTCTTTAAGAAATTGGAGTGCATCGGCACTGCGGAAGCGCGGGTAGATCATCTGCTCCTTGGTCTTGATCGTGTCGACGAGCCAGTCTTGATATTGGGAGATTTTGAAGAAGTAGTTACTCTCAGTCACTTCAGTCACTTCGCCGAAGATCTCGGGCCACTTGCCATCTACTTTTTCTTTTTCGGTAACGAACTGCTCTTGGCGCACACTGTAGTAACCATTGTAGTCAGCTTTGTAGATCTCGCCCTTTTCATAAAGCTTCTGAAGGATCTCCCGAACTACAGCCTTATGGCGATTCTGCGTGGTGCGGATGTAGTCATCGTTGGAAATATTAAGCGCGCTGCAGAGGCCTTGAAATTCTGCAGCGAGGCGATCGCAGACTTCAATTGGAGGCACCCCTGCTTGTTCGGCTGACATCTGCACTTTTTGTCCGTGCTCGTCGAGCCCAGTGAGGAATTTAACCTCATCGCCTATCAAGCGACGGAAGCGCGCGATAATGTCCGTCAGCACTTTTTCGTAGGCGTGACCAAGATGCGGCGAGCCGTTAGCATAGTCGATTGCGGTAGTGATATAGAACTTTTTCCTCATATGAAGCTGCGGAACTTGGGTGATTTCATAGGATGGCGCAAGCGCGAGATTTGGATGTCTTCATAAAAAATACCACAGCAACACGGAATCCCTTCGTAAGCAAAATAGTGACGGATATATCAGAAGCGGTGATCACTTAACTCCATTACCAAGCGCCGAGAATGTCTTCGACTATCAATTGGCTTTTACCGCGATAGAAATTAGACTGCACGACGAGGCGCGCTTGCCCTCTGTGGTTCTTCATGTAAAAAGGTAAACCACCCTCTTCAATGAAATTAGGGTCGGAGTAGTAGGCTGACCATGTGCGACGACCGACTTTAAGTCTCAATGGACGTATGCTTTCGACGACTGCATCTACAGTGTAAAGCTGACCAACATGAGCTAGGAGTTCGGCATCGCTGAGGTAATTGAGAAAGTTACCATCTTTGAGTTTCAAATCTCCATTAAATTGAGCGACGGAGAGTGGGTATTCGTAGCTAGAGACATTATCACCAATACTGAGTGCTGCGGTGGCCATAAAAGCACCGACAGAAAAACGCGCATATACAGGGAAATGATCGCTCACACCTCCACCCGTTTCACCTGCAGAATGCCACCGAATAGGCCGACCAATCAGATCGGCGTTGATACCTGGAATTACTAGCTTATCAAAGCTACCATCAATGTAGCTGATACCGCTGTCGTCGTAAAGCCCTTGAGTGATGAGCATATGCATGAGTGTCCCAATGCGACCACGCCAGACTTCAGAGTAGCGAGCTTCGGGCTCGAGTTCGAACCATAGGTTATATAGGTCGGTCTCGTAAAATGACTCGTTGCCAGTCGAGCCAAGTATGTCATTCACGCCAGTTACAATATTAGGATAGAGAGCAGAATGATTATAATGGGAGTTCAAATCGCCAGCGATGATGATGTCAGCATGTGAATCAGCTTCAAGCCGTGCATCGATCAAGCTGCGAAGTACCTTGGCGTTCTCTACTCGAATCGGCTCGCGATCAGGGTTTGAAGCGCCTGATTTCCAGTGATTCACGTAAACAAAGAGTGACTGGCCCTCGACCTCGAGCTCGGCCTCAATTATGTCGCGTGCCATTAAAATGGGGTGCGCCTCGTGTTTGATAATAGGAAAAGTAGAG
>JAKVCM010000143.1 GCA_022448605.1 Puniceicoccaceae bacterium | reverse complement strand
ATTGGATGCATGCTTTGGGCAAGGCACCGTAAGGGGAAAATGCTGGCCACAGTCAATATCATTGTAGATGGAGGCGTGAGCATTCTCTATGGGATTATCATGGAGTCTTTGGAAATATCTGGTGGATTAATGGTTATAGTGCTTTCTGCCGGTTGGTCCGTATTGTGGTGGTCCTATTTCCAAAAGTCTGTCAGGGTTCGTAATACCTTCCCGTCTTAAATTTTTGTTAAGCCTACCTAGGGGATAGGTGTAAGAGTATTGCCAGCAGCAGTCGGTGTTACTCCTCGCTCGCTCTCAGGAGCATCAATTATTATACTGAACAGCCCTAGTCGGAACGACTAAAAATCATGCAGTCGATGTCTCCGACGTAACCACTTTCACCATTCTCATCCATGACAACTCTGATCACGTGAGAGCCTTTCGTCAGTTTGAGTTCCTTATGAGTAAGAGTTTTTAATTTTGTCCAGCCGCCAGTGTCAGGGATACGGATCGGACCAGTAAGATCCTTCCCTCCAATCTCCAGATGGAATAGGCCCCCCACCTTTTGAGCGGCGACTGGAATTTTAATATCGTAAGTTCCGGACTCTTTGACTTCGACCGTATAATTGATCCATTCACCGGCATTAATCCAACCAACACCATGGCCGTTGGAAGCATCACTGCGTTTTTCAATATCCACCTGAGTGTTCTTTCTATAGTCAGCGCCCTGATTCTTGGGGTCGTTATCTTTGTAGGCGGTGCCGGGAGCGCCCTCGTCAAAGTGTTCCATTTCTACTTTTCCTGGAATACTTTGAGGCTTTCCACCGAAGGGGCCTGAAGTCTCTGGTTCCTTTTCCTTGGTAGAAACCTGGTTCTCCACCTCGCCAAAGATCTGCACTGAAACATTAGTCACATCGGTGTATTTTCGGGCAGCGAGATCAGAGGCTGTGTCGGTCGTGACCCGCACGGTGATTTGTTGCATGCGACCATTAGTATCGTTACCCGCGATATCATTAATACGAATCCGGTCCAAGGTGTGATCCCCAGGTTCGAGCTTAAGGAGAGTTCGCTGAGGAGCCTTGTTGGTGTAGGGCTGCGTTTGGTAGGTCCACGTTTCAGGGTTCCCATCAAAGGCATTAGCAAAAACATTATCCACGGTACGGACCGGGCCAGGAAGAACGTTACCGGAAACAATATCAACCAAACTATCAAAGTTCGCATAGGCTTCAATTTCACGGATCGTCCAGTGCTTAAAGTTTCCTTCATTGACCCATTCAAGTTCTATACCCGTCGCGCCCGGGACTGGATCAAAGCTGATTGAGTAGAAACCATCATGATCCGCACTCAAGTGCTCAACGGTATTTCCTTTAACGACGGCCTGTTTTAAGGGTCTGCCCGTGGAGCGTAAGTAGGTCAGGAGGTCTGACATTTCACTAGGGGTTATGGCGGTTTCAAGTCCTTCCGGCATAAGGGACCGACCAGTAGATTCAAGTGAAACAAGATCACTGCGCGAAATACTTGTGCGAGTTCCATCAACACCGGCCAGCGTAATTGCCGAGCTGGTCTCCTCGGCCACGGAGCCGGCTAAGGTCAAGCCTTCCTTAGTCTTGGCAACAAACATCATCCACTTCGCCTCAACGGCTCGGTTCGGATCAAGGATAGCTGTCAAGTAAGTGGCCGGCGCACGGTTATTAAGCCCCGCGAGGTTCGGGCCGACAACCTTACCAACCCCATCGAGCCTATGACACGAAGCGCAAACTTTACCAAAGACGGCGCGCCCTTTGTCCCTGTTACCTTCATTGGACAATGAAACTTCATACTCCTTCATGACGGCAGCACGGTCCGGTCTCGTTGCACCACCAAAGAGTTCTCCTGCCTTCTTGCGAATTGATTCACTTTCGTGGTTTAGAAGGAATTGCCTGCGGCTCACGTCAATCGAAGTGGCTAGCTCCTTATTTTTGGCAACTGAATCCATGAAGAGAACCGTGAGCTTCGGCCGAGCCAAAAGAGAATCAATGATCGCGCTGCGTAAGGCCGGCCCGTGCTCTGACCAGCCTGCCAAAACTTGTGGTGCGGCCCCGGTATCTTCATGACGCAGAACTGATTTGGCAATGGCGACCTGCAGTTCGACTGGAGTCGTTAACTTTAAAAGGCTCAAGAGAGGCTTTATGTCCTCCTCAACTTTAGGAGCGGCCTGCTCAATGAGTTGAATGGCCGCGAGTCGGCTCTCGAGGTCTTGGCTTTCATTAGTCACGATGCTGCGTGCCCCTTCGAGCATAGGTGCTACCTTGGCGCGAATCCCTTCATCTTGACCGACTGCTTCCAGAAGACGCGTCGCCGCTATAAGCTTCCAGGGCTCGTAGGACTTACCTTCCGCCGGCTTGGTAGCAATTCTGGCAATGACCAGCGGCACAAACTTTTTTGCATCATTGCCAAGCATCCCCATGAGCTCATTACTAAGAGCCACCGTCGCAGGGGTGCGCTCCATGGCCAGTACCGAAATTAAAACCTCATCAGGAAATGACCCAGCCGAGGTCAATGCCGCAGCCCTCATGTAAGGACGGTCAGTATTCTTAACAAGAAACTTGCCTAAGGCCTGACCGGCACGCGGATCATCCCAATAGCCAAGAGTATAGGCAGCACGTCTCTGAACGTGCGCGTCCTCATCATCAAGTAAAGCCACAGCTAACTGACCTAACTTTGAGTCTTGGTTGAATAGATAACCACCAACGCGCAGCGCATTACGACGGACCCCTGGATGCTTATCATTTAAACCCGAGCGCATCGCTTCAACTGAAAGCTCCTCAATATCTTTCAAGGCGCTGAGGGCCTGAGCACGGGCTGCGGGATGCTGACTCTTTAAAACTTTATGAAGATTCGCAACGGCCTTCTTTTGCTCACTGTCATTAAGCCAGGTTAACATCATGTGAGCCGTATCACGTTGCCAACCATTGGGCGAATCCATAAACCATGCGAGTTCCTCCGGCTCCTTTCCCGCCAGGATTGCTGAATCGTGCAACTTTACTTTTTCAGGAAAAATCTTATAGATGCGGCCCTTGTCATGACCCGCGCGCAATCGGCCATCGGCAATCATCTCTTTTTCCAGCGTATCATCAATCCATTCAGGGTGCTCAATGACCAAACGATAAAGGTCCGCCACGTACATGGCACCGTCGGGGCCAGTGCGAATCGAAGCAGGACGAAACCAAGAATCTGAACTTCGTAAAAACTCACTCCTCGCCTCATCACTCGCGCGCTCCGTATTCATGAGAACGCCGTCCCAAGAAATCACTTCTCGGTGAATGCAGTTGTGGACCGGGCAGGAATAGTAAACCGATGGTTCAATGATCCCATCGAAGAGGGAGTCTCGGTAAAATGTATAACCGCATCCAGAAGTCAGTTTCCCGGGAGATCCAGCCGGAGGCGCCTTGTAACCTGAGTAGTGACTTAAAACCCGACTGATCGGATAAAGGTCAATGACTCCATTAATACCATGTCTATTGGAAGGCTGAGATACTTTTGGGTTACGCCTGATATCGTGATCTTCCAAAGCAATCTGCCATCCAGAAGAATTATTACCCGCGACCCAATTACCCCAGTCGTCGCGGTTACGTCCGTGCTGAGTTACCCCGGTGGCGGGCTCAAGCTCTCCAGTGTCTGGTTTGATTCTGAGATCAAAACCACCGAGATTAAGTTTCTTACCTGAGCGAGTCGATCGGATTGTTCCCGCGCTATCGCCATTGGCAACATAGATCCAACCGTCCAGTCCCCACACAAGTCCATTGCCACGGTGCTGTTCATTGCCTCTGCCGAAACCCTCATAAAGAATTTCTTTTTTATCAGCCTTACCATCACCAGTAGTGTCCTTTAAAAACCAAACGCTCGGAGGTGCCACAACCAGAACTCCATCCCTCCACGGTAGAACCGAACTGGCAGTCTCAAGTCCATCAGCCAAAAGCGTTCGCTTATCATACTGCCCGTCCCCATCCGTATCGGTGATGGCTGCGACCCGTGACCCAGGCTTATCCTTGTTATCGATACCGATCGGGTAGTCCGCCATTTCAACGACCCACATGGTGCCGTCGGGACCCCATGCCACATCGACAGGATCCATAACGAGCGGTTCGGCCGCGACTAGCTCGACCCGGAAACCAGGCCGCGGTTGCATGGCTTTAAGTGAAGCTTTGGCAGTCCTTGGATAATTAACCTGATCTCCCATCAAGTCACCGAAGCTGCGCTGATCAATGTGATGAGACATAACGGCCCCCGTGTCCTCGTTCTGCCAATAAAGGTGCCCCCGCTTAATCCACGCGCCATTATTGGTTCCATCCGCCCGCACGATCGGCGGTAAGGTATCACGTCCGCGCGGGTGATCTTTACCGACACCACTGTTCCCGCGTATTCCATAGAGACCAGGCCTCGACCATCCCTTCTCCATCGATTCAAAGATCCAGGTTCCAAACCACTCACCATTAGAGAAGATCACATCCTGATTTCCATCATCATCAATGTCAGCAAAACGCATCCCCGCATCTCCACGGTCTTCCCTTTCAATCTTAGTTTTCTTAGGAAGGTTGAAAGGTAATAATTTCCAAGCGCCCCCAATGCGCTGCTTAACCCAATCATTAGAAATTAATTCACAGTTGCCATCGTTATCAAGATCAAGGAGCCTGAACCCACTCTGACCCGCGGCGAGTGTCTTATCCTCGATCCAGGATTTACCACTAAAACGCCATCCAGTCTTTGGTGTTACCGCGACTGGATTTTCCGATCCTTCAAGGATTCCGAAGCGCAAATCATGATGAAGCGCCGCCGGGAAAGGAATGTTTAGCCACTTCCCTTTTTTAGGTTGCCAAATCCTTGTGATCTTCGCCTTCTTATTGGCAATCAAAACATCCATGAACCCGTCCCCATTAATATCAAAAACACGAACCCCATTATCCCCTCCATCGGCGCGGCGAAGCGCATGGCCGGAAAGCATATTTTCTACGATCCTCTCATCCATCTCACGCATGTTTAGAAACTTCACTTTCTTTCCATGAGTCTTATCAGAGTGATCGACAATGTCTGCCATCTGTTGACTGCTCATCCAACCGCCCGCGTGAAAGCACAAGGAGACGGCTCCCTTCTTGGCGACCGTCGCATCGACTGCTGCCTTGAAATCCGTGATCGTCACCGGGTTCTGATTGCCGTGCAGCGCCTGACCGGTGTAATCGTTTGGATAAACAAAAGGCAGCTCCCAAATCAGATTACCAACAACAAAAGGGTACGGATAATTCTCCACGTAATTAACAAAGCCATTCATCAAATACTTTGAAAAGCGTCTGGCCCCGGCCGGGTCATCCTCAAAAATGGATTTGGGAATCTCAGGATCTTCCGGTGTGAAGACAATGCCCACGCTCGAACTTGATGTCATAAAATTACCAAGGTCACTGACCCCATTAAGAATTTCAGCGTAAGCGCGTGGACTCGGTGTGTTTTGTCCATCCATGCACGGAAAGCGAAATCCGACAGAACGGTTATTCGGTATCAAAGTGAGTAAGTCGACGCAACCATGGTAGTTGGCTCGGGCCCCTCTAAAATCATACCGCTGTAGCAATGGGCACGGGTGAGTCAGGGTGTGAGTTTCCAGGGAGACTCCCTGCTTAAAGAACCATTGCATATTAGGATGATCCGGCTCCGGACGATTACAAGTAATACTGACAGGACCACGACCATCGATAAGTTTGAGCCTTTCAATGATCGGAGTCAGATAATTACGGAAGTGCTGACCGTCCCCTGACAGATCATCAATCGCGAGGACAGCCACGGCTTCGACACCCTCTTCTCCGATCCACTGTGGAGTAATGAGCTTGGCTGATTGTCTATTAAATTGCCAAGGATTATTAGGCTCATCGAGATGAGACAACCTGTTCCCCTCAGTGCCCTGAGCAGATAAACAAGAGAACAACAAAAAGATAGCAAACTTTGCTA
>JAKVCM010000142.1 GCA_022448605.1 Puniceicoccaceae bacterium | reverse complement strand
TGTTTGAGTCTCAGCAATCGCAGTGCTGCTATCGTCGTGCATCGCCCACGTTAGAGATAGACCGTTCTCATCACAAGGCACTCTGAAGCTGTAGAATTGTTGTCCTGTGCCAGCGGTAGTGTTAGTGTAATTTTGAATAGGTTTTGAGGCGCTTATTATCGTGCTCATCCCATCGTACATCATGACACCCGGCACTTGATTGTTTTGAGTCGGTTTAACTAGGTTGACGCCTCCCTCTACGATATGAATTAGGTTATTGGCAGTATCAAAATTACAGGTCGCAGTCGTGCTTTGCGTTATGCCCTCTCGGTAAAAACTCTGTCCTGCAAACTCTAAAGTAACCGGCTGGTCGGATGTGATGATCGAGCATGCGGTATCATTGAGCGCTATATATTTATCTTCACGAATATTAATACCAGCGACTTGGTATTCGCAAATCATACGATCTGGTCGCCAATACATCGCTGCTGGAATAGGATTTTCGTAACGGACACCATTAATTATGACAGTGCCGTAAGCGACCCTGGTATGTTTATAAAACTCCCACCCACTGAGGTCGTGGCCATACCCAGTATCTGGATCTTGGACCATTCCATAGCCACGACTGCGAAGATCATTATGAAATGGGTGGGTGAAACCGATGGTGTCGTAACCTGAGATATTCCAAGATGGAGTAAATCCACCAATGTAATAAGTTTTATTCCCTGCTAAAAAGCCGTGTTTTTTACCCTGTATTTCTTGGCTCAGCATCTCGCAGTAGTCTGTGAAGGGCGGCGTAAGCTGATCGCAATCGTCCCCTGAATTCGTAGCAAAAGACCAGTCGGCCCCTACATTTGTAGTCGCACCCTCTATCGCATCCACACGCCAATGATAGACCTGGTTGTTCTCTAAGTTATTAGGGGCGTATGTGCGGGTGCTGCTATAAAGGTTAGCGACGAGGGGAGGGGTCGCACTCGTTCCAAAGTAAACCTTATAAGAATCAGCCCCAGCGACACCAGTCCAACGCACGGAGTTAACATTTACGGCACAGGCAATACTACCATCTCCTGGGTAGGGGTTACTGGTTAACCCATTGAAGACCTCGGTCAATTTTAGAGTCGTTTTCCCTGAGTTGCTTATATCGTAATCGAGTTCAAAACTTTGTTGGGTAGCAGTAGTTATATATCCTGCATCGATATAGTTTTGTAACTGGACTCTGGCGTCTCCATTTATTAACAGGCTACCTCCTGTGATGGAGATAGAGCCGATGCCACCGTTCGCGCCGTTTTGGCCATTCCCTATTTGGATCGAATTAGCGCTGATGCTTCCACCGCTTATGTTGAGTTGCCCTTGGCCGATATTCGCTGGGTATGTATTGCTACTGTCTTGATTGGGGATACTTAATAATCCATTAACTGTAGCAGATCCACTTATGATAGTTAGCGTGCCATTGCCTCCTTTATGGTTGCTACGGCCAATATCAAGCCAGTTGCAGGCGAGTGTGCCGCCAGCGATTACAGCGGTATTGTTACTTCCATACATGCCGAGCATGAAGCCTCTGCAGACGGCATTGGTGCCTGAGGGGATTTCCAGTTGAGTACCATCATACCAATTCGCAGCCCCAGTGCTGCTGTCATTGGGGGCGATACTTCCCTGCCAGTTGTCGGTATTACTCCAGAGATGATCATTGCCCGAGTCGGTATACCTGATATCGGCGACCAAGCTAGGCTGTGTGGAAGCTAGTAGAATGAGTGCTCCCAAAGAAGTACACCTGAATGAAAGAATCGATCGAAAGTGATTACTTGTTCGAGGCATGGTTGTAAGGATATGTTATGCGCTAAATTAGCTTTATAACATAACATAGATGTAAATGAGTGGACGCGACAGAGGCATGTCAGATTACGACTAGGGCTTGTCCCCGAGGGGATAAATGCCCATTTTTGAGGCGCTTAGTCCCAATGTGGGAAGAGAAATACCCCCATTCACAAAGAACAAATGACGCGTTAGGATGAAGCTGGGTTCGATCTAATACCGATTTACTAATATATTTACTTATTATCGAAAGAGTCCACGGCGCATTAAGACATATACTGTGCGCTTCGAGACATTGAGACTTTATTGAGATTACGCTAGGTTGTATGCTTAGCTCTTTTAACTCATTATTTACATGAAACTGACGACTCGACTCATACAATTTACCCTAAGTGCATTTCTGGCGACTGGCCTGGCATCATTGGCTTCTGCGGCTTCGCACGCGCCCAATTTCATCATCATGTATATCGATGATTTAGGCTGGGCTGACACCTCGGTGCCGATGATGGATAGCGAGCCGGAGTCGAAGAGCGATTTTTACCAGACACCACACTTGGAGGCATTGGCTGCGCGTGGTATGCGCTTTTCAAATGCCTATGCGCCCGCGCCGACCTGTACACCATCGCGCAAGAGTATTCAATTCGGCAAGACGCCTGGCCGTCTCCAATATACTTTCGTGCATGACGTATTAGCCAACAAGCGTAAGTTAAAGTGGGTGGACGAAGTCTCGATGGCTGATGTTCTCAAGGATAGCGGCAAGGGCTATGTCACTGCACACTTTGGTAAGGGCATGGCTGCGCGTGAGCGGATGAGTGAGATCGGTTATGATGTGACCGATGAATACGACATCGGTTCGAACGGTAATTTCCATGGTGACTACGTCGACATTAAGAGCCGTAAAAAGCTACCAGCGGATGACCCAAAACGAATGCGATCATTGAAAAAGAGTTCCGTCGATTTCGTGCGCAAACATGCGGGAAAAAAGCCGTTCTTCATGATGATCTCTCATTACGCAGTGCATGTGCCGCATGAGGCGAGTGCTGAGCTCATTGAAAAATACCGTAATTCCCCGCGCGGGAAGTATTGTAAGGATGAGGATTATTTACCTACGGATCAGATATCTGCGAGTAGGAAAAATTCGCATTGGCGGCTCCAATATGCGGCGATGATCGACGAGATTGATCAAGGGCTTGGTTCTTTGATGGCTGAACTAGAGGCAGCGGGTGAGCTTGATAATACATACATTATTTTAACCTCCGATAACGGTGGCGGCATGCGCCCGAATGGCCCCTTGGCGTGGGGTAAGGCGCAACTCTATGAAGGTGGCCTGCGCGTGCCGATGGTCGTCGCAGGACCGGGGGTGAGAGAGAATGTGCAGTGCGATGTGCCAGTCGTGCAATGGGACTTCCTAGCAACAATACACGACCTCGCTGGCGTCAGCACACCCTTGCCGGAAGACCTTGATGGCGGCAGTCTGCGTGGAGTATTCGAGAGGGGTAACGCGGCAGACGTAGAGCGTCCGGTTGAAGGAATGGTCTTCCACTATCCTTGTTACTTCGCGCCACCATTGAGTGTAATCCGCCTAGGAGATTACAAATATATGAAGCACCTGCTTACCGGCGAGACACAGCTCTTCAACTTAAAGAATGATTATTCAGAGAAGTTCAATCTCGCGCGCGAGATGCCAGAAAAAGCGGCTGAATTGGACAAAGTTTTGAGCGATTATCTTGTATCGATTGATGCGGAGGACGTACAGGATGTCTACCAAGCGCGACTGGAAGAGCTCAATCATTTTGAGGCGCAGTCACGCGAGATCTTTGCTCGTGAATCTGCTCGCCTAGATCCTATAGTTGATGCCGATAAACTCGCTCAACTGAAGAAGCGCTTAGATGATAATCTCCTGCGCTTTGAAAAGAATCGCGAGGAGGTTGCTGTGTATCGCACTTCTTCGCACTGGGCCGGTGGTCCACCTAGTAAGAGGTAGTTTTTAAAGCGAAGTTTACTCTTTTGGCTCGGTTTGCCGGAAGCGCATTGGTTTGATGCGCCCGTCGAGTCCTTCCACGAGGAAAACTAAAGTACGGAGGTTAGATTGATGCCCCCATCCGTTAGTATAGCTTGAGTTCCATACGTCATCTTCATCCTTTGCTGCGATACGAATTAAAAGGTCGCCACGCTCTGGTGGGTCAATTTCTATTGTTTTTGAACCGCTAGAATCGACTAAAAATCGCTCCTCAGCAAGCTCGATAGCGATCTCTTTTTGGCTGGTGTTAATGAAGCGGAAAGAGCCGAATTTGAAATTGTCACTATCATCCCTCATCGCGATTACTCTATAAGATAGTCCGCGCTCGTTTGGTGCCGTTAGTTTTGCAAAGAGCAATAGTAGGCGAGTCGCTCCATCGGGCACGTTTACAATCGCTTCTGGGATTGGATTTCCATCATCATCAATTCGATCGCCGAAGAATGTTATGGTTGGGGCAAAATCATAGGCATAATCAGTACTTCGGAGTATTCTTGTCGCGTATATTTCTTGCTTCTTCCCATCGACAAGGTTCCAGAGCTCATTTTTAATGACCTGATTAGTCGCAATGGCTTGGAAGTAATGCCCGCTTTTGAGGCCTGCATTTGCTTGTATTAAGAGACTAATAAATAGCCCGCCAATAAGTAATTTGGGTCTCATTTAAAAAGATGTAGAAATTAATTGCCGCTAGGAAATATCAGCCTCAGATAGCCAACGAAATCCCACAATCTTGAACTGACGACCGAAGGTTTTATTTACTTCATTGAAGTCCTCATCTGCAGGGCTTTTCCATGGGTTGTCGATTTTGTTCAGGTAATTAGGTATGCGCTGAACAACGGCCTCACACCATGCTTGCCCGTCTGGCTTTCCTGTTGAAGGGTTGATGGTTTCACCGTAAGCACGAATTGTGAATGTGTCGCCTCGCGATGCCATGATTGGTGCAAGCGGGCGTAGAATATCTTGCTGCTTTAGATAGCCGGGAAGACCTGCCCCTGTCTCAGGAGCAAGGCTTTGCGCGAACATGTGGGCTTGGGGTTTTGTCTCGTTTGGTCGAGGTATAAGCTCCGCATCATTTTGAGTGCTATCAGCAATACGTTGGCTTGTATTTATCCCTGCTTCCAAAATCGCTTTGTCGATGCGGCCCATTAACTGCTCATCTGAATTTGAGCTATTATTGGATCTGTTGAGGAATCGTCCTAGTGTGCGAGCGACGCCCCTATTACGTATTTCCTCAATAAGCTCGTTTGCAAAGTTGGATAATTCGTTATCCTCAACACGTCGATGGCCGGCATAAAGGTCATTGTGATCATTTGATGGTATAAAGTTATCTACGTATGGACTGCCCTCTCTCATATAGTCATCTGTAGAGGTGTGGTCTTCTTTGACCCCAATAATCATTTGATCACGAAACCCGGAAAGAATAGAGATCCATGCTTCGCGACTGGTGGAATTAATATTGAATGGGCCATCAATCATTAAATATGCAGCGGCTTTTTCGAAGCCATTTACAGTCGTAGGGTTGACTTCATCAATTGGGTCGCGCAAATCTTCCAGTTTGGGTTCTCCAAAGTAACTTAGGCGTGTATTAGCAAGTGGTTTTCTCGCTTCTATATAAGTTTGCGTGAAAGCCTCTCCGTAAGGGAATGTCTGTTCGAGTAACAGGCTACTATTGCTGTCACTTTCATCGGAGGGAATACCCGAGAAAAAATAGGAGTCGAACAATGTATCGTTGTAATGATAGCTCGTGTCACAACCCGCACCTACGTCGTAACCATTTCCGGGGTTGTGCGACTTGATGTAGGTATCATTTAAGTTGCCCAAGGTAGCATTAGGCCATGAGGCACCGATAGGTCTCGCTGGAGCGTCTTCAAACCAGCTGAATACCAGATTCTTAAAGTCGCCAATTGAGATGATGGGGTGGCGTGGAATATCGTAAAGGGTGATGCGGCTCGAGCTGTTGCCGTCATCATCAAAAGAGCTTCCGTAATATCCAGCTCCCGTAGCAGGATCTCTCTGTGAGAGCGGATCAAGTGGGACGTTGATGCTGATGCGTTCGGGTATATAAAGCGCTTTGACGTCCTGCCATGTGTCGTAACCTCTACCTTTAAGCCCAAGAGGCATTGTGCCCAAATAATTGACGCTCGCGAAGGCAGGCATTGCTGGGTTTCCATAGCTATTTAATAGCCCCAATTCATCAGAAAGCGTGCGCCCTCGGAAATCGATCTGATAGAACGGGAAGGCGTTGCCATTTACTAGTCCGGCAGCTGCTCCCAGGCTTACATCTTCATCGATATAAATTAGATCTGAATTTGTCGCTTGGTGAAAGGAATTAAACAAATGGCTAAAATACCCGCGTTCTGGGCTTTTATTTCCAATTTCTCGTCCGCTGATCCTACCGCCCCAGCTATACTCATCTGCAGCAACAGCAGTTTTGTCGGATTTTAGAATGACGATCTTATCGTTAGCCTCGAGGTAAGTCTCTACGGGATTGCCGTTAGCATCTAATAGATAGCGAGTCTCATAAATGATGGCGTTGTTTTCGCTGACTCCGTGCGAAGACGCTGCGGGGAATAAATGAAATGCAGAACCCCAATTGCCGCCACGGGCTTCCCAGCCGTCCCGCGACATATTCTGATTTATTGGATTCCCATTTGCTCTTCTCAAGCTATTCCCATTAACATTTATCGGATTGTTTCTGTTATTAGTGTTAACGTATAAATCAACTCTGTAGGAGTCTTTGAGCCCTAATACTATGACCTCACCTGGACTCATCCTTTTGGGTATGCCTATGGCATCGAAGGCTTTGTTGCCGACTGCATTAAGCCGAGGAGAGATCGGTCGAATGTTGAATGAATACGATTCGATGATGCCGTTTCTATTTATCTCAATCGGAAATCGAATTCCCCCACTAACAGTTTCGAATTTAATTACTTCGCCATTTGCAAGGGGGTTGTTGGAGACCAAACTGCCGTCATTTGTTGGGTTAAGATTAATGCTTACATTGAATGGGTTCCATAGCATCATTGACGGATACACTTTGAATTGGAGGATATACTTCCCGACGTTTGGATCATTAGGATCCGTAAAGTCCGCATTCGTTGTTTGCCTTGTTTGTATGCCAATTTTGATACTCTTCCTCAGAAATACGGGTCTTAGCGCTGGTGTGAAAGCAAACCATGACTTGTCCGTAAATCTATATGTGTTGTTTCTAACAGGATGATTATGCTTAACGGTGAGTGTATTCACTGGACCTGCATAGCTTACGTTGTAGCTACGGTCGTTGGAGTTTGTTCCATTGGGCGAATTGTATATATGGTTGATGTCCTGATTGACGTCTGTAAAACGCATTCTCGTAGAAGGGTTAGGTGATGTTACGTCATCCAATCCATAAAAAATATTCT
>JAKVCM010000141.1 GCA_022448605.1 Puniceicoccaceae bacterium | reverse complement strand
TGCAACAAGCCAATCGCTTTTGCAAAAATGAACGGGCGACGTCGAGTTATCCGAAAAGAGGCCACCTAATATATAGCTCGCCTCAAGCTGACAATGCTGCAGGCCGTGAGCAATCATGCCAGAGGTGGTGGTCTTGCCGTGACTACCGACCACGGCGATCAGCCTTTTGCTTTGCGCGATCTCGGCGAGCATTTCGCCACGCTTAAGCAGACGAAGCCCCGCCTTACGAGCGGCGACTAAGATCGGGTGGGATTGCAGGACAGCGCTTGAATAAATAACCATAGTGAAGGCACTGACTTGTTCGGGAAAAATAAAGTCTTCAAGCGCGACGCCTGCGTCGTCTAGCCAGCGGCGGACGCACTCTTGAAGGTGCGCATCGTATCCAGAAACTGAGTAACCTGCTCGCGACATCCAACAGGCTAGCGGCGCCATTCCCATACCACCAGCTCCAACGAACAAATATCTGTCTGTCTGACCCATTATGTGGCAGGCTCCTGATTTTTGGTTTTCGCTATAGCTTGTGAGTTGCAGAGCGCGAGTAAATCGTCGGCGATTCGTTCGCTTGAATCGAAACGGTCCAAGCGCTCTAGCTTAGACTTAAAATTGGCCAGCGCTTCGTCGTTAAAGATCAAGTCAAGCACTAACGAGCTAAGCTCGTTAAGCTTATCTTGAGAAAGTGAAATACCCGCACCATATTGCTCGTGGCTAAGTGCATTGGCCTTCTGATGGTCGTCGGCGGCATGGGGATAAGGCACCAAAATGGAAGGTATGCGGCAACGAATAATCTCCGCGATAGATCCTGCGCCTGCTCGAGAAACAATTAGATCAGCCGCAGAAATCACGTCGCCCATGCTGCTAGAAAACGGCACAAATGTTGCCGTGGTATCAGCACCATCCTTTCCTCTTCCATGAATCTTGCGAGCGGCGCTATTACCCAGACCAGTCACGCAATAAACGGAAATTCCGGCTTTGGCCAAGAGTCCAAAATTTTGCTTCACCCATTCATTCAGCGAACTAGCGCCTTGGCTACCGCCAATGACGACGAGTAATTTATTGGGCACGCTAAGGCCGAGGCGTTTCCTGGCATCGGCTTTGGGTGAATGTTGGATATCCTTGCGCACTGGGTAGTCAAAATGGCGAATACTCTCTGACGGCACACCCCTTAAACGAACGCCATCCGGCAAGTAAATGCGTTTAGATAAATATTTGATCATGCGGACAGCTTTGCCTGGATGACAATTGGCCTCATGGAGTGCAACAGGGACGCTCTTACTCCGAGCGGCTAGGCCAAGTCCGAGCGAGAGAAAGCCGCCAAAGAGCAGTACTAAGTCTGGCGCTTGTTCGTGAAGCAAGCGACGTGATGTAAAGAAGCCAGAAACCAATGAACCGAGAAATGCGAGGCGCTGAAAGATACCACCCGTGAAAGCGCGACCGGGCATTTTAACGAAATCGAGATGGCTATACTTTTCAACGAGGGCAGAGTCGACTTGCTTATGGCTGATCAGCAACAGGCAAGCATGGCCTCGCTCTTGCAGGACTTCTGCCACCGCAATTCCAGGGGCGAGATGGCCACCGGTGCCACCGCATGCTATAATTATCTTAATCATAGTTCACGCTGCCCCCGTAGCGCCGGTAACTCCCAAGAACGAAAACCGTTTAGGATAATGCCCGTGAGCACGAACATGAAGACGAGATTGGAGCCTCCGTAAGAAATGAACGGCAGCGACATTCCCTTGGTCGGCAAGCAGCCAGTGACCACTCCGATATTAATGAGCGCCTGAAAAGTGATGAAAAGGAGCGCACCCATGACGAGTAAATACTGATACAAGTTTGGTGCGCGCTTGAGTTGGAGGACACCGACGAAAAAGAGCGTCATAAATAGCAAGACGACTCCAGAGGTAAAAAGAAAGCCGAGTTCTTCACCGACAATAGCAAAAATGAAATCGGTATGCGCCTCGGGGAGGAAAGACATTTGTTGGCGTCCCGAACCGAGGCCGACTCCATGGATGCCACCTGCCCCAAAGGCTAAAATGCCCTGCCAAAGCTGGTAGGCGCTATCACTCCGATTTCCTTCAACATCTAAGAATGAAGTGATGCGGCTGAGGCGAATCGGGTCGTGATAAACTGCCACCGAAAAGAGCGAAAGCGCGGCGAAGGCAGTAGGGATGAGGAACTTGAGTCTGACCCCTGCAAGAAACATTAAGCAACCGCCTACAGCGCCACAGAGAAAAGCAGTGCCATAGTCTGGTTCTAGTATAATTAGACTGCAGAAGATGGCGAGTAACGCGCAGGGATAAAAGTAGCCTTTGAGAACACGGTTGGAATCGCGACGGTAGGTGGCGAGATAGTGCGCCATAGAAAATATAAGACCGAGCTTACCTACCTCAGAAACTTGTAGGCGCATAATGCCAAAGTCCATCCAGCGGCGCGCCCCATTGACCTCGACTCCGATTCCAGGAATTAGTACGAGTGCTAGTAAGAGGACAGAACCCGCAGCGAGCCAGTAAGCGTATTCACGAAGTGCCTCTAGGTTCACCATCATAGCGATGCCACCAGCAATCGTAGCCAAAACTAGCCAAATCAGCTGCTTCTTCAGTAAGACCGTCGGGTCGTCGTGCAGAGATTGCGAAGCACTGAAAAGAATAACTAGCCCAAGGAAGGTGAGCCCTAAAACTATTAGGATAATGAAAAGCCCGATCGGCGGTATGCGCCAAGAAGAATTAGGCGTAGCCGTGCGGGCGCTCATTATGGGTTCTAGTGTCTATCAGTTATTTTTAAGTGAGACGCAATAGATTACTCTGCGTCTAGGCGAATGACTGGAATCTCAACAGCACCTTCAAACATTTCGTCGGGATCGATTTCGGTGGCTTCACCTTCCACTAGAGGATCCGATTCGATGACCTTGATCTCGATGGGGACCATGCTTGTAGTCGAAGATGGAGCCTCTGTTGAAACTGGTTCAGTCATAAGAGTCGAGGAGGCCTCTGTCATGGTAGTCACAACCTGCGCAGGCGGATCAACATTGGCAGTGGAACTAGAACCGCTAACCTTAAGAACTTTACCGACTTGAAGCTTACGAGGATCAGTAATTCCATTGAGGGCAAGTAGTTCATCGGTGGTCATGTCGTATTGACTAGCGATTTTGCCGGGATATTCGCCAGATTTGACGGTGTGTGTGCGCGCACCGGAAGCGCTGAAACTCGGTGCAGTGGAACTACTTGACATACTGTCAGATGGCGCGGCTGACATGGCGGACGATGTGCCGATGCTACTACTCGAAATGGGAACAACAAGCTTATCACCGACGCGTATAAGATCAGAGGAAAGCCCGTTGGCCGCTTTAATCGCGCGGACGGATGTGTCGAACTGATTCGCGATCTTAGAAAGACTATCGCCGCGCTTGACCATATATTCAGTGCTGCCTTGGTTGAAGGAAGTGGGCTGATACGTGTCGGGACTCAGCGCGGTGACCGTAGCGGTGCTACCCTCGACAGGGATCTGAAGCTGTTGGCCGATACTAAGAATAGAAGTCGTATCCAAGCCGTTGGCAGCGTAGAGTTCGTTGAGCGAGACATTAGAGCGTCTGGCTATCGTCCAGAGGTTATCGCCTTTTTTAACCGTGTAAGTCTCAAAAGAGGGGCCCGCGACTGGGACGGTTTGACCTCCATCGGAGAGGGGTGCGACAGGAGTAATCGCGTCAAACTCGCTGAAGTCATTGTCATCTGGTGCTGCGCTAACATCGTCAAACCCAGCATTGAAGGCAGAATCCAAACCTGAACCAGAGCCTTGGCCCATTGCCTCGATCAAACCGCCCGAAGTGCGCTCCTGCGAGTATGTCCGCGTTGGCGGTTGCTTCGTACGGCAACCGGGTTGAACCAATAACATTGCGATCACACCTAGGTGGAGACCGATAACACATCCGAATATTTTTGATACTTTCATGATAAAATGGGTTAAATAACTTTTGTGAGCGACACTAACTGGGCTTGTGGGCGTTCTTCAAACTTAAAACCATATCATTAAAGCTTTTTCCGCGTGCAGCGAACGAATCAAATTGATCGTAGCTGGCAAAGCCGGGGCTAAACAAAACATTCGCCTGTGGGATCTTAGCCGCGAGTTCGGCAGCAGCGTTAATCGCATGGTCCAAGCGCTTGTGAATATGCACCGATTCTAGGGTACTCTTCAAGGCCTTAGCCAAGCGCTCAGCCACCTCCCCGTAAAGTATCGCGATGTCGATTCGAGTCCCCACCTGATGAGCGAAGGCTTCAATATCACCGCCCTTAGCGCGCCCACCTCCAATCCAGACGATGGGACGCTCGATCGACCCTAGTGCACCAAGAGTCGCATGAAAGTTGGTCGCTTTCGAGTCATTCCAGAAGCGTGTACCCTCACACTCAGCCACCACCTTGAGACGATGCGGCGGGAGCAAAAACGCATTGGCCGCCTCAATCAGCACGGCGGGCGGCAAATTCATCAAGCGCCAGAGCTCAACCGCTAGTGAGAAATTTTTCGAATAAGGGAATCGCTGAAAGACTGAGTCCGCATCGAGCTGAAGGGCCAGCTCTGTGGCCTCATGAGCGATGCTATAGCCTTCGAATGCTCTGCGCTGGTTCGCCATCCAGTCTGCGACCTGGGGGCCTAGAACACAGATACCATCGCACTTCAGGCAATTAAAGAGTCTTGCCTTCGCTTGAAAATAACAAGGCATTGAACCATAGCGGTCCAGATGATCTTCGGCGAAATTTGTCCATAGGAGACCATCCAGTTGCAAGTCATCCGCTAGTTCCGCTTGAAAAGAGCTAATCTCTAGAACGACGTAAGCCTCCGATTGATTAGCCTCTGAGAGTACGGCATCCGAGAAGGGGTAGCCTATGTTTCCCGCAGCCAAGCTGACGTGTCCTGAGAGGCTGAGGGCATTATCGAGCAAAGCGGTTAATGTACTTTTGCCATTGGTTCCTGTAACCCCAATTATCTTACCCTCCCAATAACGGGCGGCGAAGGCAATTTCGGTCAAGCAGGGGTTAGACGAACCTTCAGCTAAGATCCGCCAAGGGTGCTCTGCCGCGAATCCTGGGCTAAAAACAAAGCATTGGAAGCGCTCCAAATCAGAGGCTTCAAAAGTTGCTTGATCGCCTTCCCCCGCTTCGTCAATTAGAACGACGCTCAAGCCTTTGGCTTCTGCGAGGCGACGCGCAGCCTGAGCGCTCAGACCCGCGCCAAAGATGGCAAATTTTTTCGACATTGGGAAAATTTAATCGACACTTTGACTCTATGCGAGCCGCAGGGCGGGCTCGATACTAAAATCGTCAAAAGCGATCCCTTCCGTATCGGCGAAAGCTGCAAAGGCGATCATGGCAGCGTTGTCGCCCGTGTGTCGGGGCTGGGCGATTAGGCACTCCATGCGATGGCGCTTGGCAAGGCGCTCCATCGCCGCGCGGAGCGCTCTGTTATTCGAGACGCCGCCAGAGAGTCCAAGGCTACAGTAGCTTCCAGCTTGGATCAGATGTTTGGTCTTGCCTAGGAGTTGATCGATCACCGCGGCTTGGTAGCCTGCACAGATGTCGGGCATGGCGGTGGCTAGCTCGGCATCGCCCATGTTTTCAAGGCGATAGCGCAAGCTTGTCTTGAGCCCAGAAAAGCTGAATCGCCGCTCGTTGCGTGGAGCGATAGCCTTGGGAAAGTCGAAAGTCTTTGGGTCGCCATCTGCGGCTAGGCGCTCGACTTGCGGGCCGCCTGGATAAGGCAAGCCAAGGAGTTTAGCACCTTTGTCTAAGGCTTCGCCCGCCGCATCGTCGACCGTCTCAGCTAAGACAATGAGACGTTTATCTACATTGATTTCAAAAAGTATAGTGTTACCGCCGGAAACGATAAGGCCAAGGTGTGGTAAGAGTCCGGAGAAGGCTTCGGTAAATTCCTCTGGCGATTCTTGATGTAGCCCGATAAAGGGTGAGTAAGCGTGACCACGTAGGTGGTTGACCCCAACAACAGGCAGGTTCCAAGCTAGCCCAAGGCTCCGCGCAAAAGCGATCCCCAGCGCGAGGCA
>JAKVCM010000140.1 GCA_022448605.1 Puniceicoccaceae bacterium | reverse complement strand
TCGACACGGCTCATGAGAATCAGATCCAATTGTTAGCTTAACCCCTTGCTCGCTTGCCCACTCAATAATAAGCGGATCTGGATGTATTTGGTAGGCTCCTTTATTAAGCCCGCTAGTATTTATCTCCATACATATATCCTGGTCATTAATTGCCTGCAAAAAATTCCTTATGATTGTCTCATGAACTAAGGGATCAAAACTTTGAACGACTCCGTAAGTGCGTATCACATCTGGGTGCGACATGCTGTCGTAACGCCCTGATTGAACGCCCTCAATCAGATGCGAAAAGTACCAATCAATTCTAGCATCATCGCTTGTAGCATTGTTTCGCTCAAGCCATTGTAAATAACTGGGGCAATGCGCATGTAAAGAACCTAGTACAAAATCAAAAGAGTAGTTCGATAAGACCATATCCATTTCCTCCATGTGTGAGGCAACTGGATAGATCTCTGCTTCAATTCCACATAAAATTTCGACTCCGAAATCTTTGGCTTCAATCGCCGCTTCACTCACCATATTTATATAGTGCTCTAGATCGACAAGCTGCATTCGTGTACCAGTCTGGCCAAAGGCCTCCCACTCCATCGGAATATGACAGGTGATCGTTATTACGTCGATGCCATTAACTTGGGCAGCTTTGGCATAATCAAGAGGATCGCCAACCGCATGCCCACACAGAGGCGTATGCATATGAGAATCAACACGCAGATTCACTATTTTACCCTTCCTAAGGCGCTAAGCGCGCAGTTTCCCAAAGCCCTTCAGAGTTCTGCCTATAGCTAAACCGGTCATGCAGACGACTTGGGCGGCCTTGCCAAAATTCAAAGCTATCTGGCACGATACGACAACCACCCCAATTATTCGGTAAGGGTATTTTTCCATCCGCAAACTTTCGCTTCATTTGCTCCTGCCTCGTTTCAAGAACTTCTCGCGAAGCAATTACTTGACTCTGAGGGGAAGTCCAGGCGCCCAACTGACTAGACTGTGGACGCGATGCGAAATAACGCAGCGAATCAGCTTCCGAAAGTTTCTCTATACGGCCTGTAATATTAACTTGGCGTTGAAGTGGCAGCCACAGGAAATTAGCTGCAACTCTCGGGTTATTTTTGAACTCTGTAGCTTTACGGCTCTCATAATTCGTATAAAAAACTAGGCCTTTAGTAGAAAATTCTTTGAGTAAAACAACACGAGTCGAAGGTTGACCCTCTTCATCACAAGTCGCCAGACAGAAGGCATTAGGTTCTTCAATTGCGCAAGACTCGGCCTCATTGAACCAGTCCTCAAACTGCTCAAATGGAGTTAATGCCAAGTCAGAAGCATTAAGAGAATTTTTGGCGTATTCAGCCCTGCGATCAGAGAGGTCCATGAGAAGTAATTCCAGTAGTCGATAGTAATAACTAATTATCGCTCGGCCAGCCAGCGCTCGGCTTCGATTGCTGCCTGGCAACCCATACCAGCAGCTGTAATCGCCTGGCGATAGACATGGTCGACGCAATCTCCCGCCGCGAAAAGCCCTTCAATTGAAGTCTTCACCTGACTTCCTGCAGTCGGCACAATATAACCATCCGTGTCGCGACTAAGCAATCCATCTGAAAAGTCGGTATTGGGAATGTGTCCGATCGCAATAAATGCTCCTTTGCATGCGATCTCTCGAGTATCACCAGACTCTCTGTCAGTAACTCGGATAGCCCGCGTAAAGCCTCTATCATCTGCTAATATTTCTTCAGGTAAAGCATTCCAAGCCATCTCTATTTTTTCATGACTGACTGCTCGATCCGCCATAATTTGCGATGCCCGCAAAGTATCGCGGCGGTGAATAAGTGTCACCTTAGAGCAAAAGCGTGTTAAAAACAATGCCTCCTCACACGCAGAATCGCCACCGCCAACAACAACGACTTCCATATCCCGATAAAAAGCTCCATCGCATGTCGCACAGGTGGTTACACCCTTGCCCCCGAACATTTCTTTTTCACCTGGAATCCCTAATAATCTAGGCCGAGCGCCCGTCGCAATAATAACTGTCTTCGCTTCGTATACAGCACCACCTGCATGCAACTGCTTCGTCGCGCCATCAACAAGGATCTTATCTACTTTAGCATGCTCAAACCGCGCACCAAACCGTGCTGCCTGTTTACGTAAATTATCCATCATTGCGTAGCCATCAATGCCCTCTGGGAAACCAGGAAAATTCTCGACCTCCGAGGTTGTTGTTAATTGACCGCCTGGCTGAGAGCCCTCAAGCACCAATGGGTTGAGCTGTGCCCGACCGGTATAAATGGCTGCAGTGAGTCCTGCGCAACCAGTACCTAGTATAATAACGTCTTCCATGAAATTGTGTTAAGTGAGTAAACGATAGTTAAAAAGAAATAAGGTAAATGCACGCCTGTTATTCTCAAGCACTTTTAAAATATATAATGTTTCCGCTTTCCTCCAAGATACTTTTCAACAATTTATATACTATGGATTTGATAGATAGCCACTGCCATCTCCTCGGCTTTCAAAATAAGAACGAGCTCGGGGCGGTACTCTCGCGTGCTTCAGAGGCGGGCGTCGGGCATATGATTGCAGTGGGTACATCCATCGAAGATTGGGTGCCTTACCGCGAACTAAGTGCAGCTAATCCACATTTAATTAGCTACACAGTAGGACTGCATCCTTGCTACGTCAACGAAGAGTGGGCGGATGCTGTTGGTCAGATCTCCGCATTTTTCATGCCTCCATCAGCACCTGTAGCATTAGGAGAGATTGGACTCGACTATTTTCATCTACCCAAAGACCCGATCGCCGCGGGTGAGTGCTTGCTGCTACAAGAAGCTGCCTTTCGAGAGCAGCTCGACTTAGCCGCTATACTCAATTGCCCAATTATTATACACAGCCGTAATGCCTTTGACGACACCTATAGAATGATAATGGAATCAGGAGTGGATTGGGAAAAAGTCGTTTTTCACTGCTTTAGCTATGGATCTGATGAAATAAAAAGAATTAATGCTGCCGGTGGACGCGCTTCCTTTACTGGAATTGTGACCTATAAGAATGCACCTGCTGTGCGTGAAGCATTGCGCGCTCAAGGGGTAGATCGACTTATGCTGGAAACGGATTGCCCCTATCTTTCCCCAGAACCACATCGCGGAGAACCT
>JAKVCM010000014.1 GCA_022448605.1 Puniceicoccaceae bacterium | reverse complement strand
TGCAGATGACGAAGATCCCGACCATGATGGGATTCTTAACCTTATGGAATACGCCATGGGAACACACCCTCTTGAGCAAAATGCCGCTCAAGTCTCGATGAGTTATTCCGCAGGTGCCATAGCGATCCAATATCCAGAAGTTACTACCCGTAGCGACGTTTCCTTGGTCCCCGAAACTAGCGCGTCTTTAGAAGACCCCGCGTGGTCAACAGTCAGTGCAACTACGTTAGATATAGCCGGTTCGAAGCGCATGCAAGAAGCTTCCCTGCCGACCTCTAATGCCAAAGGATTCCTCAGGCTGCGTGCTGTCGGCGATTAGGCTGCATTCTACATATTCCTATATTACCTTAGGCAAACTCAATGGACTAACTTGCCCCCATTCATTGGCATCACTCCTCCCTAAGCTGCTTCGCCTCTTGTCTGCGGCAAAGATACGCAACCTTTTGGTTCAGTGAATGATCATCACTTAACGAAATCGTTTCAAATTTTTGCTGCCGATCTTAGGTGCTTACGGTAATTCCCTGGCGTGGTTCCATGTTCTGCGCGGAAGCTATTGATCAGAGAATTGACCGAGTAATAGCCGCAATTTTTAGCAATCTCGTCCAAGTTGACATCGGTTGTTTGCAAAAGATGAGTGACTGCGTATGTGCGCTGATAACGGATTTCTTGCCCAGGTGATTTGCTGTAGCACTTGGCAAATGCTTTTTGCAAACCTTGCTGAGTGACTCCCATGGCCTCAGCGACATCCGTCGCCTGTATGCCGTGATAGAAATTGTTTTTGATCCAGTTTAGGGCGTTGGCAACTAATGGATTGGCGACTGCATAGGAATCAGTGCTGAGCCTTGATACGACTCCCTTTGGGGGGTGACGTAGAATGGAGCCTGCACTTGCCGTAAAATTAGAATCCAGTAATTTTTGCAGTGTTTTTGCTGCAGTCATGCCGAGACCCTCCTGATCGCTGTCAACGCTGCTGAGTTCGACGCTTAGGCCTTTGTTGACCAAGTCGTCATTGTCGACCCCTAGCACGGCGATGTTCTCTGGGACGCGGAGATTGTGTTTAAGGCAAATGGAGATCATCTCAGCCGCCGCAGTGTCATCGTATGCAAAGAAACCCAATGAGAGTTCTTCCAACTTACGGCCGCGAGATTGAGCGAGATCATTCAACTCCTTGATGACTTTGCTCTCTGTCCTGCCCGCGGAATCAAGGACGGTGACCTTACCACCATCCGCTTCCATATGTGCTGTAAAAGCCTGTAAGCGCTCCTCATACATATGAACCTCACCTGTATTAAAGGCGATGACTTCCTTATAACCATGGTCTCTGAAATGTTCAGCAGCGAGTCGGCCGATTGCTTCATTGTCAGTCACAACCCTTGTAATTGGCAACGTGTGATGGCCGAGTCCTAGGTCGACTAGTGGGATTTTGTGCGAACGAAAATAATCGAGTGTTTGGGCGCACTGCAGAAGAGCGATGCAACCGTCACCTTTCCAATTGTTAAGGATACCCTCGTTGTGGGTAAAGCTCTTTGGGCAATTCAGTTGCCAGCCGTTTTCACGCGCAACCTGCGCAACACCACGGTGAATGCGGTAGTCATACCATTCAAGTAGGAGCAGTACGTGTTTGAGGCGTAACATTTAGGAGTCGGCCTGTAGAGGGGGTAGGATTATTGAACGTATCTATCCTAATATAGATTGTGAGGTTATTTAAGGGGTAATATTGAACATTAAATAATAAAAAATGAAACTTTTATTCCCTTGCTAGTGCATTTTGTTGCAAGATTTCGAGCACCTTGATTAGTATCTATGGAAATTTGGAGATTTCACCGTGGGTTCGGGTATATGTATTTTTTGGTCATTTCTGTATATACTAGTTACACCTTTATGTGATACATTCTGTAGTTCTTTACATACGTGAGTAAGTGATTATTATGTTACACTGCTTATTAGCTAGTTGAACTACTTTCCTCATGAGTGGCTCCTAATTAGCCTGTCATGTCTACTCTTATACCCCACCAAATGAAACATCGACCTGCATCGTCACAAGGTTTTGCGCTAGTCATCGCATTGTCTTTGATGGCCTTTATATTGTTGTTGATTTTGAGCATCACAACACTGGTTCGAGTCGAAACCCAAAGCGCGAATATCCAGCTAGTTCAGCTTGAGGCGCGCATGAATGCACAGCTCGGGGCAATGGTCGCACTGGGTGATATGCAGCGCTTCACAGGGCCGGATCAGCGCGTGACGGCGCGATCAGACATTCTCTTAGCGCCTGGTGCCAGTGGCATTGCCGGGCAATCACGCTGGACGGGCGTTTGGTCTTCTAAAGAAATTACTAATGATCCGCTTGATTCAGTAGATGGGTTGGATGGTCGCCGACCAAGATGGCTGGTGAGCGGAAATGATAATAATTCGAGTGCTCCAGCACTTGACCCTAGTGTAGCATTAACAGTCGAGACAATTGATTTAGCCACACTCGGGTTTAGTGTGACCGATAAAAGTAATATCAACCAGGATGACACCGTCAAAGCACCGAAGGTTCAAATCCTTGGGAAGAATAACGTTCCAGCAGGTCATTACGCGTATTGGGTGAGCGACGAGGGAGTCAAGGCGCGCGTGAATATGGCGGATCCATTTCTAAATGCTACTAATACTGATGAAGAGTATTACTTCAGAACCGCGATGGCGCAGGTTGCAGATCCGACGGCGGTCAGTAACTCGGACGGCGACCAGTTACTGACGGCCACCAGCTCTAGGTGGAAAGATGAAACCCAAGATCCTGAAAAGATCAGTAGCCTAGAAAATATCCCCATGTTTTTAGAGGATGATTTAGGAGGTGTAGATTTGAACAACGTGTCTCGTGAATTCTTCCACGACTTTACAGTTCATTCGAGTGGCGTGCTCGCCAATATCAAAGACGGTGGTCTCAAGCGTGATCTTTCGACTGCGCTGCCTAGTTTGCCCAGTGACATGACTGGGCCGATCTTCGAGCCCTTCGGAGCTACGCAATCTACAGGAGACCCAGGAGGTCCTAACTGGGAGCAATTGGCTGACTATTATCAATTGGCAATAAGTACAGAAGATTCTGATTCGCTTCAATTGCGCATGCCTACGACGCAGCAGGTTGGAATCGCACCTGTTGTCACTCGTTGGAATTTGCCTTTTTACGGTTTTGCAGACTACAACGGTGTGGGTGACGAGTGGACAACGGGAGGCTATAATTACAGCATAGGACTATTTCCGCTTATAACTCTGTGGAATCCGTATAGCAAAGATCTAGAGCTTCCCGAAATAGGCATAGAGTGTGAATTCCCTCGCGTAATGGAAGTTTGGTCCTCCAAGCTTTCTGATGTAGGAAACGGCTACCCACGTGAGAGTGTGGCACAAATTACAATGGGTAAATTTTCTGCAGGGACTACCTATCGAAATGTAATTAAGTTTAGGATTAAGCCTTTAACGATCCCTGCTGGTCAGGCATTTAACTTCACTGCACCGCACAATTCTGTTTTTGATTCAGAAGACTCACGTAATGGGAGGAACAATATCCTTGTTCCGGGAGGTTGGTCGGCAGGGAATATGAATGGCTTTTATACTCAGCCGATCGCGGGTGTAGGAACAACAGAGTTTTTTTACGCTGCAGAAAATGCCCTAGGTATGAGAGCGCCGTGGATGCACGCCAGTAAAAGAGTGATGCCAGTTATTAGTGCTGGAGAAAACGCTGGTGGTGGCCTTTGGCGACCAGTACTTAATTTGTATGATTTGAGTACGGACAATACTTTCAACATTGATGGATCGAATCGCTTCAAATCGCTTACATTTTGGGGAATGAACGGTCATATCGGGGACGTAATGACTCGCAACGGGCAGAAGACTGGCCAGAACCCAAGAGTGACTCGGCTTAACAGGATAGATAATCTTAGCGCGCAACTTCTGGACAGCCCACGCTTTAATAACTTCTTAAAACCTCTTGGGTCATCTGACGGAGCAACTTACACAGATCCTGGCACTAATACAGCAGTTGACTTAAACGCAATGGATTCTTGGAAGCTAGCCGGCAGGAACATAGGTATATCTGCAGCACTTAAATTTCCAGATATGCCTTATCATTCTAAAAGGAATGGAAGCGATACAAACATGGAATTACCGATTCATTTATACCGTAATTTTAATCCAACTGCCCCAGTCGTGCAGAGACCAATTAATGCACAAGAAGATCATTGGGGATCTATTGCCACAATGTATACGCGAGGTCCCAGCACGAGGTTCGGGGGTGATAATACTGCTAATTATCTTCCAGGAACTGAATACGTTAGAGCTCCGCTTGGGCTTGAATTCGGTATCACCAGTACTGGTGGATCGGATGAAGCGGTTCTTTATGACATCTCTAGGCCGTTTAGTATTGGGCATCTAATGCACGCAAATTTATTTAATTATTACGGCACCAATAATGATTTAGAAATTTCTAACGGATGCTCTACTACTGATCATAAAAAGTATCATGCTAATGTTCATCAAGCGCTTTACTCAATACCGTTACACGCCGTTGGCAATTCGTTCCCAGATATACATCTGCCACTGAATGCATCAAAACTCAATCCGGGCGCAAAAGACTACTCTACAAATGGAGGCGCTTCGGTCAAATGGTGTCATTATGATTATTCTTATGAGCTAAATTCTGCACTATGGGATGGGTATTATTTTTCGGGAATTGATCCTGTCGAACCAGTTACCTTTCCGTTGCCAAATGCCCGTTTAAGAGACGCAGCTTATGATAATGCAACTAGCCTTACAGACGAAAAACAAGCGGCATCACGCCTACTACTAGAGGGGGCATTTAATGTTAATTCTACCTCGATTGCTGCTTGGGAGTCTATTCTCGGAGCTATGCGCGAGATCAATAATATTGATGGAGGTAGCGCTAGTTCTGCCGATCAGTTGCACAATTTCTCGCGCTTTACGAAGGCGCTTGTAGACTCGACTGGAACAATACCTGATTTATCCTCTGATGCTGATACAATAACTGCGGGGTTTCGTAGTTTGACTGATGCCCAGATTGCCAGCCTCGCATCGGCGATCGTCTCCGAGATCAGACTACGTGCTTCAACCGCCGACGCTACTGGATTTACTTATCCATTCACGAGCGTTTCTAATTTTGTAAACCGCTCCTTAGACACTAGTACGCGAGAATTTGCACTTAGTGGTGTGTTGCAGGCAGCTATTGATAAGTCCGGTATAAATGGATTAGAATCTGCTACTACAGGTTTGTGGGAGACCGCGAACCTTGATTATTATCCACTCTACGAGGAGGGTAATCTAAATGCTGAAGAGCGACCCCGCACAGATGGGATGCCAGGCTCACTGACACAAGCGGATTTACTCAATAAGATAGGACATTTGCTCCAAGCTCGTAGTGATACATTTGTCATACGCTCTAGTGGTGATACGATAAAC
>JAKVCM010000139.1 GCA_022448605.1 Puniceicoccaceae bacterium | reverse complement strand
AGGCGCAAGGCAGGCAGAGCGTTGACCTCCTGGTCAGTGCCTAGCAGGAGCGTGCATGCTGGGACCCGAAAGGTGGTGAACTATGCTTGTGCAGGGTGAAGTCAGGTGAAAACCTGATGGAAGCTCGAAGCGATACTGACGTGCAAATCGTTCGTTAGACATGAGTATAGGGGCGAAAGACTAATCGAACCACCTAGTTGCTGGTTTCCTCCGAAGTTTCCCCCAGGATAGCTGGAGCTCGTAGAGTTTTATCAGGTAAAGAAATGATTAGGGGATGCGGGGGTGAACCACCCTTGGCCCATTCTCAAACTTTAAATGGGTAAGAAGTCCAAGTTACTTAACTGAACTTGGACATTGAATCGGAGCTCTCAGTGGGCCATTTTTGGTAAGCAGAACTGGCGATGCGGGATGAACCGGAAGCTGTGATAAGGTGCCTAACTGGTCGCTCATTCAGATACCATAAAAGGTGTTGGTTGAGGAAGACAGCAGGACGGTGGTCATGGAAGTCGAAATCCGCTAAGGAATGTGTAACAACTCACCTGCCGACTCAATTAGCCCTGAAAATGGATGGCGCTCAAGCGACCGACCGATACATAGCCGTTGGCGTAAATGCGATGTGCCAACGAGTAGGAGGGCGTGCTGATAGCGTCGAAGCGTCGGGTGCGAACCCTAGTTGAGCTGTCAGTAGTGCAGATCTTGGTGTTAGTAGCAAATATTCAAATGAAAACTTTGAAGACCGAAGTGGAGAAAGGTTTCACGTGAACATCATTTGGACGTGAGTGACCCGGTCCTAAGCGAAGCGGAAATTCGTCAGAGTTTGGATGTAATTCCATAACACGCGAAAGGGAAGCCGGTTAATATTCCGGCGGCATTGTATGGTGCTGAGCGGTAACGCGTTCAAAACGTTGGACGGCAGCGGGGACTCCGGGAAGAGTTTTCTTTTCTTTTTGACAAAGTACCTGTCTACGGAATCGGTTTACCCGGAGATGTTGATTGGTACGAGGCAAAGCGGATGACTTTACCATCCGTCCGGTGCGTCCCTGATGTCCCTTGAAAACAACGTGGAGTGACTTCACCAAACAATGGCCGTACTCATAACCGCATCAGGTCTCCAAGGTTAACAGCCTCTGGTCGATAGAACAATGTAGGTAAGGGAAGTCGGCAAATTAGGTCCGTAACTTCGGGAAAAGGACTGGCTCTTAGGGCTGGACGTCTGAGGCTCGCGGTAATTGTTTTCGACACGGAATGGACTGCCAGCTTCCTTTCGGCGGCAGGTGGGACGATCTTGGGTTGATGACAGGCGTTGCGAGTTTTGCTTCGGCATTCTCTGCGTAATTAACAGCCAACTGAGAACTGGCGCGGACAAGGGGAATCCGACTGTTTAATTAAAACAAAGCATTTCGATAGTCAGAAATGATGTTAACGGAATGTGATTTCTGCCCAGTGCTCTGAATGTCAAAGTGAAGTAATTCAACTAAGCGCGGGTAAACGGCGGGAGTAACTATGACTCTCTTAAGGTAGCCAAATGCCTCGTCATCTAATTAGTGACGCGCATGAATGGATTAA
>JAKVCM010000138.1 GCA_022448605.1 Puniceicoccaceae bacterium | reverse complement strand
AGAGCCTGTCGTCAAATGGATGTGCGAGCACTCTGCTGCAGGTTTTCGTGTTGAGGTCCTCTATTACAACCCTCAACATAAAAATTTATTCGACAATATAGAACGCTTTCGGAGTCAAAAATTCTCTGTTTCAACGCGTTTAGTGCTTTCAATATTAAGTTGGCACGATGCAGCTTGGTACTTCTCAACTCATAAAGAGATCGACGATGCTGAACATTAGGTGGAGTGTCCAAGCTCACGAGTAGAGGTGAGAGAGCTTTCTAAGAAAAAACCTGACCTCGTGATGTCCGCGCCAAAAGTCCAAATGATTAACCGGATACTCCGCGATGTCGCGCAAACAGTCGCAAACGAACCCCAAGCTGCTTACCTCGAATTATTGGATGAAGACACACTTCCAACCAATAGCGACGCACTGTTCGTCATGGTCCAACATGAAGCCGCACTAAGTGCGTTCAAGAATAATCATTTCAATTTTCTTAGCGAAAGCTGGCTCACCTCAGACTGATGTGGTGAAGTCTATGAGAACGAGTATCTCAGTTTTTACCCTTGCTCCAAAAACCGTAGTATGGGTTCACGATCGCGGTTCTACATCGCATCTCTGAATCTGCTTAAGTCCAATTTGAGACCAATGTGAGCAGGAAGCTATATTTGTAATTCATTATTGTTATTTATAATTCAGGGCGAATTTGTAATTTTTCTAAACAATTTCAATGAACTGATTGAATATTGTAACTCATTAATGAGTTTATATTCAATCAATACGTTGCGTACTTGGCTACGAACCAAGGGGTCGGGGGTTCGAATCCTCCCCGAAGCGCCACTTTCTTTCGATAAACGACTGAAAGCGTTACGTTTCCGGGCTTGGGGGCAAAATTACCCCCACAAATGCTCCCACAAAAGACAGGCCTCGACTAACCGGCTTTCGGAAGTTGGGGCGTTCGATCTACCCCACCATTTTGGAGACACGATGCAAGAATAAGTCACTGGTTTCTTGAAGTTCCCTGTCCACACGAAGACCGGCGCTTCGCCCATCAAAGACAAGTGCAAATTTTGCCGCATCGTCAGCAAACGAGTGGACGAGAACGATCAACGGATCATCACCACCCGATTTACGCTCCAAGGCTCTCAGGCGACGTGTGATGTTACTCATACGCCTCTCGCATCTAGAAAGTCTCGTAACTTCTCAGCTGGGGTTCTTTGGTCGGTTGGATCAGCAGGTTTGTCGATATTGGGGAAGTCTCCACGGTATTTGATCCCGACACTCGCCAACGTCGCGCGAAGCCGCTCCTTCCGTTCCTCTACGCTCAACACTGGCGCACACTTTCGTTCCAGTGTTTCCAATCGCCGAAGCCTTAAGTGCATGGTCATGTCTCGCTCGCTTCAAGTGCATCCAGTCGGCGTTCGAACTCTTCAGTCTCTAAAGCCTTTCTATACCCCTCGACCAAAACTGCTAGTTTGCTAGCTTCCGATGGGATGAGATCGCCATTTGCGACTCCTCCTAAGATTGACTGAAACGCCGCAACAGCTGCGGCCGCACCTTCCAGCGGCGGCAAGTCAAACTGGACGGGCGTTTCTTTTCGCGGCGGCGCCAATCGTTCTAGGCAAAGCTTCAAGGCAGTGACATCACCCGAGAGAGCCAATTCGATAGCCTTACAAGTCAATGCCTCTGCCTCGCCATCGATCAGCGCGAGTGTGGCAAGCGTCGACTTATGCCGAGCACCCTTCGGCCTGCCC
>JAKVCM010000137.1 GCA_022448605.1 Puniceicoccaceae bacterium | reverse complement strand
GTGAATCGCATCGAGATCCTAGCGAGTAGCGTTGAGGGCATGCCAGATCTCATGAGCCAGATCAACAATACGCTCACTCAGACTCACCGTGGTATTAAAGATTTTGAAATACGGACACAGGATGAGCAAATGGAAGAACTCAAAAAACTAGAGAATTCTTTTACCTATTCGCTTGGCGGTATCGCCGGTATCTCACTGATCGTAGGCGGCATTGGAATTATGAATGTTATGCTCGCCTCCGTCAGCGAGCGCATACGAGAGATCGGCGTGCGAAAAGCCATCGGCGCGCGCGGCCACGATATCTTTATCCAGTTCCTTGCCGAAGCGGTTGTCATCAGTATATTGGGTGGCATCCTTGGTTTAATCGTAAGCGTCGGTTTACTAACCCTCGCGCAAGACCTCATCCCGGAAGGTGAAAATATTAGCAACATGCCTGTCACGGCTATGTTCTACGGTTTCTTATTTAGTAGCCTGATCGGATTAGCTTCGGGTATTTATCCAGCGATGCGTGCCTCTCGCCTCGATCCTATCGATGCGCTGCGCTACGAGTAGAGCCGGAGTTAATTAAAAGAAGATCTATTAGGCTCAAACCTATCTGGAAGTCCAAATTGAATGAGCTGAGTACTTACGGTTCTTATTTTACGACCAATCCTAGTTTTAGTCATTTATGAATGATAGATAGGCGACCTTAACCAATCAATCGTAGCCTCGAGTAACCTATATTTTTTTCTATAATCTAGAAAAAGCCATTGCCCCGTAGCATTAAATTCGAGAAAAGCTAGCCTAGAGTTAGTTTCGTCTAGCATGAAATCATACCTGCCCGACTCAATTTTTAGCTCATCTGATAAGAGTAACAGCGACTTGGAATCTTTGGCTTTTTGATTCTGGCATCCCCGAGTCGCTTGATCGCGACATAATTTACAGCGGCGCTTGCGAAACGTAATAAGGCTCAACTGTTTCAAGATGACCTAGCACGATTTTACTGATCGCTTCAGCGGGCATTTCGCCTTTGTGCAGTTCAAAAATCGCGACTATAAGCGCGAGTTCAATATCCATTTTCTTAGGCGTGGCTGCCTTCATTTCCGAAAGGATTTCGAGTGCCTTGCTTTCGGCTTTCTTATAATATTTGAAGTTCTCCTGATTTGGCGTAGGCATCTTGCTTGAATTTCCCGATCAGTCTCGTAGTCAAGTGACTGCAACGGTTGGCCTAAATCTCCAATAAAATCGGTTAAAGGATCATAACTTACCCTTTGAATTCTATTTATTTTTCGCTGCTTTTTCGGCCTCTGCCGCTAGTTCAGCTTCAAAGTCAGCTTCTTCTTTCGCTAGGATGCCTTCAGGAGTCTTATAAAACGCTTCCAAGGCAGCGGCCTCTTCAGCCGCCTTTCTGGCGGCTCTCTCAGCCTCAAGCTTTTCGATCCTCGCATTTTCACGAGCTAAACGTTTATCTCTCTTCCTTTGTTCGCGATCGCGACGTCTCTGATCTTTGCTAGGTGTGAAGGCCATGGTAATGTGTTGTTTAAGTTATTGTGAAAAATGAGATATTTTTTTAAACGATTGTGTTGAGTGGAGGCAACCGTTTAAAGCTGTTACTCAATCGTAATTCAGAACTTTTTTGAATTTTGCCTATTTCACATATTCCTCGATAGGCTGGCGACCAAGAGTACCCACGAGGGAGTTGAGGTATTTCTTTGAGCTGACGGTATCCAGGGTTTCCTTTGACTCAGTAAGTCGCGACTCGATGTCGAGACGCTTGGCTACGCCGCTGTGGGTTTGGCGTTGGAGGTAGTTTTCCAAGTATTGCACGTGGGTCTTCCACATGGCAATGTCGTGGGTCTGCTGGCTTTGAAGGCGCTCGGCATACCAATCGCTGGCTAGCAAAGATTCACGGGTGAAAAGGTCACGTATTTTGCTTGAGTCTAGGCCTTCGCCCTCGAAGTTTCCGTCTTTCATTATATGGAGCAGGGCTTTTAGCGGAGGGCAGGCGTCTTCGATTGAGCCGTCGGCGAAATAGTGCTCAGCTGATTGCTTGTGAGCGGCCACAATGGTATTCATACCCTCGACGAAAGTATCTATGCATTGCAGCTCAGGTTTGAGCATTGCCTCGTCGAGGACAGAGGTCGGATTATTGAATACGCGACCGAAGAAGATGCGAGCAAACTTCTCTGTGATACGGTAGCCGATTCGGCTAGCTAACACAATTTTGCCCTTGTGCTCGAAGTCTTCGACTTTTTCTAGGTAGCCATGCTCTAGCATCCACTTCGGATCGGTCTCCTCAGGCTTGAGACGGCACCAGATCTCGGGCACGAGGAGGCTGATGTCGTGATCGACTCGATAATTGGGGCCTACGTAGCCTGCCGCGGTAATGAAGGCAGGCTGCTCGGTGACAAGGTAGGAGACTAGTGCATTATTTAGATCGTAGATCGGAGGAAGGGCATTGAAGGGTGCCTTGGTGAGTGCACCTTCGGATCCGGCACCAGTAGTGGAGGGCGATTTGCCTGTGATGCTGGCGGTGTATTCCATAAAGAGCTCAGGGAGTTCCATATGGTGGATTGGGTTGAACACGCAGAGCGGTTTAACGCCTGCCTCTGGTTCGGCTGGGTTGTTACGACGGCCGGGAAGAATCGAAGTGACGGGACGGAGTAGTGGCGAGGTGGAATCCTGGCGCCGGTAGAGGCGTGAGCTTAAATCGGCG
>JAKVCM010000136.1 GCA_022448605.1 Puniceicoccaceae bacterium | reverse complement strand
TATTTTTAACCAACACATGTAATATTATGCAAATAGCAGACGGTACTTTAGTAGCAATGGACTACGCTCTTAAAGATGACGATGGAAATCTTATTGATCAATCGCAACCAGGCAAGCCGCTTGCATATCTGCATGGCCATCAAAATATTATACCAGGTTTAGAGTCGGCGCTCACTGGCAAGCAAACCGGTGATAGCTTGGAAGTTCGTGTTGAGCCTTCGCAGGGCTATGGTGAATTCAATCCAGCAATGGAGCAGATTATTCCGCGTGAACGGTTTGAAGGGGTCGATCAGCTTGAAGTTGGGATGCAGTTTCAGGCAGGTACAGAACAGGGTCCAGTGACTGTTCGTGTGACAAAGGTTGAGGGGGATTCTGTGACTGTTGACGGTAATCATCCCCTTGCTGGAAAGCATCTTAATTTTGCAGTGACGATTACGGAGGTGCGCACTGCTACGGAGGAAGAACTTTCACAAAACAGTGATACTGCTAGTGGCGTATGCTGCGGCGGAGGTGGCAAGGAAGGCGGCGGTTGTTGTAATGACCCAGCCGATGATTCTGCTACAGATGTTAAGAGTGAAAGTGATGGTTCATAAGAGTTTTAAGTAAGGCGCCCAAAAGTCCGCACAACTCTTTGCGCTCATCTGACTTCGTGGAAATAGCTAGCGCGTAGCGCTTGCATCATTCGGTCGCTTGTACCAAAATCCGCACAGTTTGCGTGAGCGTACCGAAATCGGTACAAACAGCATAAAGATGACCCAACCGAGCATTTCTGGCCCGCTGTACCAGTGTAATTTGCGTGCGGAAGTCAGCACTGGTGTATCTGTGAGGATCTTGAAGCACATCTTATTATTCCGGCGCCCCCAGCGCTTAAGTTGTTTTGAAAGGCGAATCTCTTCGCTCGCGAAGAGGCGCTCATCAAACCCTCCAACTGATTGATAGGCTTCTTGTAAACAAAATAGAAAACTCCCGGCTGCAGTCTGTGTACTTATGGAAAGGAACTCCCAAAATTTAATTCCAAATTGGCCAATTGCGGAGACTTCGCCTTCAAAGTGAACGACTGCTCCTCCTCCAACGCATTGCCCGTTACTTAATAGGTGGAGCGCTTGTAGTAAAATAGTAGGGGTAATACGAGTGTCCGCATCGATAAAAACTAAATAGCGACCTTTACTTGCTTGTGCCCCAGCATTTCGCGCTCGCGCTATTTGGTTGAAAGGCTCAAAAACAACTAAATCCGCACCATGTAATCGTGCTGTCTCTGCGGTTGAGTCGGAAGAGTTGTTGTCAACTACAATACATTCTCCCTGCAAGACGCTAGCTGCCATCGAAGTACGTACCGCTGACAAAGTCGGTGGTAGTTGCTCGGCTTCATTATAGGCAGGGATAATGATTGAATAATCCATATGATAAAATCGGACGATTAGTTCTTTGCTTACATGCGCAATAGTTAGTTAGGTAAGCATGGCATAAAGAAGGCCCGCGTTTGGCGCTAGCGTAGATCGTATAAATAGCGCGCACAAAGAACAACTAGCGCAGCTGTAATGTATCAAACAAGCATTAAGGCCGGATTTTCTAAAATATTTTTGAGGGCCTGCAAATATTGTGCGCCCACTGCCCCATCAATCACCCTGTGATCTCCAGAGAGCCCAATTTTCATAGTATGTCCGATAACGATTTGATTATGCTCATCAACAATCGGACGTTTTATGGTCGCGCCTATACTTAAGATTGCAGCATTGCTAGGGTTAATAATTCCGTAGAAGTCAGAGATTCCAAACATCCCAAGGTTAGTTACAGTGAGGGTCGAACCACTCATTTCGTTTGGTGCGAGCTTATTGTTACGCGCCTTTTCAATCAAAGCTTTAGCTTCAGCACTTATTTGGTGTAAGCTTTTTGTCTCTGCTGATGGAATCACAGGAGTGACAAGTCCATCATCAATTGCGACTCCAAAGGCAAGTTGTACCGTGCCATGTTGGACGATAGAGTCACCCCACGAACGGTTTATTGCTGGAACTTGGCGAACTGCCTCAGCCGCAGCTTTAAGTATGAGGTCATTGACGGTAAACTTGTTGCCGCCTTTTTCTACGGGTAGGTCTGCATATTTTTTATTGAGTGCGGCACGAAATTTAGCAAGTGGAGCGCCATCTACTTCAATCTGAAGATAAAAATGCGGCGCTTGCGTCTTTGAAGCAACCAGCGCCTTAGCAATGCTCTTGCGCATGCTAGAAACAGGCACACTAAGGGTCTCGAGAGTAGGAGCCGGTGCAAAATTAACCCTGCTCGGACTCGCCCTAGCTTGTAATATGTCTTCTTTAACAATGCGGCCGCCTGGGCCAGATCCTTGAACTGCGGATAAGTCGACACTTTTCTCCGCTGCCATTTTACGTGCCACCGGCGAAGCCTTAATGCGTGTGCCGCTAACTGCTGGTGCAGGCGCTGGGGAAGGATCTGCAACGGTAATTTCAGGCGTAGCAGCTGGCTCAGGGGTAGCCTCTGACTCTTCCGATTCGCTCGGGGAAGTAGCTGGTTCAGCAACTTCAGGAGCAGATTCGCCGTCTTCACCAATTGCAGCAATGGCACCACCAACAGGTACTTCTGCTCCAGCTTCAGCATATTGCTTAATTAAAACGCCCTCTTCGAAGCATTCGACTTCCATCGTGGCTTTATCGGTTTCTACTTCCGCGATCATGTCTCCATTAGTAACTGCATCGCCTTCGTTTTTTAGCCATTTGACTAGCGTGCCCACCGTCATGGTGTCGCTTAGTTTGGGCATATCAATAAGTGTAGCCATAAGAGTAGTGTGTCTGCTG
>JAKVCM010000135.1 GCA_022448605.1 Puniceicoccaceae bacterium | reverse complement strand
AGAGACTTGCTTGATTCGTTTCACCGGTCTTCCTTTGAGGTATGGCCAATGACTAAACAAATCAATCCACTCTATGTATTTACGCTCTGGTATAAGCCGGGGAAAACGATGCAAGGCCTAATTGAAAATGGCCGTGGGCATCGTGCGGCTCTTATTGTGGCCATAGTCTTCGGCGTGATACAGGCTTTGCCAGTCTATTCTTCAGAGGCAAGCCTGGGGTTATCTGCATTTCTAATCGGTGCGTCGCTAGGTTTCTTTGGGCTCTACTTCTTCGCTTGGTTACTGCGTAATTTTGGGCGTTGGTTTGGAGCGCAGGCTAACTTGCGCGAAGTGCGCACTGGACTGGGGCTAGCTCTCATGCCTTGGGTGCTCTGTTTTTCAATACTTTTCCTCTTCGGGCAAAACTTTGATTCGTCCGTGGTCGGACAATATTTTTGGCTGTTCTTTATACTTTTAGTTTATGGTTACATCGTTCTTATCCTCTCACTCGCCGCTGTCCTTCGCTTGACGCCTTTGAAGACTTTTCTTTGTTTGGTCATAACGATCACTTTTAGCCTCTTCCCACTCATTCTACTCTTTCAATTGCTTGCGCCTCATCTTCTCCCCGTTCAATAGTCGATCCGCATGCTAAAATACATCCGCATAAAAAATCTCGCTTTACTCGAAGAAGTCACGCTGGAGTTTGAGTCTGGCTTCACCGCCGTGACGGGTGAGACAGGTGCAGGTAAAAGTGTGCTCCTCGGTGCCTTAGGTTTGCTCTCAGGTGCACGCACTGATAAAGGAGTGATTCGTCAAGGCCAAGATTTACTCGAGGTCGAGGCCGCGCTCTATTTCGCCGACGCGTTGCTTATTGATAAGCTGCTTGAAGCCGTGGGTCTACCCACATGCGAAGAAGGCTTGCTCCTTCTTAAGCGAACCATTCACCACAGTAAGATTCCGCGGATCCTAATTAATGGCAGTCTCGCTACTCTCTCCCAGTTGCAAGCGCTTGGCGAGTCATGGATTGATTTCCATGGTCCTGGCGAACCACAAAAACTTTTCCAAGAAAAACGTCAGCTCGAAATGCTTGATACATATGCAGGTAACGTCAGGGGGCTCGCCGCATTTGCTCTCGGCTTCGAAGAATGGCAGAAGGCATTACGCGAGATTGAGACTCTAGAAACTGGAGAACGATTGGATTCAGATGAACTGGATTTCGTCCGTAAACAAATCAAAAAAATCGATGCCGTCGACGTGAGCGAAGATACCATTGAAGAGCTAGAGAGAGAATACAACCGTATATCCAGCGCGCAAGAGTTAGTCAGTCTAGCGTCCGCCTGTTCCGAGGGCATGATCGGCGAACAAAGCGCCAATGATTTACTAGGTGGTGTTCTTCTTCGCCTAGAAGAAATGGTCGAGCTTGATGAGGGATCGCAGTCGCTCCTCGAGCGCGCTCAGAGCTTACAGATTGAGTTGCAAGATCTCGGGCAAGAGCTCGGGCATCTAGTGAATGATTATGACTTCGACCCCGAAGCTATCGAGGCCGCCACAGAACGTATGAATCTCTGGCAAGAGCTACGTCGCAAATACGGCGGTAGCGTTGAAGCTGTCTTGAGCAAGCGCGAAGAACTTGCCCAGAAAATCGAGATTCAGGGTGACCTTGAAGGCGTGCTTGCTAAGAAACGCAAAGCGAGCGTCGACCTTGAAGCGGAGCTTAAAAAACAAGCCCAGAAACTGACCGCTTCCCGTAGAAAATCCGCCAAATTACTTTCGCAAAAAGCCGCTGATCTCTTGCAAGCACTCGGCTTCAAAAAGGCGCGCTTAGAGATCGAACTCATTGCCGACGCCAAGCTCCACAATTACGGTGACAGTCATTGCCAATTTCTCTTTGCCCCCAACGCAGGACAGAAACTCCAACCGCTCAATAAAATTGCTTCTAGCGGCGAGACTGCCCGCGTAATGCTAGCTCTCAAAACTGTGCTTGCTGAGGCGGATGCCACGCCGCTTCTGGTCTTTGATGAAGTAGATGCCAACGTGGGGGGTGAAGTCGGTCGCGCTGTCGGTGCCGAGCTAGTGCGCTTGGCAAAAAAACACCAAGTCCTCTGTGTGACCCACCTTCCCCAAGTGGCTTCGCTCGCTCACAATCACTACGTCGTCACTAAATCCCAGGATAAAGATTCCACCGCCGTGGACATTGCATCACTCGGTGATAGTCGTAGCGATCGCCTTGAGGAACTGGCCCGCATGCTTGGCGATCGAAAGTCGGCCTCCGCCAGAGCGCATGCAGAAGAGTTGTTAGGTTGATCGTAGCCAGCGGGTCTATGTCCGTAGTTTTTTAGCGCAAGCAAGCTAACAAGGCGCACTACATTTTTAACCAAAGCTCGATGGAAAAACCATCGTTTTTTTCAATGACTGAGTCTAATTGGAAGTCGCTTTCAAATTCCGGGAAGAACGCGTCGCCTGTTACGCTGCGATGCACACGGGTAAGGTAAAGTTCGCTACATTTGCCCAGCATTTGTTTATAAATTTCACCGCCGCCAGCGATCCAGATTGTTTGATTCGTTTTTAGATGATCGAGTGCTTCTAAATCGGTAAAACTATGCACGCCTGCGATCTCTCGAGGTGTTCGACTCAGCACATATGTGTCACGCCCTGGTAGTGGGCGACCGATGGACTCGTAGGTCTTTCGCCCCATAACAAGGATGTCGCCCATCGTAGTTTTTTTAAACCATTTAAAATCCTCAGGTAGGTGCCAAGGGATGTCGCCCCTGTTACCAATCACACGATTCTCCGACATGGCAGCGATGGCCTTAATTTTTTTTGAAGAGTCTATCATTTTTTAAACTGCAATCGGCGCTTTGATTGCCGGATAAGGGTCATAGTTAAGCAGTTCAAAATCCTCAAACTTGAAGTCGTTGATGTCCTTCACGCGAGGGCTTATTTTCATTTGTGGCAG
>JAKVCM010000134.1 GCA_022448605.1 Puniceicoccaceae bacterium | reverse complement strand
GAGGCATGATAAACCCAATCCGGTGCAAGGCAAAATAGGGGATCGGGCGGCTCGTCCAATGATTCCGGGTATGTCGCATCTCACTTCGGTGGGAATTTCGCCTCGGCGAGATAGATAAATGAATGCACAGCCAAGCGCTTCAGCGCATGGTGGACAAAATCCGGCTTACAGCACTCCGAAATCGACACCTTTTCTCAAATTTTCCGCCTTGACAGGATTGTCGGGTACACGCACTTTCCCGCCTCCTAACTTTTTATCAGCTATGGCTAACACAAAATCTGCACTTAAATACATTCGCAAAACAGAGACTCGCTCTCTGCGCAATCGCCAAGTTAAGTCCCGCCTGAAGACTTTCGCTAAAAAGGTCGACGCCGCATCCGCTGCAGGAGACAAGGAGGCCTTGGCGCTCGCGGCGCGTAAGTTCATTTCTACACTGGACAAAGCCGGCAAAAACGGCCTCGTGCACCCGAACAAGATTGCTCGCCACAAGGCGCGTTGCGCTCAGCTTCTAGCTGCTTAAAGCGGATTAATTTCCCCACAGTCCCGTTGGATTGCCCTCGGTTTCGCTTGTCGAATCGGGGGCAATTTGTATCTAACTAGCGCGTGCCCGACAAACCAAATAAGAAAAATGCGATCGGCTTTCCGCCGCCCTTGCTCGGAGAAAAGCCCTTACGTCTGCCTGTAATCGCTGAGACGGCTGCTTGGCTCGCGTTGGAAAAGCCCCCTGGTGTAGGCACTCGCGCCTATCCTTGGGACACCGAGCCAGATATGGATGCAGCACTAAATACGCAGTTACGAGAAGGCAAGCCCGAGCTGCTGCGGCGTGAGGCCTCGCTCTTCGGCTCGGTTTACTATCTGGATCCTGCGATCACTGGGGTTGCTGTCTTTGCCAAACACCGCGAAGCGCTGGCCGATCTGCGTAATCACTTCGGTTCGGGCGATTGTCGCTTTCGTTTTCAGTTTATCTCAGCGGCGCAACCTACCGGCTCAGAGGCGAGCTTTCGAGCGGATGCGCCGCTGCTTCAGCATAATGTGAAGCCAAAGATGATCCCCTCGACAGCGAAGGGCAAAAAAGCCTTCACCGAGTTCAAGCGGATCGCCGAATCTTCTAACGGCTGGGCGCTCTGGGAGGCCAGCGTCGATTTTTTCCGTCCGCACCAGATCCGCGCCCACGCCGCCGTCCATGAGATCCCCGTTATGGGAGATGCCCTCTACGGGGGTGCCGAAGCGCCCACTCAGCGCGAGCTACTCCCCAAAAAGCAGCGTGCGGGGCTTGATTTCCCCTCTTTCCACGGCCTCGCCCTCCATTTGGCCGAAGCGCAGCTTGTTCCGGGCGACCCCGATGCTACCATCCTCTGTGAGTCTCCTAAGCATTTACGGCTCTTGATCCTGCGTATGGGACTGGGAGAGTGAGAGCTGCTTCGGGAAGCATCTCGCATGGCGGGCAGAGATTCGGGTTTTCCAGGCTCTAAAATTGAATCTAAGGAAACCCGTTGTTCTCAAGCCTCACGAATAGGAACTTGCTATTTTGGGGTCGACTCCATTTGCTTCCCGGCTTTTCAACCATCAAGCATTATGACTATTACTGAAATTTCTATTTTCTCTCCTTTGGCACAAGGCGCAAGCGGCAGCGGTGGCTTCGGCCAGTTTTTGCCCATCATACTCCTTTTTGTGGGTATGTGGTTTCTCATCATCGCGCCACAGCGCAAGCGCCAGAAAGCCCACGATAAGATGCTCAGCGAGTTGCAAACTGGCGACGAGATCGTTACAAGCGGTGGAATTTATGGCACAATCACGAACGTGAAGGAGGATCGTTTCGTGGTCCGCATCGCCGACAATACCAAGATCGAGCTCGGAAAGAGCTTCGTTGCCAATAAAGTCGCGCCTGCTGAAGCATAGATCACTTTTCTTTCTCTAAACCCCTAGCGTTTAGCTTTTTAGCCATGTCCGGAAATATTCTTTGGAAATTCCTACTCACCAGTATCATCATCTTCTGGTGCGTGATGAGTATCACCCCCCTGCAGGATCGCCCCTTCGAGGATTACATCGTGGCACAAGTCACGGCCGAAGAGGCTGATTTTACCGATTTGCTCCAGCGAGCAGAAACCCGAGTCGATGCAAAAGCGTCGCCCACGCTCTTCATCGCATTGCGCGATCTTGGTGTCGAAGAGCAGATCGATTACGCAAAGTTTTTCCCGCAGATCAACGTCGCAGATGTGGCTAACCAGACCAAGCGTAATGATATTCTGCTCAAACATATTTTGAGCAA
>JAKVCM010000133.1 GCA_022448605.1 Puniceicoccaceae bacterium | reverse complement strand
CGCAGCGATGGTTTCTTTGTAACGCCAAGGAAAGGGACTATTTCTCCATGGTCGTCCAAAGCTACTGACATATTACACAACTGTGGACTGAAGAAGGTTATACGAGTGGAGCGCGGTATTCACTTTAAAATAAGCACTGCTAAAGGTTTGGACCTTGGTATTGAGGCGCTTGGTTTAGCGACACTAGCGCTACACGATCGCATGACGGAGGCTCTTTATACTGACTTATCTGACTTTTTTGGTCATTACGAACCTGCAAATCTGCGTATGGTACCACTTATAGCCGAGGGGTCGAAAGCACTACACCAGGCTAACTTCGACTGGGGACTCGCAATGTCGACCGAAGAAATTGAGTACTTAGTCGCAGCCTACCAGAAAATGGAGCGCGACCCGACCGACGCCGAACTAGTTATGTTTTCGCAAGTTAATTCAGAGCACTGTCGACATAAAATTTTTAACGCCGACTGGATTATTGATGGTTCTTCTGGCGAGCATTCATTATTTAAGATGATTCGTAATACCCACGAAATAAATCCTGACGGGGTATTAGTCGCTTATTCAGATAACTCAGGCGTCCTCGAAGGCTCGCCCGGTGATTGGTGGGAAGTGGCTATTGAGGATGGCAGTTATCGCTATAGAAAAACTCCCACTCATCTCGATATTTTGTGTAAAGTCGAGACCCACAATCATCCAACTGCTATCTCACCCTTTCCTGGAGCTGCTACTGGTGTTGGCGGTGAAATCCGCGACGAAGGGGCTACAGGTATCGGCGGTCGTCCCAAGGCCGGATTATCAGCCTTCATGGTGTCGGATTTGAAAGTACCCGGCTACGCACAGCCTTGGGAGCAAAAGAGCACGGAGCACCCAACTCGTATGGCATCGCCTCTTGAAATTATGCTGGAAGGACCAATTGGTGGTGCAGCCTTTGGCAATGAATTTGGCCGTCCACAATTATGTGGCATGTTCCGTACCCTTGATATCGAACACAACGGAATCTACCGTGGTTACCACAAGCCGATCATGGCCGCAGGAGGTATGGGTAATTTGAAACGCGAGCATGTCGCTAAAAAAGATATTCCACCTAAAGCGCTGATTATTCAATTGGGTGGTCCTGCTATGAAAATAGGTCTTGGTGGTGGCGCGGCATCTTCGATAGGCGCAGGTTCTCAATCGGAAGCGCTCGACTTTGACTCCGTACAGCGTGGCAACCCAGAAATGGAGCGGCGCTGTCAGCAGGTAATAGACGGCTGTATCGGGCTTGGTGCGGCTAATCCGATGCTCTCAATCCACGATATCGGTGCGGGCGGCCTTTCCAATGGACTACCTGAACTCGTAGAAGCGACTGGAGGGCGTTTCTATCTGCGCAAAATAAACAATGAAGATAGTTCGATGAGCCCGATGGAGATCTGGTGCAATGAATCGCAAGAGCGCTATGTGATGGGAATTTTGCCTGAGTGCGTTAAAGTATTTGAAGCACTTTGCTCAAGAGAGCGCTGCCCCTTCGCAATTGTTGGCCAAGCCACTGGTGATGGTCGTCTTGTGCTCGAAGACAGTCATTTTAACAACAAACCGATCGATATGGAAATGGGAGTACTACTTGGCAAGACTCCAAAAATGTTACGTGAAGTAGTTCGACTCTCCGAGGTACATACCCCACTCGATACTACTGAAATACATTTAGATGCTGCAGTCGACCGCGTGCTACGCTTTCCTGCTGTCGCCAACAAAACTTTTCTAATCACTATAGCGGACCGTAGTATCACTGGCATGGTGACTCGCGATCAGATGGTTGGACCATGGCAAACTCCAGTGGCTGATGTCGCGGTGACCTCAAGCACTATGGATGCTTATACTGGTGAAGCGATGGCTATCGGAGAGCGCACACCACTTGCTATC
>JAKVCM010000132.1 GCA_022448605.1 Puniceicoccaceae bacterium | reverse complement strand
CATGTTTTCGGTGAACAATACGTCGAACTGGTTGGGGTCGCGCGCTAGTTGCATCGCAGCATTATCCACGTACATGTGGCTCAGCATAATCTCTGGGGCGTGCTTAGCGAAATATTCGGTGACAACCTTGCGCCAAAGGACGGAGGTTTCGAGCACGTTCGCCTTATCGACAGAGCAAACGTTACCGCCGCGCGCTTTGGCCGTATCGATCGCAACCTGAGCGATGCGCTCGATCTCGCTGGTATTATAGACCATCGTGTCGACGGCTTGCTCTTCACCATTTTCAAGAGTCGTGGTGGACTTGGGCTGACCGAAATAAATGCCCCCAGTTAGTTCTCGGATACAAACTATATCGATACCATCGGGTATGCGCTTGTCCTTCAATGGCGAGGCTTCAGTTAGTTGCGAGTAAAGAAGGCCAGGGCGGACGTTGGCGTAGAGGGCAAAGGCCTTCCGGATGGGAAGTAGGGCAGCACGCTCGGGTTGTTCATTAGGTGGCAGGGATTCCCATTTAGGACCACCTACAGATCCAAAAAGAATGGCCTCCGATTTTTCGCAGACGGCTTTGGTCGAATCTGGAAAAGCGACGCCGTGATTATCGATGGCGATGCCGCCAATATCAGCATGATCATAATCTAGCTCAAAACCAAACTTTTCGCCCGTATTTTCAAGGACGTCTAGGGCGACTTCCATCACTTCAGGTCCGATACCATCGCCAGAGAGAACTGCGAATTTGAGTGTTTTCATATATAACCAGCGTAAATAAGCAAAAACGGATTAACTTGTCCCACAAATCTCTGGCTTCAAGCCTTTTCATCCACTTAAGCGCTTGAACCTCAAGTCGTACTTTGAATGTCCATTAGAGTGATTTGAAGAACTCGACTCCATTTTCTGTATCTTTTGTCGGTCGCTTATTATTTTAGCCACTTACGGTGCTATAATAATCTCCGTAACATTCAATACTCGGGTCGCATTGCCCATTGGAACATTTGTAAAGGTCACAGTTGCACTTGTGTAGGGAGCGCTGCTTGTATCTGGAAGCGTACATTTGACCCAAAATCGGTTATAGCTGTCGGTCTGATTAAGACGGCCAAGGTAGGTAGCACTTACGCCATCAATATCAATAGTAGTGGGCGCCAAATTAGCGTTTTGTGGCGCACTCGATCGTCCTAAGGTTTCTTCAAGGTGTAGATAAATGGTGTCGCCAGCAACAACGGTGGGACTTAGCTCCAAATCTTTTGCGAGTAATGCTTGGTAAGCATCATAATGGGCTTCGCCAAGAGTAGGCACACCTAATGGAGTTTGCTCATTCTCATCTTGAGATAGGTTATATATTTCATAGCTGGATACGTCGTTCGCGATGGTCGGATCGCCAAAAATAATAAGTTTATAATCGGGGTATTCAGATGAAATAATCGTGCGCCCATCTCCATTGCCACCACTACCAAATGCCTCAGATACAATATATCTTGTGGCACCATCTTGGCCTTTTAAAATAGGTATAATACTTTGCGAATCGATCATATCGACTGAGCTAGTTGCGGTATCAATATCTATGCCTGCGAGATCAAGAATCGTTGCAAATAGATCAACGCAATGGACGAGCTTATGACTAGTGCCGGTGAGCGGGATATCTGGTCCAGCCATTATTAGTGGCACGTGAATGCCCCCATTATAGAGAGAACCTTTGGCGTGCGCTGCAGTGAATGGCGCTTGGACGACAGCACCGGGTGTGCCGTTGTCGCCAATAATAATGATGTTGGTCGTGTCGAGGTCTACGGAATCGAGCAAGCGACCAATTTCGGCGTCGAGAGCTTGCAAAGCTGCTTCGTAAGCACCACGGCGATCGCTGCCAGTAACTACGCCATCAGTTTCGGCATACTCTGGATAGTCTTCAAGTAGAGCGGGGGTGGTTGGTGGATTATGGAAAGGTGTGTGTGGCGCATTGAAGCCCATCCATACGAACCACGGATCTGTAGTCTGTGCGTCGATGAATGTGACGGCTTCGTTCACTTGATCGGTAGTGGTGTAGGTCGTTACATTCGGTGTGGTGACACCGTTTTCAGTTTTGTCCCAATTGGTGTAGCTGGCAACGCCACCACCTAGTATGCCTCTGAACTCAGTCCAGCCACCAAGATCAAAGGGCCCAGTCGTGCCGCCGCCGAGGTGCCATTTACCATAACTCGCAAGATTGTAGCTTGAGCTTTCAGCGGTGAAGATTTCTGGTAGTGTAAGCTCGATCGCAGGTAAGGTCGCACCTTGAGGCCAGCCAACTGTATGGCGGAAGGCGTATCGCCCAGTCAAAATAGTGGCGCGAGTCGGAGAACAGACCGGTTGGGCATAGGCATTGGTGAAGCGTAAGCCGCGGGCTGCCAAGGCTTCTAGATGTGGCATTGGCGCAAAGCTTGTGCCGGGGTTTAAAGTGGTATTGTTATCGACAGGGCTTGAGTCGATCGCCCAGTCATCGACAATCAGAAGAAGGATATTGTGCAAGGCTGCAACCGTATGAGTATTGGTTGATGTGGTTGTACTCAGTGACCCCGCAGTAGGTGTGTAGTTCACTTGCGCAGTATAACTTAAACCTCGAGTCAGCGTGTCCTCATCGAAGTCGAGACTTAGGCTGTCTGTTGCCGCATCGTACTCAATGACGGTAGCAGTGACACCACCGACATTAACGCTAGTGATTTCTTCAAATGGAGGGAGCGTTGAGAAGATGGCAATAAACTTGGGAAAAGCGATTGGGTTATAATCGAAGCCCTCATCGTCGAAGGCTTCGATCGTGGTGAGGCTTGCACGGTAAAATTGTTTTGCTTCGTTGGATAAACGGGATGAATCGGTAGTCGATCCGAGTAAGCCCAATTCGTTTTCAGCTGTATCGCTTAGAATCTTCCATTCTTCAAGGTCAGCACTGCGCTCGATGAGATAGGTGCCACCTTCGGGTCCACTCCAAGTGAGCCTGACATCACCAGTGGTGGCTTCGACTTGAAGGTTGTCTATCGATAGCTGGGCTTCTGGACCACCTTCGAAGTAGATCTCGGCGTTAGCGGGAATAGTGCTTACTGTGGCACCTGTCGGACTTCCATAGAAAGTGCGACCGA
>JAKVCM010000131.1 GCA_022448605.1 Puniceicoccaceae bacterium | reverse complement strand
AGCAACTCAAAATATTTTACGCTTGGCGAGAGGAGCATCCCGCAGTGTATGACGCCGCCATGGATCGCGTCATCAGGTGGGTGCCCCAGCTCAAAGACAACTTCGAACGAGTAGCGGCCAAGGCCCAGGTCAAGCACAAGCTACCAGCACAAGGGCCCGTAAAAGAAACTACGAGGGCTCCGAAAAGGAAGCACGAGGGCACTTAATTAATCTTCGCACTAATTAATCTGAGGGCTTGTCCCAATACGATTGTTCTGCACACTTGTCACCCTCTCCATTGCTGTCATCTTCATCATCATCATCATCATCATTATTTGTAGCGTGACGCGCTTGAAGGCGCTTGGCAAGAGGAACATACGGTTGATCGCCCGCTTACTCAAAGCGTATTCGTCCGTAGTGTATGACGCCGCCATGGATCGTATCGCCAGGTGGGTGCCCGAGCTCAAAGACAACATCGAACGAGCAGCGGTCAAGGTTAAGGTCCCGCCCTGCCGAGGCAGTGAGATCGATGGGGTGTTGGTGGAATGTAGCTTCTGCGCCCGTGTGTCTGGAGGAAAAGCGATGGTGAGACATCCGCATATGGTTTGCTTGCTTTGCAGCGAGACGCGCTTGAAGCGCCATTAGGGGACCACTTTGACCGACTGCCCAGACTTTAGGACGCATGGTACGTTAGGCTATTTTGCAGAGAAAGCCTGTATTTCAAATGTAATTCGTTGATCAGCCGTGCTTCCCGAGACAGGAATTGCCCCCAGCCGTGCTTCTCAGGGCTGTGATGACCAAAAGAACCTTGGATGACATAAAGATTGTGCCAGGATTGACCTTCCATGACCAAGGCTCGGTAAAGATGCCTAGGACAAAGCTCTACGCGCCCCTTCAAGTGACGTTCGTTTGGTCTGGCGGCGTAAAAGAGACCGTACCCCTAGTGTACACAGGTTGTCACGGAGTGAACCGAGACGTCTTGTTCACCAAAGGTGATAGGCCGTTGGCTGTGAAGTTACAAAAGCTCTCAACAAAGGCCGGGCAGGATTGGGCGCCGAATACGACTGAGTGGAACATGGCGCGCCGCCTCCAGGGCTTCATCCCCGATGTCTACGGGTGTTTCAATGTCACAATTGGGCACACCCGTTGTAACGCATTGGTGGTGCGAAAGGTTCCTTTAACTGTGCGTGCCTTTTTCGATGACCTTATGGGTGGGCCATTGACTCAAACCCTGCTTGCCGGTGTGCTAGACGTATTGATCGAAACTATGAAGCAAATGTGCGTTTATGCTGGGAGTGAGCACCAGTGTAAGCTTGCCGATTGGCATGCCGAAAACCTCGGCATTGAACATAAACATGTTTGTCTGCTTGATTGGGAGCGTACAGAATACTGCCCAGAGATGACCGCATACAGACGTATTAAGTCAGCCATGAACTCCTTTTTGGCATGGATCCCCCAATTCAAGAGTATCCCATCTGCAATTTGTAGTTTGACGCCATCCAAGATGGACTGGATGCGCAATCTTGAGCAAATACAGGAATATCTGGCAAAGAGTTGGTGGCCACAGTTCCAGGGCGGTGCTTTACCTACCACCCAACAACTGGAAGCGTTATATGTCCAGTTGATGGCCAGCTTTGCCTCAGACGGTACCACGTTGCGTCAGTGGGAGCCGAGTGCCTTTCCAGACGCGGGGCCGAGGACTTCTCCCGGCGCTGGCGTGAAAATGGCGAGAGTGGAGGAGAAGGTGGAGACGGCTGCGAAAGTGACGGAGGACCAACTGGAGTGGCGTCAGGGGTGGAGCCGTCTGCGAAAGCGGGTGCCGAGGGCTTCTCACGACACGGAGCCGAGGGCTTCTGCCGAGGCTCGCACGGAAGAGGTGAGAGTGGAGAATGCGGTTCACGTGAAAAGAGTGAAGAAGGATGCACCAATAGGAGAACCAAGCCATGAGAGTCCTCAGTGGGCGCCGAGGGATTCTCACGACGCGGAGCTAAGGGCTTCTCCCGACGTTCGCGCGAAAAGGGCGAGAGTGAAGGAAGTGGAGAAGGCACTTAAAGTGGAGGAGAAGGTGGAGAAGGGCGCGGGAGTGAAGGAACCAACCGCGGAGTCAACTCGTGAGAGGCGTCAGCCGGCGCCGATGGTTTCCTACGAGGCTCGCGCGAACGGGGCGAGCGTGGAGATTGCGGTGAATGCTGAGGAGGATTACGCGAAAAGAGCGAGCGTGAAGGAGGTGGTTTCTCACGAGGCTTGCGCTAAAGGGGCGAGGGTGGGGAAGGCGGCGAATGATGAGGAGGATTACGCGAAAAGGGCGAGAGTTAAGGAGGTGGAGAAGGCAGTTAAAGTGGATGAGAAGGTGGAGAAGGGTGCGAGAGTGAAGGAACCAGCCGCAGAATCAACTCGTGAGAGGCGTCAGCTGGCGTCGATGGTTTCTCACGAGGCTCGTGCGAACGGGGCGGGCGTGGAGAATGCGGTGAATGCTGAGGAGGATTACGCGAAAAGGGCGAGCGTGAAGGAGGTGGTTTCTCACGAGTCTCGCGCGAAAGGGGTGTGCGTGGAGAATGCGGCGAATGCTGAGGAGGATTACGCGAAAAGAGCGAGCGTGAAGGATGCGGAGAAGGCGGTTATCGTTTCTTCGAGCCGCAGGATTACGAAAGCAGACTTCAAACATTTGCTCCGTGCGGACAAAACTAACGTTCGGTTTGCGAGAGGCCTCGTGCGTCAAGGAACTATGACAGGGAAGAACATTTTCGAGGTGCTGCAGCATCCCTTTTTAAACGAGATGTTCGTTGGAACTTTGAGCGAGCGGACCATCGAGAAAATGAAGTCGAGCGCAGCCTCGGAAATCATCGGTGTCCTGGAGAAAGTGATACGAAAGAGACTGCGAAATAGACGGTCCTCTGGTGAGCGGCGCTCGCTGGAATCTGAGGAGCCGGTTACCACTTCTTTCTCTGCTCTTTCTCCTCCTTCTCCTCCTCCTCTTCCTCTTTTTTCACAGAGGATGAAGGAATGCCGCACTGGAGTCCCATCTCCAGCAGCTGCGGACGAGCCATCCGTGGCTGTGCTATTTAAGAAGCATTCATGGACGTCTGACAGTAAGTTGTGTCCGGATGCCTTGTTGCAGCGGGCGCTAGAGGAACATGATCGGCGGAGACACCGTACGTTGGGCTCATTGGGATACTGTGCATTACGGGAGCGATATGTTAATCACCAATGGGTTGGGGGTCACGGTCCGTCTAGGCACCCTCGCAAAGTCTTGGACCAGGCTAGTCTACTTTTGCGCTGCTTGCATGCCAATCTACATAAACTTGGCATGGAACGATTTTTGGAGATACCGCCATGGCATCGGCGACACGTAAAGTTGCCGTGGTCAGTTCGACCCGAGGAGGAATGCGTAAGCCAGCACTGGGTACGCAAATACGGATCCACGTTGCTAAAAGCTTTCGAGGAGGCGAAAGTTAACATTTCCACGGCGTATGTCGTGGATACCGCGGCAGTCTTGGAAACCTGGTTGTGGAAGAAGGTATCCACTGATGGTCAAAAGCGCTTCTTGACGCCACCATCAGGCTTTAAACGGTGCAGATCCGAGTTGGGCTGGCCAAATTTTTCCATGACCTATGATGAGCTTCGTGTTGTAATCGGGAATACCATGAGCGACTATTCCATGGCTCGCTATGCTGAGTTTGGCGAGATCACCCGTGCCTGAGGAGACCATGGATGGATAGATCAGCTAGAAGTCATATGTTGAAGTCGTTTCTTCGGATGCCATTGACGCTGGCGGATGCCATTGACGCTGGCTCTTTCTCCATGGTAGTGGCTGGTCTATGGGACGCATCAAATTTAGGGCACCCCTATGAATCTGAGGGCTTGTCCCAGATGATTCTTTACTGGGGTGCCTCCTCTGAATCGGCTTGTTACTTTTTACTGGAGTGTGACGCTTTCATTGTTTAGGTGGACTCGAGCGCTGGTGCTCGAATAATGAGACTCGATTGCTGCTACTAGAGCGCGATCTCGGCAGCCTAGGATACTTGATCGGCACCACCAAAGGACGAATTAAAAGGAAGACGACGAAGGACGAATTAATATTGAAGGATGAGGACGAGGGACGAATTAATTCGCTAAAGACGAGGACGAATGACGAATTAATTCGAACGGACGAAGACGAATCTGACAACCTTAAGGACTCAGGACGAATTAATATTGAAGGACGAGGGCTGATTCGTTCTTTCGTTGTGCCAGGCTAGTTTTTTACCGTCGTATTACCGTCGGCGTACAATGGTTGGCACCAGGGAACTAGGTGCGCATGTGGACTGGACAATCAGACCGCTGGTCATGTTGTTGCATACCACCTGTCTGTCTAGGGTGCGAGCTTGACTGCAGGACCCCTTGATCGTCAGC
>JAKVCM010000130.1 GCA_022448605.1 Puniceicoccaceae bacterium | reverse complement strand
CCGGAGCGCGCAGAAACAACGACCACGACTTGGTGACCCGCATCATAGGTCTCTTTGACTCGCTGCGCGACGTTTTTGATTCGATCGACATCTCCGACCGAAGTGCCGCCGTATTTCTGAACGATAAGGGACATTTAATAAAAAGTTAAAACTATAAAGATTTGGAAAGGTTGAAGAAGATAGGGACGCTTAAGCAATACTAGCATAGGGAAGTTTCAAGGAAAGATTCTTAGGGACGCCGAGCTCAATCTCTACTCTTTTGGAGCGTAGTGCTAAGATGGTGCCGAAACTGAGTGCTGTGTTCCAAGAAACCAACTTTCAACCTTCTGGCAAAGACATAGGTTGACGTGGTAGACAAAAGTGGGTTTAAGAAACCTTTAATGACTGCTACTGAAGAATCGTATAAAAACCCAAAATACAAACGCATCATCCTCAAACTAAGCGGGGAAGTGCTACGCAATAACGAAGATGGTGAACCCATTGATCCAGCGATCCTCAAAGCGATTTGCGAAGAGGTCAAAAAAGTTTACGATATCGGTGTTGAAATCGGCCTCGTGATCGGTGGTGGCAACATCTTTCGCGGCCTCAGTGGCGCCGAGATGAAGGGCGTCGACCGCACCACTGGTGACTACATGGGTATGCTCGCAACTGTGATCAACGGCCTCGCACTAATGGACTGCCTTGAAAAGCTCGGCGTAACCGTGCGCCTGCAAAGTGCCATACCTATGGATAAGCTGGCTGAGCCGTTTATCCTACGACGCGCTACTCGGCACCTTGAGCGCGGCCGTGTAGTGATTTTCGCTGGGGGCACTGGTAACCCTTACTTCTCAACCGATACAGCCGCAGCGCTCCGTGCCAACGAGATCGGTGCGGACATGCTGATGAAAGCGACAAAGGTCGACGGCATCTATAACAAGGATCCAAAAAAGCACGACGGTGCAGTCAAATACGACCACGTACCCTACGTCGACGCCTTGCGTGAGCGCCTTGAGGTTATGGATTCAACCGCATTTTCTCTTTGTATGGAAAACCAGCTTCCTATTCTCGTTTTCAGTATGCGCGAGCCTGGTTCAATCCATCGCGCCGTAATGGGCGAAGGGATCGGCACACTGGTCGACTAGCCCCTGCTCTTAATAAATTTAACTACGTAAACCATGCCAAAAGAAATCATCAAATCTATGAACGCCGACATGAAGAAGGCGGTCGATCACACGCTCCACGAATTCAGTAGCCTCCACACCGGCAAAGCTACGCCCGCAATGCTCGACGGTGTCCGCGTCAACGCCTACGGTAGTACAGTAAGCATAAAAGAAGTCGCTGCGGTGACAACACCGGATGCCCGTACCATCATGGTACAGCCTTGGGATAAGAGCGTGATCAAAGATGTGGAAAAAGGTATCCAAGAAGCCAACCTTGGCCTAAACCCCATTATCGATGGCGGCATCCTCCGCGTGCCAGTGCCCGAACTCACTGGTGAACGCCGCCTAGAGCTTGCTAAGACAGCCGGCAAAATGGCCGAAGACGGACGTGTTCGCATACGCCAGGGTCGTCGTGATGCACTCGACCTTCTTAAGTCTGCCAAGAACGACGACGGTCTACCCGAAGATGATTTTAAACGCCACGAAAAAGAAGTGCAAAAAGCCCACGACGACTACATCTCCGAGATCAATGAGCACCTGACTCACAAGGAAGCTGAATTGAAAAAAGTCTGACCCCCTAGGTAGAAAGCATAAGGCAGAACCATCTATCCTCTGATCTATAAAAATGCTCACTACAGCCAAACGCATCGTCATCAAGCTCGGCACAGGTGTGTTGACTTCTGGTATCGGGGAATTGGACACGGCGCGCATCGCAAGGCTTTGTGATCAAGTCAACGCACTCCGCCAGCTTGGCATTGAGGTAATCCTAGTCAGCTCCGGCGCAGTGGGTCTCGGCATGGGAAAGCTTAAACTGGAGAAGCGACCAAAGGACTTAGCCACCCTACAAGCTTGCGCCGCCCTCGGCCAAAGTATCTTGATTAACAACTGGCAACAATGCTTCGACCCGCATGCTCTGACCGTTGCCCAGATTCTGCTGACCCGCGAAGACCTGCGCACGCGCCACCGGCACAATGCAGTCTGCAACACTATCGAGCGACTACTAGCGAATGGTGCCGTGCCCATCGTCAACGAAAACGATACGGTCAGCGCCACCGAGATTAAGTTTGGCGATAACGACACCCTCTCTGCACTCGTGGCTAGTGTGGTGCATGCGGACATGCTCTTTATACTATCCAATATCCCCGGATTGATTGACATTCAAGGCACGGGCGAGGTGGTGCCAATAGTCGATACCATTACCGACAAAATCGAAGCAATGGCCCATGGCACCAAGCAGGAGACCTCGGTCGGCGGTATGGCCAGTAAACTCTCTGCAGCCAAGATCGCACAACGTGCAGGCTGCGCAGTCATTATTGGTAGTGGTGGTGATTCGACACTTTTCAAGAAGCTGCTCGATGGCGAAAGCGTGGGAACCTATTTCGCGCCTAGCGAGCTGCCTGTAAAATCACACAAGCGCTGGATTGCCATTCAAGACCACACACATGGCGCGGTTAATGTCGATGCGGGAGCGGTCGAAGCGATCCTCAATCGAGGCAAGAGTTTATTAGAAGCTGGAATCACCAGCTGCGAGGGAAACTTCGAGGGCGGCGATATCGTGCAAATTTGCGCCCCCAATGGCGATGTTTTCGCGCATGGCGTCATCGACTTCGACATGGAACTCATCAACAATGACTCACCTTTGCTCGAAGCTAGGGTGGTCGTGCACCGAAACAATTTAGTACTATTATAAAGCTTTAGGGTCTTCACAAGAGAATCCCCTTAGCTTGGAACTACCAACTAACTCGCAGTCCATCATAGGCCAAATGTACCGACTCGGGAAGCGAGGCCTCGGTCACCTCGTGATCGACCATGTAGGTCATGTGCGTAATAAACGAGATCGCCGCACCCATTTCTTGCGCGGTTTGAGCCGCTTGATCGATTGTCATGTGCGAGGGATGCGGGTTCGGGCGCAAGCCATCGAGGATAACGACGTCGGATCCTTCAGCAATGAGACGGGCTTCTTCGCCGACTTCATTGCAATCAGTATAATAAGTAAACTGTTTGCCCGTTTCTGCCTCAGTAAAGACGAGACCGAGCACTTGAATTTTACCGTGTGGTAGCAGGACTGATTCGACCCTGCCGCCTGGCAAGTCCAAGGTCTT
>JAKVCM010000013.1 GCA_022448605.1 Puniceicoccaceae bacterium | reverse complement strand
GCGGGCAACGGGCAGTTCTGGGCGTTCAATAGTGAGTCGTTCGGGCGGGCAATAGAGTGCCCGGTTGTCAGCTACATCGATCATAGAGAGGTCGTTGTAAGAATCGCCCGCCGCAAAGGTGTCAAATTTGAGCGCCTTAAAGGCTTCGACCGCCTTGCGCTTATGGTCTTTGAGGCGGAGGGCGTAGTCGGCGATCCGACCCGACTCATCGATTACTAAATCGTGGCAAAAGAGAGTGGGATGCCCAAGCTTAGTCATGAGGGGTCCTGCAAATTGGCGGAAAGTGTCGGAAAGGATCACAAGGCGCGTATGCGAAGTGACCCATTCGACGAATTCCGAGGCACCCGGCATCGGATCAAGCGTGCCGATGACTTCCTCGATATCGGTTAGCTTGAACCCCTCTCTATCGAGAATGTCTAAGCGGTAACGCATCAGCACGTCGTAGTTTGGTTCATCGCGAGTGGTGCGCTTGAGCGCCTCGATTCCGGTCTGTTCCGCAAAAGCGATCCAGATTTCGGGAATCAATACTCCCTCTAAGTCGAGACAAACTATATTCATGCCTTTAACCCGTCAGAAAGCTCTCCAGAGTCAATCCCTTATGATTGTAGTACACACTTGCCACTCATTGGCTCGTTGACCATTTTCTCCAACTTTCGTACTTTAGGTGTCCTCTTTGAATTCGCAAGGCACGCAAATCTCATTTCCCAACGCAGTTAATAGGTCTAATGATCTCCTCCATTCTAAAAAAATTTTCTGGCCGTCACTATGGTAAATACCTAAAAAAGTGCCAGCCTATCATCGAGAGCATTAACGCCATCGAGCTCGAGTATCAGTCGCTCTCCGATGCGCAGCTTCGCGCGAAGACGGCTGAGTTTATGAAGCGCAATCAGGAGGGTGGTGAGAGTCTCGACGATCTTTTACCCGAAGCCTTTGCTGCAGTAAAGAGTGCTGCCCGCCGGATGTGTGGCCAGTCCTACGATGTTTGCGACCACAAACTGCCTTGGGAAATGGTCCATTACGACGTTCAATTTATCGGTGGCATTACGCTCCACGAAAAACGTATCGCAGAAATGGCAACCGGTGAGGGCAAGACCCTTGTCTCGACATGCCCACTTTACCTCAACGCATTGACAGGTCGTAATTGCCAGCTCGTCACGGTGAATGATTACCTTGCCCGCCGTGACTCCGAGTGGATGGGCCACCTGTTCCGTTTCCTTGGGCTGACTGTTGGCTGTATCCAAAACTCGATGGACCCGCAGTCGCGCCGTGAGATGTATGCCTGCAACATCACCTACGGCACCGCCTCTGAGTTTGGTTTCGACTACCTGCGAGATAACGGGATGACTAGTCGCAAGGAAGACCAGGTTCAGCGCGACCATTACTTCTGTATTATTGACGAAGTCGACTCCATCCTTGTCGACGAAGCGCGCACGCCGCTCATTATTTCGGGTCCGATGCAGGATGACAACCCGCTGCCCTTTAACGAAGTAAAACCTTCCATCCGGAATCTATTTTCTAAGCAGCAAGCCTTTTGTAACAAGCTCGTCGCGGAGGCTAAAAAAGTTTTGGAAGACGAGAGTTCTAGCGAAGAGGACAAACATGCCGCCGTAGCCAGTCTCTACCAAGTAAAACTCGGCATGCCGAAGAATAAGCAGTTTCACCGCCTGAACGAGGTACCTGCCTTCCGCCGCGAGGTCGATAAGTTCGACCTCGAGATGAATAGCGATTTTAACAAAGAGCAGCGCTATGCGCTCAAAGAAGAGCTTTACTATGTGATCGACGAAAAGCAGCAGCAGGCCGATCTCACTGAGAGGGGTCGCACCCTTATGAGCCCGGATGATCCAGATGCCTTCATGCTGCCCGATCTGCCTACCCAGTTTATCGAGATCGATAAGCAGGAAAATCTCTCCGCCGAGGCGAAACAAAATGCCAAGTCAGAGGCCGAAGCTATTTTCCAGGCCACGAGCGAACGCATTCACTGTATAAGTCAGTTGCTCCGCGCTTACAGCCTATACGAGCGTGATAAGGAATACGTTGTGCAAGCTGGTAAGGTCAACATCGTCGACCCAAATACTGGCCGCGTCATGCCTGGGCGACGCTGGTCAGACGGCCTCCACCAAGCGGTTGAAGCCAAGGAGAATTGCACCATCGAAAAAGAGACTAAGACTTATGCCACGGTTACGATTCAGAACTATTTTCGGATGTATGATAAGTTAGCCGGTATGACGGGGACGGCAGAGACGGAGGCCTCCGAGTTCAACGAAATTTACGGCCTCAGCGTCATGGTGATCCCTACGAATAAACCTAATGTGCGTGTTGATCTGAATGACGTTGTGTTCAAGACACGTCGGGAAAAATTCAACGCTGTGATTGAGACGATTCAAGAGGCTAACAAAGAAGGTCAGCCCGTCCTCGTAGGGACTGCCTCGGTCGAAGCCTCCGAGTTGCTCTCTCGTATGCTCAAACGTAACAAAATTGTGCACAGTGTTTTGAACGCGAAGTTTCACGCGCAAGAGGCCGAGATCGTGGCCAAAGCTGGTCAGAAAGGTTCGGTCACCATCGCTACCAACATGGCTGGGCGCGGCACTGATATTAAGCTCGGTCAAGGCGTTGCCGAACTGGGAGGCCTCTTCGTGATCGGTACTGAGCGACACGAGTCCCGACGAATCGACCGTCAGCTTCGTGGGCGTTGCGCCCGTCAGGGTGACCCTGGCCTCTCTAAGTGCTTCGTCTCGCTAGAAGACGACCTCATGCGTCTCTTCGCCGATGCAGGCCCGATATCTCGTTTCCTTGAAAAGTCCATGGTCGAGGGCGAAGAGCTCGAGCACCCTGCGCTCAATTGGTCGATCGAAAATGCGCAGAAGAAGGTCGAGCAGCAGAATTTCTCCATGCGCAAACGGCTCCTCCAGTTCGACGATGTACTCAATACGCAGCGCGAGGTTATTTATGGACTACGTAATGATGCAATCCATTCAGAAACGCCTCGTGAAATCGTCTTCGAGATGATTGAGGAAGAGCTCGAAGAGCGCCTTAACGATCTAGATGAGGCCAAGGCCAGCGACACCGAAGGGATGGATCGCTTTCTTGGCTGGCTTAATGCTTACTTTCCGATTTCGCTCAAGCCCGAGGAGATTGAAGCCCTCGATGCGCTAGCGCAGCACGAATTTATTCTCGCTAAGATTAACGAAGCTTATGATCAACGCGAAGAGTTTGAAGAGCAAGAAGCCCTTATCGGCCTCGAACGCTATCTCATCATTCGCTCTCTTGATCGCCGTTGGCAAGATCACCTGACTGAAATGGAAGAGCTGCGCCGAAGCGTGAATCTTCGCAGCTATGGGCAGAAGGATCCGCTTAACGAATACAAGAGCGAAGCTTATGTCTTCTTCCAAAAGTTGATGACAAATGTGCGCTCAGAGATTTGTAATTCAGTGTTCCGTAGCGCGACGAGCCAAGAAGCCTTTAGCAACATGCTCGCTCGTATGTCTAAGGTCGCTCAAGTAGCGGGGCCGGGCACTAGCATGGGGCAAGGTGCTAGCGCACTTACTGCTGCCGCTGGCCAGCCTCAAGCTGGCGCAGCCCCTGGAAAGCCAGTCGAACTTCCAAAGGTAGAACCGATTCGTCGTGAACTGCCCAAGGTCGGCCGCAATGATATTGTGACTATTCGTAAGGGACCTGAAGAGAAGACTCTCAAGTTTAAAAAAGCCGAAGCCATGATCCAAAACGATGGTTGGGATCTAGTGCAAAAGTAGTTTGAAGCACGGGCATCTTGCCAGCGCTTAATGCCTTCTTTGGAGCGCTTCGCCTAAAATTGCTTACACTAACTTTTGCTCCTGTAGCTGCCAGGTTGCTTGCACTTGGCTCGTCGCTTTAAAAAGAGCGGCAAGATCTTCTGCTCGATAAAGTCAAAGGCGGCGTGTAGTCCATCTGTTTCATAGATGACGCCGATTTCGGCTTCCATTGAGGTGGGCTCACCGAGAGAGGCGAGGAATTGGTTAGAGGTTATCTGAATGAAGACCTCGGCGCGCTCCTTCGTGGAGATGTCTGTTTGCTTTAATATCCACTCGCGCGCGAAAAGGGCTAAGACAGCATCGCCGATCCAAGCTTTTGTCCGTTTGCCCTCTTCTGTCATTTAAAATGGCTCTTGGCGCGCGGGCTGCCCTCGTAGCTTAGTGATAGATGCCGACCGACTTGAATTGGCTTCACTATTTTGCGTAGCAATAAACGGAGCGGTTAAATTTTTTCGACAATACCGTCAGCTAGGCCGTAATTGATGGCTTCGTCTGCAGTCATGTAAAAGTCGCGGTCGGTGTCCTTTTGGATCTTTTCGAGTGGCTGGCCTGAGGACTCGGCGAGGATGGCGTTGAGTTCGTCGCGGAGGCGCTCCATCTCTTGGGCCTGGATGTGTATGTCGACGGCGACAGCGACCATCTGGCCAGAAATGAGTGGCTGGTGGATGAGCACCCGAGAGTGCGGATAGAGTAAGCGCTTACCTTTATCTGCACCGCAGAGGAGAATCGAGCCCATGCTGGCTGCCATACCAGTGACGACGACTTTGATCGGCGAGCTAATCAACTTCATTGTATCATATACGGCCATACCTGCAGTGATGGAGCCGCCAGGGGTGTTGATGTAAAAAGTGATCTCCTTGTCAGGCGCATCCATTTCTAAATAAAGGAGCTTCTCCGTGACATCGCGTGCCGATTTGTCGGACACTTCGCCCCAAAGAAAGACTTTACGTTCTTTGAGAAAGGTCTCTTGGATTTTGATGGATTTCTCTTCTTTGTCTTTCGACTTATCTTTATCGGCCATAGGGAATTTGTGTTTAAATAAAACTAAAGTAATATGAGAGCACAGCTAGCGCAGGTTTCAAGCAGGGACTGAAATGAATTAACCTTCGATCTTGGTAACGCGACGCTCGTGTCGACCGCCCTCGAAGTCTGCGTCTAGCCAGATACCGATGATCTTTAAGGCTAAGGCTTCAGGGACGGTGCGGGCGCCTATGGAGATGCAGTTGGCCTTGTTATGAGTCTTAGTCGCATTCGCTGACCACTCATCCCAGCAGAGACCGCAGCGAACGCCTTGAACCTTGTTGGCTACCATGGCTTCGCCGTTGCCAGAGCCACCGAGCACGATCCCGCAGTCAACTTGGCCAGATGCAATTGCTTCGGCAGCGGGGCGGATGAAATCAGGGTAGTCGCAGGATTCGTCGGAGTCACAACCAAAGTCGATGACGGTGTGTCCGCGTTGTCTCAAGAAAGCGATGATCGGTGCCTTGAGTGGAAAGCCCGCATGGTCGGTGCCGATGGAAATAGTGAGGGGGTTAGCTGACATTGTGTGGAAGATAAAGCGGTAGATTTTGCCCAGAGCAACACGTAATCTATTAATTTGTGGCAACAGAGAGCTTATCCCTCGACCGTCTCGCGCAAGCGCGCATGCCCGCGTATGAGTTCGAACAGCATAATTGATGCGACAATTAGAATCATCCCTATGATAGCAACGCACGCTGGGTTAGAGCGGCTGAGAATGGCATAACCAATGAAGGGCGCTAGCGAGCCACGCAGACCAGTCAGCGCCATGTGGATACTCATGTAGGAGGATGCTTTTTCTTCAGGCGCTATTTTGGTGACCCAGAGGCTCCAAAAGATTTTACCGCCTCCGAACGCAAGGCCTTGGAGAGCCATTGCAAGACCAAGAACATAGATATTGGTCGTAAAAAAGAAGAACCCGATACTTGCGAGAAAGAACAGGTTGAGCAGGTTGCGCGTGGTCACAAAGTGGAGACGGTCGAAGAAGCGTCCCCACATACGGGTGCTAAGCACTCGAGCGACAGCGGGTACTACTAGCATGAGGGTGGCGATCGTGGTATTGCTGGCGTTTACACCAAACTTTGGATTAGCTAAATATTCTATCCGAACGGGTAGAGCGATGAGGTTACCCATGCCGAGGAGCATCCAGCAGCCAAGGATGAAGCCGAAGAAGCGATCTTTCCAAATCAGACTGCAGCTTTGCCAGGGGTTTCCTATATTATTACGAGAAAGGGGGCTGCTAGGAATTCTGGCGCAAGCCACTGCCGAGATACCGCAGGCGACGACCATTATACCGAAGATCCAGTGATAGGCTTCCATCCTAAGGTCAAGTAAGCGACCCCCCGCGAGGGCGAAGCCAACTGAAAAGAGGGCGGTCAAAATAAATGGCCAGCTCATGCGGCTGCCTCGCTCCTTGCGGGTGTAGTTCTCTGTGTAGATTTGGAGCATTAGGGGTCCTTGCTGTACGGCAGAGACCTGACTTAGGACGGCGAAAAGCGTGAAAACGAGGAGCGATTCAACGATGCTTGCGCCTAACAACAACAAGGTAGCCGTTGCCAAGACAAAGGCACAACTGAAGCTAGGGCGAGCGCGTATGCTGGCAGCGAGATAAAGCGTAATCGGCGTGATGAGGAAGCCCATGGGAGCGGCTCCCGCGATGAAGGCCTTGTGCGTTTCGCTCGCTTCAAAGTAGCGGATGGCGATGACGAGCGCGAAGGTCGCCCAGCCTGCTTCTAAAATACCCGCAAGCGGTGCACGTAGCAGGTCGTTGCGATAGGTCGCATTCGCTTTGTTTGCCGTGATCATTACGAGAAAGTAAGCTGCATTTGCCCTACACCCAAGTCTGTATGCTTGAAAACGGAATTGTTCTCATAGCGAACGATTTTGATTTGATCCGTTTTGTGTAAAAGAATACGCTCACGGCCGAATTCCGCCAGTCATGTCTCAGCCCTTTGTAAAACTACTTGCTCCACTCCAGCATGCGCTTGATCGGCGCATAGGCTAGAAGGCGGATGCCTTCGGGCATCTCGATTTGGGGCGACATGTCGCGAAGGCAGTCGCGCAACTTTTCGATAGTATTCATCTTCATGTAGCGGCAATCGTTGCAAGCGCAGGTATCCGTAGGGCCAGCGATGAAAGTCTTAGTTGGGATTTCACGCTGGAGGCGATGAATCATGCCGGTCTCTGTCACGACGATGATTTTCTCCGCCTCACAATCTCGGCAGAAACCAATCATCTTTTCGGTGCTGCAGACCTCATCCGCATTATCGCGAACAGTTTCAGTGCACTCTGGATGGGCGACGACGAGGGCGTCGGGAAACTTTAACTTCAGACGTTCGATGGCTTGCTGAGTAAAGAGGACATGGGCATAACACGAGCCTGGCCAGAGTTGCATGTCGCGACCGGTCTGCTTACTTACCCATTGACCGAGGTTTTGATCGGGCACGAAGAGGATGTCGCGATCAGCAGGCACTTTGCCGACAATTTTCATGGCGTTCCCGCTTGTGCAAATTACATCAGAGAGTGCTTTGACCGCAGCCGAGCAATTGATGTAGGCAACGACGTAAACATTGGGATGGGCCTCTTTGTAGGCTGCTAGTTTTTCGGCAGGGCAGGAGTCTGAAAGCGAACAGCCTGCGTCTACCTCGGGGAGGAGTACTGGTTTGTTCGGATTGACGATCTTGGCAGTTTCAGCCATAAAATGGACGCCGCAGAAAACGATGCAATTGGTGTCGGCTTGCTCCGCTTTGTAGGCGAGTCCGAGTGAGTCGCCCACATAATCGGCAACGCGCTGGATCGCATCGATTTGGTAGTTATGCGCGAGGACCAGCGCGTTACGTTCTTTCTTGAGAGCAAGCACTTCTTCTTGGATCGCAGTGAGTGGCTCTTCATCGCCCTGTTTGGGGGTGAAGACCATTGGTTCGTAGTTGAGAGTTGCGGTAGCCATGGCGTTTAGATTAGACGATTGAAAGTCGAGCGCATCTGCGACGAAGTCAAGCAGGCGAATGCGAGACAAGGTTTGCATCTGGTGTGGTCTTACTTAGAAAATACATAACAAAAATGAAAGATATTGAGCTATCTGAAAATATACTTAGCGCCAACTATAAGGCGAAAAATCTATCAATATCGTCGAATTGTCTTATGGTTTATTTGATTAATTGTAATATCCTTTTCAGATCAAGATGAGGAGGAAAAAATCGTTTACTGTATGGTTTGCGACTGCCGCGTGCTGTGTCTTTGTTGCGGGGCATGTTTTGGCCCGTGAAGCAGTGGACTGTAATTTTGGTTGGAAATTCCACCGAGCCGACGGGGATCCAGCGGTTTTCTCCGCCACTTCGTTTGATGACCGTGAATGGCGCGTACTGGATCTGCCTCATGACTACCAGATCGAGCAGCCATGGGCTGAGCCGACGGATGAACAAAAGCGGAGGGAGAAAAAACAGCAGCCGTTCATTGCCCGCGGTTTTAAGGAACTGAATATCGGATGGTATCGCAAAGACCTGAAGATTGATCCTGACTGGAAGGGCAAGCGTGTACTGCTGGATGTCGGCGGCATCATGTATGTTGGCGATGTCTGGCTGAACGGAAAGAAGGTTGGCAGCAATGAATACGGCTATCTGGGTGGCGAGTATGACCTGACGGAACACCTTGACTGGGGCGGCAGGAACGTTGTTGCCATCCGCGCCGACAACACCCTGCATTCACGCTGGTATACGGGCGGCGGATTGTATCGTAAAGTACACCTTGTTGTGAAAGAGCCTGTGTCCATTGCGCGCCATGGGGTATTTGTCTCAACACCGGAAATTACCGGCAGGCAAGCGTCGGTCAAGTTACAGGTTGAGTTGGATAATCTGTCGGGAGAAACCAGGCAGGTAACGCTTGCTATACGCCTTCTGTCCCCTGTCGGAAAGCCGGTGGCCACGGGTAAGACCGGTATGCAGGTGAAGGGCATAAGCGCCACTTCAACCATGATACTTAATGTCAGCGATCCACAGCTTTGGTCAACTGAAACGCCGAACCTTTATACCGCCGAAGTAACTGTTAAAGACGCTGGTAATGTAGTGGATAGAATATCTGAGCGCTTCGGAATCCGTACCATAGAGTGGAAGCCCGAACAGGGAATGGTGCTCAATGGCAAAAGGATCAAGTTCCATGGGGTGAATGTGCACCATTCCTTTGGTGCCCTTGGGGCAGCCAACTATGAAGCGGCCATTGAAAAACGGTTCAAGGTCCTGAAAGAGATGGGTGTTAATGGGATCCGCCTGGCACATAACCCGTATGCTGAATCTTTCTATGAACTGGCAGACCAACATGGGATGTTGCTTGTGGATGAGTTGTTTGATAAATGGGAGGGACAGGGTAATAACTATCGCGTCGATTTCTTCGATACGATTATCCCTTGGGCCAGCGAAGAGTGGATTAAGCAGTCCCGCAACCATCCCTCAGTTATACTTTACAGCCTGGGTAATGAGATCTGGACCCATCAGATTAAAAATAGGGGAAAACTCAAGGGATGGGGCGTGCCCGTATATAATCTGCTGAAAGAAGAATGTCTTAAATACGATGATTCACGCGAATTCACGGTAGGTCTCTATCCTGCCCGCGAAAGCGGGATGGGCAAGCAGGATGAGGGCTATGAAAAAAGCAAGCCGGCGGAACTGGCATTTGTTTCGGATATCATGAGTCAGAATTATCTGTATGAATGGTTTTCAACCGACCGGAAAACTTATCCGGATTGGCTCTTTTTCCAAAGCGAAGCAACTACTGTTGGGATGGGTAAAAACTATTTCGGAATGCCGGAGGAAGCCATCGGCTTGGCCTACTGGGGGGCCATCATGTATGTTGGGGAGAGTTTCGGCTGGCCGCAAAAAGGCTGGGTGAATTCGGTGATCGACCTTTCCCTGGAAAAGCGCCCGCAGTTCCACTATATCCGCAGTTATTATAGTGATGAACCCATGGTGCATATTGGTATTTACGAGGAAGAGGCAAAACTGGTGCTTTGGAACGATGTTGAGTTGGGCATGGCTCAGATGAATGAAAATTGGAACCACCCTTTGAACAGTCGTGTTAAAATGGATGTCTGGACCAATGCCGAGGAGGTGGAACTGTTTTTAAACGGCCGTTCTTTAGGGACAAAGGCAAACCTGTTGGATGATCCCGGCCAACGAAACAAAACAACGTGGCAGGTGGATTATGAGCCGGGTGTGTTGAAGGCCGTTGCACGCACCAAGGGTAAGCTGGTTGCTGAACATGTGGTTAAGACGGTCGGAGAAGCCGTGGCATTGAAACTGGAAGCTGATAATCCGGATTGGACGGCCGACGGGTTTGATTTGCAACACATCCGTATCAGTGCCGTGGATGACCAGGCACGTATCGTCTTTGACGCAAAAGAGTTGGTGAAGTTTAGCGTAGAAGGTCCGGCAAGATTAATCGGCGTAGATAACGGCGATATGATGACGGATGAACTGCACGTTGCCAAAGAGCGCAGTCTTCACCGAGGAACGGCACTGGCTATTCTCAGGGCTGGGCGTGAACCGGGCAGAGTAACTTTTACCGCGGATGCGGAAGGCTTTGAGCCGATAGCACTTACTTTTGAGGTAAAATAATGATTCAAAATAGCGTATTCCTGTGCAGCGCATTATTAATTGTTGGGGTAGCTATTGCCCGAAGCGAGAAACCCAACATCGTATTAATCATGTGTGATGACATGGGGTATTCCGATCTGGGGTGTTATGGCGGCGAGATCGACACCCCCAACATTGATGCCTTGGCCGGAGGCGGGATCAGGTTCAGCCATTTCAAAAATACGGGGCGCTGCTGCCCAAGCCGGGCGTCGCTTTTGACTGGCCGCCATCAGCATGCCGTGGGCTTGGGGTGGATGACAGCGGTTGACGAACACCGGCCTGGGTATCGCGGGCAGATTTCCAAGGAGATTCCAACCCTTGCAGAAATAATGAAAGAGAACGGTTATACAACTTACATGACCGGGAAATGGCATCTTACCGTTGATGGGGCATGGAAGCCCGAGGATAGTATCCCCAATGGCAGTTATCCGACTCAGAGGGGCTTTGACGGATATTATGGAAGCCTTTCCGGAGCAGGCAATTTTCATAGCCCTAAAGCCTTATATAGGAACGAAGAAAGGGTGACTAAATTTTCAAAGGGTTACTATTACACCGATGCAATTAATGAGCATAGTGTCGAATTTATTCTGAACCATAAGGAGGCGAACCCGTTCTTCCTGTATGTGGCACATTACGCGCCACATCGCCCTTTACAGGCTCCTGAAGAGAGGATTGAAGCGTGCAGGGAACGATACCGGGTTGGTTACGATGTGCTGCGGCAAGAGCGGTATAAACGTTTGAAAGAGATGGGCGTGGTAGGGTCAAAAGCCGAACTCCCTGTTCATCGTAAAGGGTATAAAAAGCAGGCACGACCTTCCTGGGATTCGCTTGATTCGCGAATGAAGGAAAAATGGATCGAAGAGATGGCGACCTATGCCGCAATGATTGAGATCATGGATGACGGCATTGGGGACGTAGTGGAAGCGGTGAAGGAGAAAGGCGAGTTTGATAATACTCTTTTTGTATTTTTGAGCGATAATGGTGCTACTAGCGAAGGCGGCCTGATTTCACAACTTGCGGCCGACTTAAGCAATACACCGTATCGTTCGTATAAAGCAAAAACGTTTATGGGCGGCATCAGCTCTCCCCTAATTATCCAGTATCCGAAAATTACCGGGCATGTAGCAGGGAAGCTGAGGGCGGACTACACGCACATTGTCGATATTTTACCCACGTGCCTAGATCTGGCTGGAATAAAATATCCCTCAACATTTAATGGGCTTGGGATCGCTCCGTCGGATGGCATAAGCGTGGTTCCGGCCTTGAGAAATGTGGCACTGCCCAAACGTGATTTTTTCTTTGAACACCAAACCTCGTGCGCCGTTATTTCAGGAGCTTGGAAACTGGTGCGGTTCAGCAGTGGCTGGTCTTGGGAATTGATCAACCTAAATGTAGATCCATTTGAGCTGAACGATGTCTCAAAGGCGCATCCTGAAAAAGTCGCGGAGTTGGAGGGGAAGTGGAATGCATGGGGAGAAAAGAACCAGGTATTTCCTTTGAATCCCAAAGGCCTCTCTTGGAATAAGCGCGTTGAAAAATATACCGAGCTTTATTCCATTCAGGACGGCCGAGATTAGATCAATGGAAAACGCGAATCAACAGATTTAAGGCAGGTGTATGAACTGGATAAAAACAGGCGGTCTACTGTTGGTAATGCTGGTAGGCATGAACGTGGTGGGTGCCGCAATTGAAAAGCCGAATGTGGTGTTCTTCTTGGTTGATGATTTCGGCTGGGGCGCATTGTCAAGCATGGGGAGCGACTTTCACGAAACTCCAAACATTGATAAACTCGCTAAAAGCGGAATGGCATTTAGTAATGGATATGCCGCCTGTACCGTGTGCTCGCCAAGTCGTGCCGCCATCCTCACCGGATGCTATCCCGGACGGATAAGGCTTACAGATTGGATCGCGGGCCATAAACGACCCAATGCGAAACTGAAGGTTCCCGATTGGAACATGAAAATAGACCATGAGCGCATCCTGTTGCCAGAGGCACTCAAAGAAGCGGGGTATGAAACGAGCTTTATCGGCAAATGGCATCTTATGCCGACGAGGCAGAAAGAATTGATGAAGGATCATTTTCCTGAGTCGCATGGCTTTGACCAGAATATCGGAGGCTGTGAATGGGGACAGCCAAAGGGGCGGGGACTGTTTTTTCATCCCTTCGATATGCCTAATGTCTCCAGTAAAGAGGGCGATTACCTGACGGATCGTTTGACTGATTATGCAGTCGAATTTATCGATCAACAGCAGAATAATCCGTTCTTCCTCTACTTCTCATACTACACTGTACATTGGCCCATTATGGGCAAACCCGAGCTGGTGGCAAAGTACAAGGCAAAGTTGAAATCTGGAAAATATAATCATAACAACCCGGAATATGCAGCAATGGTGCAGAGCCTGGATGAAAGTGTGGGGCGTGTTCTCGATAAGTTGGAAGAAAGGGAATTGGCTGATAAAACTATTGTTGTATTCACGGGTGATAATGGTGCAACGGGCAGTAAATATTGTGGGGGACTGAGGGGATCGAAAGCGTATTCCCACGAAGGGGGCGTCCGTGAACCATTTTTCATAAAAGGGCCGGGAATTCAACCGGGCACATCCGATGTGCCTGTCATCGGTACAGATTTTTACCCAACAATACTGGATTTGATTGCTGCTCCACTTAAGCCCGAACAACACAAAGATGGCGTTAGTTTGAAGCCATTGCTCCTACAGACGGGCGATATTGAAGAACGCTCACTGTTTTGGCACTATCCACATTACCATAAAACGAACCCATACGGGGCAATCCGAAGTGGAAATTATAAGCTAATCGAATTTTTTGAAGACGGGAAACTGGAACTCTATAATCTTAAAGATGACCTGGCCGAAGAATCGAACCTGGCCGATGCAATGCCGGAGAAAGCGGCGGAGTTGTTGAAAGAGTTAGAACAATGGCGTGTAAGTGTTGCCGCGCAGTTACCGGCGCCCAATCCGAAACATGACCCCGAACGCGGTAGCCATGGCTTTTAGATTAGATGATCATAAGTCGAGCGCATCTGCGACGAAGTCAAGCAGGTGAATGGGAGACAAGGTTTGCAACCACCGCGATTTTAATGATACACAAATTGCGCGCAATATATAGCCAACACATCTCTTACCTATGGATTCAGGAACTGAGCCTCATAAGCCGCTAATCGCCGTCGCAGGCGCTAGTGGGTTTGTCGGGTCTCATTTGCGCAATTATCTCAAAAGTGATTATCGGTTTCGTGCGCTCACACGCAGTACTTCCGTGGCACAGAAAAGTCCCGATGCGACCAGCACGGAGTGGCGTGAGTGCGATCTTTATTCACTCCCAAAAGTCACCAAAGCATTAGGCTGCTGTGATTGTGGCATTTATCTTGTGCACTCAATGGCACCTTCCTCTCGACTTGTGCAGGGCAGCTTTGAAGATACCGACTTATTACTCGCGGATAATTTTATCCGTGCTGCCGAGGCTGCAGGGCTCAAACACGTCGTCTACTTGAGCGGGCTTATGCCAAACTCAAGGGAGCCTCTGTCGCCGCATCTACGCAGCCGGCTTGAAGTGGAAAACGTCCTGCGTTCTCGCTCGATCAAAGTGACTGTGTTGCGCGCAGGCTTGATTTTTGGTCCGGGAGGCTCCTCGTTCTCATTGCTGATCAACTTGGTTCGAAGACTTCCTGTAATGCTACTGCCGGCTTGGGGAAGCTCGAAGACTCAATCAATAGATATCGAGAATGTCTGCCAAGCTTTCAGGCTTTGCTTGCAAGAGACTGAATTGGCTGGGGAGACTTACGATCTGGGCGGACACTGCGCCATGACCTATCGCGAGATGATCAGTCAAACCGCCGACCTACTTGGCAAGCGCGCTCGCTTCTTTAATTTTCCTTATAATTGGTTTGGACTCTCAAAGCACTGGGTTTCCTTGTTCGGGGGTGTGCCACCTACTCTTGCAGGGCCATTGTTAGAAAGTCTGCAACATGATCTCGTCGCGCAGCCTAGCGACCTGAGCGCAAGACTGAAAAACAAATTGGTTAGTTTTGAGGCCTCTTTTCGCAAAAGTGTAGATGGCGAAGGAATACCAAAACCAAACCCACGCAGTGCGACCCAAGCGTCGGATCGTAAGTTTATTAAACAAGCGCGCCGAGTGCGTTCGGTGCAGCGCATGCCCTTGCCTGCAAATTGGAGCGCACAAAAGATAGCCACGGAATATGGCGAATACCTCAGTCGCCGTTTCCGCGGACTGATCGACGCGACCAAGGATTCCAACGGCGTTGTCCGCATAGCCACACTTGGCGGGATCGTCCTTCTGGAACTCACACCTTCACCCTACTCGCAGGGGAGTGAGCAGCGCTGTGCCTTTTACATATCGGGGGGTAAGCTTTCGCGCGATGTCGACCCGCCTGGGCGATTAGAGTTCCGCTTGTTTCCCGAGCAGGCATGTGTGATCGCCTCTATCCACGGTTTCGCACCGACTCTCCCTTGGTGGATTTACGCGAATACGCAGGCGCGCATCCATTTAGCAGTAATGCGTGCTTTTGGCAGACATCTAGAGCAAAAGTCGGAACAAGGTAAGCTCTAATCTAAGCGACGGAAGCCTTACCTTTCGGCCATCGCCAACATTTTATTGGCTTACTTCTTTAGTATAATAAGATCTGCACGGCGATCTTTGAAAGACAGCTCTTTGGATGAGCCGCTGATTGCTTCAAGGCTACCCTTAGAAAGCTTTTCTATACGTTCAGGCGTAATGCCGAGCGTGTCAAGGTAGTCGCTAATGCTGTTTGCGCGGCGATCACCTAGTGCAAGGTTATACTCACTGGTGCCATACCAGTCGCAGTGACCTTCAACTAGAAGGTGGTCTTCTGAGTTCTGTTCTAAATGCTCGGCAGCTTCCTGAAGCTTTATTCGCTCGGATGCTGCGACAGAGGAAGAATCAAAGCCGAAGTAGACGGAAGGCAGCATGTCCCTGACCATGGTAAAGTCGCCATACTTACCGTCGCCGATATCATCGCCTTCATTGCGCTCTTGGAGGCTACCATCGAACTCGTCTGGGATAAAATCCATATCGCCAAAGCGGTTACTTCCATCGCTGTATTGGGTGGGTGCTTGTGTGCTGGAGCAACCGCTAAAAACAAAAATTAATAAATTTAGAGTAAGGAATGTATGGGCGGTCTTGTTCATAATTTTATAATGTGATGGTTTGATTTGTATCTCGCAAACATTTTCCTATCTCTTGGAACTAATTTTATTTCCACCTGCACCTTTCTATGTCAGCGCCTATCGTATTTTTGGTTGATAACGGATCGCTCCGCCCGCAAGCAACTTTAATATTGCGCAGCTTAGCGGATGCTTTAGCGGAGCGTACTGTTTTGTCAGTTGAGGCAGTCAGTCTACTGCATTCGCATAAGATTGCGCCCGATATGTTAAATGGTGTGTCTGCGACTATTGTCAAACGTCGCTTGCGAGAGTGCCTAGCGGCGGGGCAGCGCGAGTTTATCTTTCTGCCACTCTTCCTGGGCCCTAGTCTAGCAGTTACCGATTACCTGCCACAAGTCGTCGATGAATTGTCGGGCGAATATCCCGAATTGAAGGTTCGAATTGCTTCCGTTCTTGCTGGCGATAATCTCGACCTACCGGACCCTCGTCTTGCGCAGATACTAGCAGATCAAATTCGTGCTTTGCAGCCTTCGCCAAATACGAAGGTGGCACTGGTCGATCACGGAACGCCTATCATAGAAGTCAACCGTGTGCGAAACGCTGTGGGGCGGCAACTGGCAAGTGAGCTAGATGCTGCCGTAGTATTGCCTTGCTCGATGGAACGGCGAGAGGGTGAGGCCTACGCATTCAATGATCCCTTGCTAGAAAAGCTTGGAGAAGTCGATCATTTCGCGGGTGGGCGCCTCATTGTCGCTATGTTTTTTCTACTTCCTGGTCGCCACGCAGGGAAGGGAGGCGACGTGGCCAAAATCTGTGACGGTTTAATTTCAGAAGGTGTTTTCGAGCAGATTCAAAATACGCCTTTGCTGGGAGAGCATCCGATGTTAATCGAGATCTTGGAAGATCGGCTGCGGGATACATTGTCACGTAATGTCTAACAATGAAGATCGCCTCTGTAGGTTAGACCTTTACGCGTCGATTGAGATCAAGCCATTGTTAATCGCATAGCGCGTTAGGCTAGCTACGTTGTGTAAGTCTAGCTTACGCATCAAATTCGTTCGGTGGTTCTCGGCGGTTTTAACGCTTATTTCGAGTTTTTTGGCGATTTCGCGCGTACTATGACTTTCGGCAATCAACTGGAGAATTTCGCGCTCGCGCTTAGTCAAAATATTGACGCCTGAGTCGTTTGACTTCGGGTCGGCCATGGCATCACGCAGTAACAGCGCGACCTCAGGCCCGAAGTAACTACCGCCGCTAGCCACGATTTCGACTCCCTTACGTAGCTCCGAGAGCGGAGCGGATTTTTCCACGAACCCGTGCGCCCCCGCTTGCAGAAGCTCGCGCACAAGGTTGGGACTCTGGTAACCGGAAAAGATTAAAATCTGCGTGCTAGGCAGCTTTTCGCGGAAAACCTTCAATATCTCGGTGCCGTTGAGATTGGGCAACATGACATCTAGAATTACAAAATCTGGCCCGTGTTCGAGACAGGCCTCGCAACCTGTTCGACCGTCCCCACTTTCGATGATAACTTCAAAGGCATCTTTATCAATCACTGCCTGGCTCACCATCTCTCGGATGGCGGTTTGGTCTTCAATTATGGCAACAGTCTTCATGATAATAATCTTACTTTAACTATGGTTTGCTATGCGCTGCATATAAAGCTTTTAGTTTTAGGAATATGAGGCCTCTTTGAGCTTATCGATATTGGCATCACTTATTTCGCAGTGAGCGGCTTTGAGCGCCATTAACACGGCACCTGCTGAAGGGCTCAAAATCGGCTGGGTAATAATTGCACTTGGGATGCGAGCCTTTAGCGCCGCTTCCAGAGAATTAGAAAAATAAGTGTGCTTAAGGAGTCCACCTGACAGTAAAACGGAGGGTGACTTGATGCTTAGCTGGCGACTCGTACAGTATATACAATTGGATAGAGAGCCCACACCTTCAGCCACGATCGCAATCGAAGCTGCGTCGCCCGCGCTGGCCAAATTGAGTATGATCGGAGCGAGTCGAGCGCGCTCACTGCGCGACAGGCCAGAATCGTGGATCCGCGCCTTAAAAGTATTCATGTGGTCGATCTTTAAAAACCCCATCACTGCTTGCTTAAGAGGACTTTCGGTAAGGCGGCCATCAGTTTGGCTGACACACGCTTGCAGCCCGCGCAAACCGATCCAGCTACCGCTACCCACATCATCCACAAGATCACCCCAGTCACCACACTTTGCGCTGCGACCATCGCAGGTGCGTCCGTAGCAGGCTGAGCCCGTTCCCGCTACCAGAACAATACCTGTTTTATCCGCAAGCCCACCAGCTAGGGCAATTTCTAGGTCATGCCCGATCGTGCAGGCGGTTTGCTTACCGAGAAGTTCCTTTGTGATTGTTCTGACCTTAGCTCTAGTATCAGCTTCTCCCGCCCCAGCGAGACCGAAGTGCGCAGCAATGATTTTTGAGCAATCAATGGATCGAGTGGCTTGTTCAATCGCCTCCTGCAGATGTAACTTTAATTCTTCGGTTGCAGAGGTTCTTGGGTTTGTTCCCCCGCTGAGGCCTTGGCCGATAATTTGTCCAAGTGTGTTGCAGAGGAGTGCTCGGGTATGGCTGCCTCCGCCGTCAATGCCTAGAGCGTACACGCTAGGACCACTCGGTTAGATTTTGAAGTTCGGGACGAAGCACGCCGATACATGGCAGTTGGCGGTAGCGCTCGGCGAAGCAGAGGCCGTATCCAAGCACGAATTCGTTAGGGATACGGAAGCCCACAAAGTCAGCCTCAAAGTCGACATTGCGGGTGGTCTTTTCATCGAGTAGCACACAGGTCTTTAGCGAGGCGTGCTGCATAGCTTTGAAGATTTCAGTGACGTGCGAAAGAGTCTTACCCAAGTCGAGGATGTCGCCGATGATGAGCAAATAGAGGCCTGTTAAGTCAAGGCGGATCTTATCAATGATTTCTGGCTTCTGCATCGGCTTACTAAATCACGATAGTTAGCGAAACGTATACAGTCGAGTTTTATTGAGATACTCAGTTGGCGAAAAAAGTCTGCTTAGAAAATGATGGCTCCGTTAATAATAGCAACTCCTGCGACATCGCGCTCCTCGTAGGCTTCGTTGATTTCTTTATCTAGCTCGATCAAGCGCGCTTGGACAGCAGCCTCGGTGACGATAATAGGATCAATATTCCTGAGTGGGTTGTGAGTAGGGTCGTTATTTTGTATCAGAAGTGATTCAGTGAATTAGTAGCAAATTTCAAAATGTTGGCACAAGTTAGAGTTCCAATTACTCTTCTTTGAAACTCTCGTGGACTATCAGGCCGCCACGTGTAATTAGACAACCTTTCATAATCTCATCGTCTTCGCTGAACTGAAAGTTTTTTGTCTCGGTATCCCAGAAGTGCTCGATGAGATTATAGAAATTAGAAGCGAGCATGCATGAGGCGTCTTTAGGGAAATAGCCTTCTAGATTTTCAGGGCCAATCACGCGGACGCCATTTGCGGCAAGGACCTCTTCGCCGACCCTAGAGCCTACCACGTTACCGCCAGATTCGACGGCAAAGTCGATCACGATACTTCCAGCCTGCATTTGCGCGAGCGCGCCTGCATCGAGAATAAGGGGTGCCTTGCGACCGAAGAGTTTTGCTGTCGTAATAACAATGTCGGCGCGAGCGCAGGCTTTGGTCATTTCTTGGCGCTGCGTTTCCATTTGCTCTGGAGTGAGTTCTTGGGCGTAGCCTTGGTCGGTCTGCCCTGTGTCCCCGAGGTCGACTTTGATGAACTTTGCGCCTAGAGACCTAACCTGATCTTCGACTGCGGGTCGAGTATCGAAGGCCTCTACGCGCGCACCGAGACGTTTTGCTGTAGCGATGGCTTGCAAGCCTGCCACGCCAACGCCGATTACTAAGACGCGGGCAGGTGAAATAGTGCCAGAGGGCGTCATCATCATCGGCAGAATCTTACGCATACGATTGGTAGCCATGATGACGGCGGCGTAGCCCGCCAAGTTGGCCTGCGAGGAGAGAGCGTCCATTTTCTGCGCGAGCGTGGTTCTCGGAATCATCTCCATACTGATCGCGGCGAGTTCGCGATTGGCCAGATCGGCGATCAGCGCGGACTCATTGAAGGGGTCGAGGAAACTAATGTGGAGTGTTCCAGGGCGCAAGGCATCAATCTCCGCGGCTTGGGGCTTACGCACACGTGTTACGATGTCAGCGGCAGCGTATGCAGTAGCGGCATCGCTGATCAGCTTGGCACCTGCAGCCTCGTAGTCACTGTTTTTGAAGTCCGACTTCAGACCTAGACCTTCTTCAACAAAGATATCGAGCCCAAGCTCTTTCAGCTTTTTGACCGTAGCCGGCACAATAGCGGCGCGCGTTTCGGCGGGATGAGACTCTCGGGGTACAAAAAGACTTTTAGTCATAAGTTAATAGTTCAAAGAATCCCAGTAATCGCGGCAAGTTTCAAGTGAATCACCCAATGAGGAGAGATCTAAACTTTCAACCGTAATTCTGGAAATCTGGGGCAAGGGCCGAGGGTTATTCCTCAATTGTGAGTCTTTGATGAGGTGAAAACTTTTTACATAATAAAAACAAAAAAGCCGGAGACGCAAATGCGAATCCGGCTTTTAAAATTAACATGGCTGAGCTTTAGACTGTGCCGCAGATTGTTTTACCAATAGAGCAGAGATCTTTGGTTGCTTGAATCAGGCGAGCAGCCATGCTCTTTTCGGCTTTTTTGAGGTAACCGCGAGGATCATAAACCTTCTTGTTGCCGACTTCGCCATCGATCTTAAGCACACCTTCGATGTTCTCGCAGATGTGAGTGACGACTGGGCGAGTGAATGCATATTGTGTATCCGTATCGATGTTCATCTTAACGACACCATATTCAAGTGTTTCGCGGATATCGCTAAGCTCGGAGCCAGAACCACCGTGGAATACAAGATCCATAAAGGCATCTGAGCCGTGCTTTTCAGTGACAGCCTTCTGCCCGTCGCGAAGAATCTTGGGTTGAAGCTTAACCGAACCAGGCTTGTAAGCACCATGGACGTTGCCGAAAGTCGCCGCAAAGATGAAGCGCCCAATTGGCTGAAGGGCTTCATACACTTCGACCATGTCTTCAGGCGTCGTGTAGAGCTTTTCTATCGGAAGGCCGGATGTATCGTGGCCATCTTCTTCGCCACCTACGCAGCCAGCTTCGACCTCAAGGATAATGTCGAGCTCAGCGCACTCTTTAAGTAGTTCTCTGGAGATCTTTAAGTTCTCGTCAAGTTCGACAACCGAGCCGTCGAACATATGCGATTGGAAGAGAGGACCCTTGCCTTCGGCGATACGCTTGCGAGACGCCTCAAGGAGTGGCTTTAGAAAGCCGTCGACCTTTTCTGGGTGGCAGTGGTCTGTATGGAGAGCGATGAGAACATCGTGCTTTTCAGCGAGAACGTGGGTCGCTTCTGCTAATACGATGGCTCCATAGGCTGCATCATTGACGTTTAGGCCAGATGCGAACTGGCCACCTCCAGTGGAAACTTGGATGATGCCGTCAGATTTCGAGTCGGCAAAGGCCTTGAGCGCGGCATTAATTGTAGTGATCGAAGTCACATTGACGGCCGGATAGGCGTAGTTGCCCTTTTGGGCGGCGTCGAGCATCGCTTCGTATTGTTTTGGTGTGGCTACTGGCATTATTGATTAATTTGAGTTATCTAACTTTCGATTTAAGCAAGCGCTCGAAATGAAGCAACTTGGTGAAATGTAAGTTAAATTGGCTAGCGATTGTTTTTCAACCTTCTTATTTCGCATAGATTTGGGCGGCCATACGCGAACGTGCCCCCTATTTTTCGATGCATCGTCTTGCGCTCGACCGTAACTAAGCCTTCTCTGCACTTGTGGATTTCAAAATAAAAAGCGACTACACTCCGCAAGGCGACCAGCCAGAAGCAATTCGGCAACTCGTCGAGTCTATTCGTGCGGGTAATCGCTGTCAGACGCTGCTCGGCGTCACCGGATCGGGTAAAACTTTTTCCATGGCTAATGTCATCCAAGAGCTTCAGCGTCCTGCGCTCATTATCTCACATAACAAGACGCTGGCCGCGCAACTATACTCCGAGTTCAAAGCATTCTTCCCGGACAACGCGGTCGAATACTTTGTTAGTTACTACGATTACTATCAGCCTGAGGCTTACATCCCGCAGACCGATACTTATATTGAAAAAGACTCTTCCATCAACGAAGAGATCGAGCGACTCCGTATCTCCGCCTCGTCTTCATTGATCAGTCGTAATGACGTCATCGTCATCGCCAGTGTGTCCTGCATCTATGGGCTGGGTTCGCCCGAAGACTTCAAGACCATGATGATACCTCTCTCTGCTGGACTAGAACTGACGCGCGACGACTTCTTGGAAAATCTCGTAGCGATCCTTTACAACCGTAACGATATCGACTTTAAGCGCGGCACATTTCGTGTGCGCGGAGATGTGGTGGATATTTATCCTGCCTACATGGAGTCGGCCATTCGCGTCGAGTTCTGGGGTGACGAATTAGAAAGCATTCGGGAGCTCGATCCTATAACTGGTGAGACGGGCGAGGCGCTCGGGATGTTTGATTTATATCCAGCCACCCAATACGTGACGCCTAAGGATAAGATCGACAGTGCCATAGGCGGTATTCGAAAGGAACTCGACGAGCGCATCGCTTATTTCGAGTCGCAGAACATGTTGCTCGAGGCGCAACGCATACGTATGCGTACTGAGTACGATATTGAGCTGCTTCAAGAGATGGGTTTCTGCAGCGGCATCGAAAACTACTCCCGCTACCTCTCTGGTCGTAAGCCCGGTGAACGCCCCTTCTGTTTAATCGACTTCTTCCCTGAAGATTCCCTTCTTTTCGTCGACGAGAGTCATGTCACATTGCCACAACTCCGTGCGATGTATAACGGCGACCGCGCACGTAAAGAACGTCTCGTCGACTTCGGTTTCCGCTTACCCTCAGCCATGGATAACCGTCCACAAAAAGAAGAAGAGTTTAAACAAATTACTGGGCAAACAATTTACGTGTCCGCGACACCGGCGCAGTACGAATTTGATGTATCCGCAGTGGTTGCCGAGCAAGTTATTCGACCGACCGGTCTCGTCGATCCCGAAATGGAGATCCGCCCGATCAATGGACAAGTTGAAGATTTCATTGGTGAAGTCCGCAAAGCCTCTGAAGCTGGCGAGCGTACCCTCGCCACCACCCTGACTAAGCGCATGTCTGAAGACCTTAGCGACTACCTGCGTGAGTCGGGGCTCAATGTGGAATACCTGCACTCGGATATTGATGCCATCGAGCGCGTGGAAATTCTCCGTCGTCTGCGCAAGGGCGACTTTGATGTGCTTGTCGGTGTCAACTTGCTGCGCGAAGGCCTCGACCTTCCCGAAGTCGCACTTGTAGCCATACTCGATGCAGATAAAGAAGGGTTCCTTCGAAGTGCTACTAGCCTAATTCAAACAGCAGGTCGCGCCGCTCGGCATGAAGAAGGACGCGTCATTCTTTATGCGGACGTGGTCACCAAATCTATTCAAACCACACTCGACACCACCAGCTACCGCCGTGAGAGGCAGCTTACTCACAACAAGAAGCACGGGATCACTCCCGTTGGCGTGAAGCGGAGCATTGATGATAGTCTCCAGGCCCCCGGTAAACGCTACGATCGAAACGAAGAAGATGCCTGCCTTGTTGCCGAATCTGATGATCGTGACGTGGCCGATGTCATCGCGGAGATGGAAGGGGAGATGCTCGAAGCCGCTCGCGAACTACAGTTCGAGAAAGCCGCCCTTATTCGTGACCAAATCGAGACCTTACAGAGCGGAAAACATGGTGGTGGTGAAAGCGGTGCGGCCAAAAGCAGACCTTTCAAAAAACGAAAGTCTAGAGCCGTCTACAACAAGAGTGGCTTGCCTCGGAAAAGATAGTGCAGCTTTATCTGATCGTATTGGATTAGTGAGCGGAGCAACTCTCGCAGCCTACTTTATTGCGACATATTCTCGTGGTCTTCCTTAGACTCTCCTTCGATGATGTAGACCTCTGGGAAATTTGAATTATGGTTTTTGTCTTCCATCCCGTAGCCAGCAAACCACTCGGAGCCGGTATATTCGAAGCCGGTGTAATCGGGCGTNTAGATNGATGCCTCGTGGTTGCGATGAATCAGGACAGCGCTTTTGACCACACTGGCTCCGTTCTCGAGCGCGTAAGCGTGCAGATTTTTCAAAGTGGCCCCGCTATCGCAGATGTCGTCGATCAGCAAGACGTGGCGCCCTTTCATCTCCGCGGGTTCAACCACGAGACGAAAGTCATCACTTTGGGTATTATTTTCGGACGAATAGCTCATCGCTCTGCAGAATGAGGGCTCAACGGTATAGGGTATTTCTTTGAGTAAGTCGGAGAAAAAGAAAACACCACCTCGTAGAACGCAGATAGCGAGCACTTGTTGCCCATCATTTTTGTGAGTATCTTTGACCCAGTGCCGCATTTCACCGGCCATTTTATAGACAGAATAGGCAATGTCTTCTTTTGAATAGATGAGCTTAAAGTTTTCCGGTATTTGGCGAATAATCATGATGTGCGGGTCTCGCGGGGGGGTTCGAATATGTCTATCTTTTATGGACTTGTGAGGGGGAGAGTTCTGCTGCTTAGGCTCCCTAACTCTTAGCCGCTTGCGTTATGATTCAGTTCGGCTATCATGTAAAATCAACAAAAATTAAATATTGTCATGGCAAGAAATATATTAGGTGGCGAATTGATTGACTGTAGCATCGACCCTATGACAGGTTTTTACCGTAATGGTAAATGCGATACTTGTGGCGACGATGCAGGGCGGCACTCTATATGTGCTCAAATGACTGATTCATTTCTCGAATTCAGCGCATCTTGCGGGAATGACCTGATTACGCCGATGCCAGATTACAAGTTCCCAGGGCTTAAAGCTGGCGACTTTTGGTGCATTTGCCTTGGTCGCTGGATTGAGGCCCACGAGGCTGGCGTGGCGCCTAAGATCAAGCTTGAGGCAACGCACGCTTCGGTGTTGGAATTTGTGGATATGAGAACTCTCAAAGACTATGCAGTTTGAGGGAGATACTCCCCAACTCATTCGTCCTCTATACGATTGCCAGAACCGAACTTTCTATGCTTAGGCTGCAATCGCACTGAGTTTCGCCAGCGTGTTGCTTACTTTGCCGCGTCAGGTGCTTCTTCCTGAGTCTCACCAGTTAGCGATTCGCCCGCTTTTGGGTGGACCATTTCCATGATCAGTGCGGTCAATTCATTCGCCAACTCGGGGGTGTCTTTGATATGCTGTTTGGCGGCTTCGCGGCCTTGGCCGATCATCTCGCCCTTGTAGGAAATCCAGGAGCCCTTCTTTTCGAGGATTTTGTGTTCGACGCCCAAATCGACGAGTGAACCTGAGTGGGAGATACCTTCGCTATACATGATATCGAACTCGCTCTCGGTGAAGGGAGGCGCGACTTTATTTTTCACGATCTTAATCCGGGTACGGTTGCCCACGACCTTGCCATTGCTCTCTTTGATCTGACCGATGCGACGGATGTCCATTCGCACGGAGGAGAAGAATTTGAGGGCGCGCCCACCTGGCTGTGTCTCGGGGCTACCAAACATGACGCCGATTTTTTCGCGGATTTGGTTAGTAAAGAGGACAACGCACTGCGACTTGCTGATGGCACCCGTTAATCGGCGCATGGCCTGACTCATCATGCGGGCTTGCAGTCCAACGGTAGTGTCGCCCATTTGGCCGTCGAGCTCGTTCTTAGAGACGAGGGCGGCGACGGAGTCGACCACGATCAGGTCGACGGCTCCGGAACGGATGAGGGTTTCGGTTATGTTAAGTGCGTCCTCGCCGCTTTCGGGTTGAGAGACCATAAGGTTGTCGAGATCGACGCCGACCGTCTTAGCATAGCGGGGATCAAGCGAGTGTTCGACGTCGATGAAGACGGCGTTGCCACCCTCTTTTTGAGCCTGGGCTATCGCGCTCAGGCAGAAAGTTGTCTTGCCGGAGCTTTCGGGACCGTAGATTTCGCAGATACGCCCGCGGGGTAGGCCGCCGATGCCGAGCGCCAGATCAATCGCGATGGAACCGGTCGAGACGACATCGATCTCCATTTTAGTCGCTTCACCGAGCCGCATGAGTGCGCCGGGGCCGAATTGCTTGTTGATGCCAGAAATGGCGAGATCGAGATTTTTGCGATCACCTTCTGGAGTGCGAGTAGTCTTTTGGATTTGCGTTTTAACGGCCATAATAGTGTTCTTTTAATTAAACTTCTGTAATTGCAAGCAACATTGGAAGGCGAATCGCAGATGGCAAGACTAAATGATAATTTGTTCACTACTTTACTCGATTGCACAAAGTCGCACGGAGTGGGTTTTTTCTCCCTGCCGCGCATTAGGTTGGTGCGTGTGCAGCATATGAAAAAGGCTTTGTCAGAGCAGGCCTTTAAAGCGCTTACGAATATCGTAGCTAGGTAAGGCTATCTAGTTCTAGAGAGCATAGAGGTTAGGGCCTATGTCCTGCAGGGCTTGCGTTCTCTCAATTCTCAATAATACATGAGGGTAGTATTTAATTTGTAAATGAACGATTCACAGCAAATCGACGCCAATCGTCGTGCCTCTACTGCCCTCGGACTCCGCTATGGGCGTATTGCAGGTCATGTGCTTGCCTTATTGCTGCTCATCCTTGGTTTATCGGCTTTGTTTAAGGGAGTTGGGGTCTTTGAAACCTTTAAGGGCATTTACTTTATCGCCTATGGTGTCGTACTCAGCCTGCCATTCGCACGCTTGTCGGACAAGTCATGGCGCTGGGGTTTTGGGCTACTTGTTGGACTTTCAGCTCTTTTTGTTTTTGTCATGGTGGTGGCAGTAATATTTGCCTACATGGCCTCCGATGCCCGGGGTGAGCGACTTGGGGTGCCTGGCTTTGAAGGAACCTTAATCTTCCTCGCGCTGTTGCAAGTCCCCGTCGTGCTCTTTCAGCGTAAACCTGACATGCTGGACTGATGATTTTACAGCATATTATAAAAATTCATTTTACCCATTAAAATGCCCTACAAGCACGCAATTTGGGATTGGAACGGGACTCTGCTCAACGACACGTGGCTCTGCGTTGAAGTGCTCAATGGCTTGCTCGCTCGGCGTGGCCGCGCAACGATTACGAGGAACGATTATCGAGAGAATTTTGGTTTTCCAGTCATACACTTTTATGAATACCTTGGCTTCAATGCCGATGTGGATACTTTCGAGCAAGTAAGCCGTGAGTTTATCGGCGACTACGAGAAGCGTTGGTTCGACGAGTGTATTCTGTATCCGGACGCGCATGAAGTGCTGAGTGCCATGACCCAGCTAGGCATGACACATTCGGTGCTTTCCGCGGCCAAGCAAGAAGCCTTGGAATCTGGCATCCAACATTATGGTATTGGTGAATATTTTATGGGTTTAGTCGGCGCCAACAATATTTATGCCGAGGGTAAAGTCGCCCAGGGCAAGCAGTGGATTAAGCAGCTTCCGTGGAAGCCAGAGGAGGTCGTGATGATTGGCGACACCCTGCACGACCTCGAAGTGGCTGAAGCAATTGGCGCGGACTGCATTTTGCTCGCGCACGGTCACCACACGCTAGAACGCCTTGCGGCTACGGGTGAGCGAGTTGTCCACTCATTGGGAGAGCTAGTGGAGGCGGTGCGTTAACTAGGGCACTTAGTAGCGAGTCCCTTTGTTTCACCCTTCGACCCTAAAGCCGAGCGCTTCTTCGTCGAAGTTCATACTCGCTACGCGGGTTGCGGGGCCAGTCATGCGGATAGAAAAAACGTCGTCGATGTAGATGGCGATCTTGCCGCCAGGCATATGCACGGTGATGTCGCGGTCGCAGAGACCGATGCGGTGCGCTACGGCTGCGGCGGCGCTGCTGCTAGAACCGGACGCGAGGGTGTAGCCAGCGCCGCGCTCCCAGATCTCGATCTGTATGTTATTGCGGTCGATAACTTTAAGGAACTGCACATTGGTGCGATTGGGGAATGATGGGTGCACTTCAATCAAAGCGCCATCATCGTGTGCTTGCTTGGCGGAGATTTCGTCTTGCACCAGCACGCAATGCGGGTTGCCGATGTCGGCGATGTAGACGGTCTGCGTCTTGCCGTTAAAAGTCAGCGACTGGTCGATCTTGGGTTCGCTTTGTTCGGTTCCACCGAACCGGACTTGCCCCATGTCTACTGTAATAGAGTCTGCACCGTCGGCAATTTGGCAGGTAACCTTGCCACCGAGTGTGTCCACTGTGAAAAGCTCGTTTTTCACTGCACCTCTGTCGTAAAGATAGCGGGCAAAAATACGTAGGCCATTCCCGCTCTTTTCTGCTTCGCTACCATCTGGGTTCATGATGCGCAGACCGAAGTCAGCTTTGTCTGTTTGGAGCGGGCCGTAGAGGATGCCGTCTGAGCCAAGCCCGAAATTGCGGTGGCAGATGCGGACAATGGCATCCTCTGACGGAAGTTCGCTAGCATCTTTAGGATCGAGGACGAGGTAGTCGTTACCGAGTGCGTGGTATTTGGAATAATTCATTAATTATGAATGAAGCATGCTACCAAATGGTGGCAAATGTTTAGTCGGAAATCATGGCGTTCTACCTGAATTAGGCAAGGGAACTAATGCGACATATTCCGCTTGGCTTCGCTGTCGGCCTTGTTGCTTCACATTTTATGTGTCCCGGGAACTTACTCTTCGAGCAGCTCTTTGGGCATTTCTTTGTCGCTGAGGCGCTCGATTTTTGCACCGATGACGGCTAGCTTGTGCTCGAAACGCTCGTAGCCGCGATCAAGGTGGTAGATGCGTTGAATCCAGGTGTCACCTTCGGCAGCAAACGCGGCGAGAATGAGTGCGGCGGAGGCGCGCAGGTCGGACGCCATCACTGGGGCGCCAGACAGCTTACTTGCGCCTTTAATAATAGCGCTAGGGCCTTCAATCGAAATATCTGCACCCATCCGCTGCAGTTCTGGCACGTGCATGAAACGGTTGGGGTAAATGCGCTCGGTGATGATGGAGAGGCCTTCGGTCTGGGTCATCAATGCGCCAAGTTGCGCCTGGAGGTCGGTTGGGTAGCCGGGATGCGGTAGGGTGATGACGTCGACCGGTTTGAGTGAGCCAGTGAAGGGCAGAACGTGGATGTAGTCCTCGCCCAGCTCCATCGGGAGACCAGCTTCTTCGAGCTTATCTAGGAAAGCGCCGAGTAGTTTGGGCGCGATACCCTTGACTGTGACGTCACCTCTGGTGATCGCTCCGGCGATGACGAAGGTGCCGGCTTCGATCCGGTCGGCAATTACGCTGTGCTCGCAACCGTGGAGTTTATCGACACCTGTAATAACGAGCTCAGGGCTACCAATACCTTCGATCTTTGCACCCATTTTGACTAACATCTGACAGAGGTCGACGACCTCTGGTTCGCAGGCAGCGCACTCTAAACGCGTGGTGCCAGGTGCGAGGGTAGCAGCCATTACGATATTGGCTGTTCCAGTGACGGTGCTCCCGCTGCGACCACCCAAAAAGATGGGACCGCCTTTGATCGCGGACGCGTCGACGTGGACGTAGCCGTTGGAGATATCTACCTGGCAGTGGAGCTTCTTGAGTCCTTTAATGTGTAAATCGATGGGGCGAGGACCTATTACGCAGCCGCCAGGGATGGAAACCTCTGCCTTGCGCATGCGTGCCACAAGGGGACCTAGCAGGCAGACGGAGGCACGCATTTTGCGCACAAGCTCGTAGGGTGCGACGTGAGTGATCTTTTTAGAAGTGATTTCCCAGGTGCCTGGCTCTGGCTGGACAGTCATTGCGCCGACGTGACGAAGGATCTCCAACATAAAGCGCATATCGCTGAGGTCAGGAACATTGCGCAGCACGACGGTCTCTTCGGTCAACAAGGTCGCGGCTAGAATCGGGAGGGCGGCATTTTTTGCACCGCCGACTTCGATTTGACCGTGGAGAGGGCCGTTACCGCTGACTTTGAAGACGTCCATATGTGTGGGTTTGTTTAGCTGAGTTTAACTGTTTAGTGCGTCCACCTTCGGGCGCAGGGTGTCGTTCGGGTGCTCAGTTGCAAGCACGCCACTCAGGCGTAATGGTTAAGATTCAGATTTTTCTTTGAAACGACGGTTGTTCCGATGACCGCCTTGGCCGCCGCGCCTGCGGTTTTGGCCCCCCCGTCTGCGGTTTTGGCCGCTACGGTTGCCGCCCTTGCCGCGGCTACGTCCGCCACAATTGCCGCCGCGTTTCTTAGTTGGCGCTGCTTTGGGGCCGAAGCCAAAAATACTTAAAATGGATGCGAGTAAGCCCTTCTTGTGCGCTGGCTTGCCACCAAGTTGCTTTCTTGGCTTGTGTTCATTGGGTTTAGTCTGAGCGGTGCGGGTTTTGTCGCGCTCTGTACGACGGGCATCGCGCTCGGCACGGCGCTCGGCGATTTTGGCTTCTACACTGGCGATGGCAGCAAGTGTTTCGGGGCTTGGCTGAGGATTAGCGTCAATGCGCGGCCCGCGAGGTGCGCGGGATTCACGAGGCTTGCGTTCGCGACGTGGTCGATCTTCGCGGTCGCCATGCGATTCGCACGTTTCGTGGGACTGGGTAGCGCTTGGCGTGCCACTAAGTTTTTCTTCTTTGAGGGCCTGATTGGCGTTGACTTCGCCGATGCTCGCATTGCTTAAGCTGACAACTTCAGTTTTGAAACCGCCGCTGCGGCGGCGAGTGCGGGGTTTTTTAGAGGCGTCGGTACTAGGTGCGTAGCTCTCACTTGGGGAAGCATTTACGTTTTCTTCTTCGAATTCTGGCATATGTCGTGTGTGTTGATTTGTATTCGTGGCCCGCTGGCTAGAGCAGTCATAGCCGAGTTACTAGCGGGTCATGCGGGAGGCATCGACCGGGTCGAGGCGATTTCTGCGGCTTAGCGGTACGTAGCGCGCAGTTGGCTGATCGCATCGGGAAGACGCTAGTTTTTATTTATATAAGTGGATTTTTTTGGGCAAGGGTTAAGTGAGAATACCTGCCAGTTGCTAGTAGAAAGTTGCTGGGTAGTGGAATGCGCTTGCTAGGAGAGGTATCGACTTTTACCAATCGGGGTATGGATAAATTTGATGAAATTTTCTCGATGCAGGATACGCTAAACAAGCGGATTGGCGTGAATACTGACGCTATGTCGGACGAAGATAAGGCTAAATGGGTGCTCAACTACACCCGCGCCATGCAACAGGAAATGTCCGAGCTGATCGATTCGGTGCCCTGGAAGTGGTGGGCAAAATATCAGGAGTTCGATGAGCAAAACGCGAAGGTCGAAGTGGTGGATCTTTTTCACTTCCTAATCTCGCTTGCTCAAGTGCTTGGCATGACTCCTGAGGATGTGCACGAGGCATATTTGAAAAAGAACAAGGTGAATCACGAACGCCAGGATAGTGGCTACGTCAAAAAAGACGAAGACGATTCGAGGCACATCTAGTCTGGATAACTAGTCGCGAATAGATTCGTTATTAGTGATGACCCATTCGCTATCTCGCAGCCTATGAACGAAAACCCTCTAATGATTCTCCTCTACGTCGGCGTTGCTGCCTATGTGGGGCAAATCTATTGGGGTGATTACAAGGCGGTTGCGTCGGGCGATGCGAATGCTGGTGCCATGCCAGGCGCGGTGGCAGCGCCTCTCGGTGCCTTTATCATTGGAACGCTCGGTGCGCTGCTCTTGCTTGGGGTGGAAACCGGTGGCGAGATCGCCCTCGGGCTTGTTGATGAGCAGAGTGAGACGGTCTGGTTCTTTGTCTTTGCGGCTATCGCTGCAGGTGTGGTCGAAGAGGTAATTTTTCGCGGCTACCTCGTCATCGATAACAAGGGGAAGTCGCTTTTGATCGCTAGTGCAGTTGGGTTTTCACTAATTTTTGCGATCATCCATGGGCATCTTTGGTCCCGTGAGGATGGTTTTGAGTGGACTTTGACGGGTAAGGCATTATTTAGCACGGCCATCCTCTTTGCCAACTCGCTCTGGTTTTACGCCCTTCGTTTCGGGCCATGGAACCCGAAACGCTCGATGTTTCCCTGCATGCTAGCGCACGCGGCGAGTAACCTTGGGGTTTTTTTCGTTAAATGGGCGCAGGGATATGTTATTTTTTAACGCCTTTCGGCAATTCAAACATTTTGAAGAGTCTCTAGCTGAGACATCTCCCGTCTTGCAATCTTAGCTCAGGAAGGGTTATCAATGCGAAGAGCTCTACTAATTTACTTTTACCCTGATGTCCTATGAAAGATGCCTCATCTCAATCCTATCGTCGAGCTTGCCTCAGGCTTGTTCTTTTTCTGTTGGCCGTTTGGTTTAGTGCCAGCTTTGGCTGCGGTATTTTATTTCGCGAGTGGCTCGATGCCAACGCACCACAGATTGGTAGTGCCCCGTTTGGCTTCTGGATGGCACAGCAAGGAGCAATAATCTGCTTCGTCATTCTGCTCGTGGTATATGCGGTAATGATGAACCGAATCGATGCCAAACACGGCTACACTGAAGGCCAGTAACCTAGCGACATACGATGACACAAGATCACCTAAATTTCATTTTTATTGGTATATCTTTCGCGATTTACATTGGTATTGCGATTAAATCTCGAGCGGGTTCGACCAAAGAGTATTATATTGCAGGCGGAGGCGTCTCTCCTTTCGCTAATGGCATGGCAACCGCTGCTGACTGGATGTCAGCAGCGACCTTTATCTCTATGGCTGGAACGGTAGCCTTGAGTGGCTATGATGCGTCGCGCTTCTTGATGGGTTGGACGGGCGGCTTTGTGCTGTTGACGATCCTCATGGTGCCTTATTTGCGTAAATTCAACAAGGCGACTGTTCCCGATTTCATCGGTGATCGCTATTATTCAAAGTTGGCGCGTGGCGTTGCAGTGGGCTGCGCGATCTTCATCTGCATGACTTATATCATGGGTCAAATGCGCGGAGTGGGTGTAGTTTTCTCGCAGCTTTTTGGCATTAGTATTACCTCTGGTGTCATTATCGGCGGAGCGATTGTCTTCTTTTATGCAGGCCTTGGCGGCATGAAGGGCATTACCTACACGCAAGTCGCTCAGTATTGCGTGATGGCCTTTGCTTACACGATTCCAGCAATCTTCATCGCGATGGCCTTGACAGGTAATGTGCTGCCTCAAATTGGCTTAATTAGCGATTACACGGCGGGTGGGGAGGCGATACCTTTTCTGGAGAAGATGAACAATATCAACACTGAGCTTGGGTTTGCTGAGTAC
>JAKVCM010000129.1 GCA_022448605.1 Puniceicoccaceae bacterium | reverse complement strand
CACTTTTCAATGCTGTGGCATCAGCTAATGTCAGCGATGCAATATCACCGGATGAGCGCATGTTTCGTCCACCCGGCCTAATCGATATCAGGTTCGTGCCAATGGTTTCAATGCGCTCTAGTACCTGCTGTTTACCTCCCTCACCGATGGCCATCATTGTCACCACTGCCGCTACACCAATAATAATCCCCAAGAGTGTGAGCAAGGTTCTAAACCAATTCATTCTAAGGGCAGTGAACGCCATAGATAGGGCTGAAAAAAGTGAGATACTTGGAAAAGGTTTAATTGCCGGTACTGATTTGGGCTCTTGAGCATGTGCGTGCTGCACTGAAGCCGCATTCTTGTCAACTGATTCACCTTGGCTACGTGGAGCGCTTCTGGTATCAGTTACAATTTTCCCATCGAGCAAGTGTATTTGCCTGTCGGCATGTTCAGCAACCGCGCTATCGTGGGTGATAAGAATAATAGTCACCCCTTCTGCGTGAAGCTCGCGAAGCAGTGCCAGTAACTGCTCTCCACTCGCCGAGTCAAGGGCACCAGTGGGCTCGTCGGCTAATATTACTTCTGCACCGTTAATTAAGGCGCGGGCTACCGAGACACGCTGTTGTTGGCCACCAGAAAGTTCTCCGGGCTTGTGCTCTTTTCTGCTTGCAAGCCCAAGTTTATCAAGCAACTGTTGCGCTTTTTGAGTACGCTCTTCACTAGGCGTACCGCTGTATATTGCTGGCAGCGCCACGTTTTCAGTGGCATTTAGCGACGACAGTAGTTGATAGCGCTGGAAAACAAACCCAAACGTTTTCAAGCGAAGAGCTGAAAGCTGGTCTGGGTTTAACGAAGACACTGACTGCCCGTGAATACGGTACTCCCCTTCTGAAGGGGTGTCTAAACACCCTAGGATATTCATCAAAGTCGACTTACCCGACCCCGACTGCCCCATAATAGCGACAAATTCCCCCTTATCGATTGATAATGAAACCTTGTCTAATGCGGTAACTTCAAAGCCTTCCGTTTTGTAGCGGCGTGACACGCCATCAAGTTGTATTAACGACATATTAGAACCCGTCACGGCGGCGCGGTGGGCCTGATGGCGGCTGCCCACCCGGCACTCTGCGCATGCCCGCGGCCGGCATTGCGGTGCCGTCTGCTAGACCCACAACCACTTCATCACCTTCTGATAGGCCTTCTATAATTTGAATATGGGTTCTATTTTTTATGCCTACTTTTACTGGCGTGCGAACCACCTCATCGCCCTGTTTAAGCATCACGAATTGATTGCGAGCTCGTCCTTTTACTGCCGCTAACGGCACAGAAAGCGCGCCTTTCACCTGCTCCTGCACAAAGAACACTTGGGTAGTCATGGCGTCCATTAAAGTGCGATCAGGATTCTCAACATCGATTAGCACTTGGTATAGCACCACGTCGTTGAGTACGGTGGGTGTAGGTAGCACTTGACGAACGGTAGAGTGGTAGAAGGTTTTGTTATCGCCCAAGGTAGAGAAATAGACTGGCATGCCGCGCTTTATTTTCTGCACATCGGCTTCAGACACTTCTGCGCGTAGGGTCATTACTGAT
>JAKVCM010000128.1 GCA_022448605.1 Puniceicoccaceae bacterium | reverse complement strand
TCACGTAAGTCGATACAGATCGGGAAGTCGCCGGCACGCATTGGCTACACCTATAATGGCAATCCTCTGAACATCAAAAACAGGAAATCGTGGGCTGATGAAACGACTCTTGCGGATGTTCTGAAAGCATCTGGTCGGAATTATATTACAGCTTTGTTTGGTAAAGGGGTGCACGAACCTGTCGCAGGTTTTGGTTATGATGTGGTCGACGACCAGCACGGTGTTAACGGTAATGGTGGAGGCGAATGGTATCGAAAAGGCGTCCCTGTGGCACCTGATGATCCCAAACAGGTGTATTCGCTGACTGAGAAGTCGGTGAAATTCATACGCGACTATGCTGGCAAGCGTCCCTTTTTCCTCATGCTATCGCATTACACCGTGCATTCACCGCTGAGGTCCACAAGCGCGGTTTTTAAAAAGTATGAGGCTAAAGGAGCTGCTTTTCCGAAGGGCGATCCACGTACTGAAAAGAAACAACAGCAAATTGCTGCCATGATCGAAGAGATGGACAGAAGTATTGGTCGTGTCCTAGACGCGCTCGAAAAGGCGGGAGTGATCGAAAATACTTATATTATTTTTACCTCCGATAATGGCGGCTATATTTCGGTCGCGCACGATCAACTGCGTGGGAAGAAGGGGAATCTTTTTGAGGATGGACTTCGAGTTCCGATGATTGTCGCCGGTCCCAATATTCCAGAAAGCACGCAATGCAATATTCCGATAAACCATTGGGACTTCCTGCCGACCTTTCATGACTTAGTAGACGCGAAAGATCCTTTACCAGAGGACTTAGATGGCGGAAGTCTGCGGAGTCTATTTGAGCAAGGCAATGCAGGCCAAGTCGAACGAACCGAAGAGGCATTTGTATTCCATATGCCCTATGCGCGTATGCCCCCAGTGTCAGCAATTCGTAAAGGGGATTACAAACTCATCCGTCAATTAATTACCGGCGAGGAGTTGTTGTATAATCTGGAAGATGACTTAAGTGAGAAGTGTAACCTTGCCGCGCAGATGCCGGAACTGGTGGCGACGCTTAGCAAAGAACTCGATGACTATTTGAAGAAAGTTGGAGCCGAGGACGTGCAGGATGTGTTTGAGGCACAGTATCAACACATCGCTGAACAAATGGTTGCAATTGAAATGAAGTATGCGGAACTCATTGAGGCAAGTGGTGATGATTTGGAGAAGATAGCTAAGCTGTCCCTTGCACGTGATAAGCAGTTAGAGACTTTGCGGAAGTTTAAAGAAGAGAAAATTGATCCGTCCCGCATCTGCACAAATTTCGAAGGGAACCCTCGCGGTGATTTCCGCGAATCAAATTAAATTAGTCATCGCATGAACCGAATATTTATTATTTGCCTAGGGTTAGTCCTTTCTAATTGGGCGCTTGCTGTAGACAAAGTAGCACCCACACACAAGGATGTTTCATATGGTCCACATGAGCGGCACAATTTGAATTTTTGGCAAGTAGACTCTGATACCCCTTTGGGAATTCTGATTCAAATCCATGGTGGCGGCTGGATCGGAGGAAAGAAAGCTGACACCCAACACCAGAATGTTTTTGAAAAGGGTTATCACACCGCCTCGATCAATTATCCACTTGTGAGCAAGGGTGACATTCAACCTGCTATGGCACATGCCGCGGCCAGGGCCGTACAGTTTATTCGTTATAAGGCTGAGGAGTGGAATATCGATCCTTCACGGATTATGCTGACGGGAAGTTCTGCAGGAGCCGCTTCGAGCATGTGGTTAGCCACGCATGATGATATGGCGAATCCGGATAGCGAGGATCCCATTGCCCGGCTTTCGACCAGAGTGGCGGGCGCGCATGTTGGGGGTGGTCAGACTACGCTGGATCCCTTTCTTATTGAGGAAAGAATTGGGTCCGAAGCCATAAAGCATGGAATGCTCTTTAAGCCGTTCGGAGTCGAATCGATTGATGAGCTAAAGAATGGTTGGGAAGGAAATTATCGGGAGTTTTCCAATGAATACACGGCCTTGAAGCATTTGAGTAAAGATGACCCTCCGTTGTTTCTTCGCTATAAAGATGCCGTATTTCCTGCGCGAGATATGGGACATGGCATTCATCATGGAATTTTCGGGCTTATTCTAAAAGAAAGAGCCGATGAGGTCGGCGCTCAAGTATACCTTCAAATCGGTCAAGACGTGACTGCGGAGAAGCCTTTGCACGTTTTTGTGAATTCGATACTGATTAATGAATAATTTACTTAGAGCTCTTCAAGGGAGAATGATCAATTGAACTTTAAAGAATTAACTTTTCTAATTATACGGCTTACTTTCTTCAAGTGATAGGATATAAGCTGCTACATCTTTCATGGCTTGTTCGTCGGGCAAGACTTGGGCGGAGAGTTGCATGAGCTTGCCAGATTGGTCGCCGCTGCCGCTGCCGCGTGTGCCATTTTTGAACTTGATGAGTTGGTTGACGATGTAGGTGTCCGAGAGGCCGCGCACGGCGGGGGATTCTAGCTCTTCATTACCGCTGCCGTCGGCTTCGTGGCAGGCGATGCAGCTGATGTAGTGCTCCTTGCCTTTGATCGGGTCGCCATCGAGTAGCTTGGCTTGGGCTTTATGTGGATGCGTCTTAATGTGAGCTACCATATCGGCGAGTTGTTGATGGCTGTAGTTGGCCATCAGTGTTTTCATCAGGTAGCCGTCGCTGTCGGAGAGGTCGTTCCCGCGAACGTTGTGCTTGAATTTCTGCAGCTGTGTTTGCAGATACCAGTTGGATAGCTGTGTGAGCGGAGGCGTGCGTTGAGCGGGGACGCCGTTGAAATCGGGGGAGTGGCAGACGACGCAAGTCGCGGTTAGTACCTGGCCTCGTTCGGCATTGCCTTCAAGGATCTCGACGCTGAAGCCTTGAATGCTGTTGGCGAGTTCGTTGAGGCCGATGTCGATACGGTTATTGGCAGACAGCACTGCAAGGTGCTTTTGGTTCTTTGGTGATGCGTCGGTGGCCAGTGCCTTCAGGCGTTGGATTTGCGCATCGGTGAATGTGATGTCGTGCAGGTCGACCAGACCTTCCATGAAGACGGCGGTGTGGTTCTGATTCTTATCGGCGACAAGTTGCGTGATGCGGATGACTTCCTCGGCTCCTTTTGCGAAACTTTGTTTGGCGAGGACAGTCTCAACTTGAGCCGCTTCGACGACTGCTGGTTTAGTCGAAGAGATTTGGTATAGGCTGATGTCGTCGAACCAAACGGTGCCGGTGGCGTCGGCCCATGCGCCGAAGAGGCAGAAGAGGAGCACGCCGTGTCCGCGGTCGACTTTGAAGTTGAGCTGTAGTTGCTGCCAGTCGTCTGTGGTGCCCGTGACAAAGCGAGTCACTTGGTCTTCCATGCCATTGCCTGCTGCTTTGAATTGGACGCCTCGTTCGCTTTTGATGTTCTCTGTCTTATACCAACCAGTGAGCAGGTATTCGCCGGGCTCGAGGTAAGGGATCTGGAGGAATTCCGAGCCGCCACCGACGGTGGATGTGGCGCGGGCGGAATTCTTTCCTGTGCGTGCGACTGTGGAATCGATTGCGAGGTCGACCTTGTTGCGGTGGACTTTGGAAATCCATTTGTCGGGCAGACCTTTGTCATTTACGTCCTCGAAGGATGGGTTCTTGAGGATGTTAACCATCTCGGGTTCTGGCTCAGGAGCTGACTCTTGCTCGCGGTCGCGTGGCGGGCTTTGAGCGATGAGCTGATCGATTAGCGATGTGCCGTGGCGGATAAGGGCGAGGTTGAAGGGCGGTAGGAGCGCTCCTTTGGTGCCGATTTGTTCTTTTAGTTCGTAGAGCTTTGCGCCGAGCGCGTCATCTGCCGGCATGGTTGAGAGGGTTAGTAGAATGGTTCGCAGTGTGGTGGCATCGCGCTCGTTGAGCATCTCGACGAGTCGTTGGGTGCTCTCATCTGTGATAGGCAAGACACGTACGGCGTTTTTGCGGACGCCTGCTGACGGATGCTTGAGGGCAGCATGGGCGGCGGCGAGTGCTTGTTCGTTGGAGCCGTCGAGTGCGCTGAGGCCATGAAGTGTCCAGAGCGCGTGGATGACGGTGGTGTTCAGCTTGGCTGAGTCCATGGTCTTGTCTTGCGCCAGACGAATGAGTTCGGGAATGGCGTCGCTGCGGTTTTGTTGAACCAGTTTTTGCTGCGCCATTATGCGCCAGAAGAGGTTATCGCTCTGCAGGGCTTCGAGGAGTGTCGCGCTGTCGGCATTGCTGAGGTCGAATTGCTTGGATGGCGTGCCGTCTTTGTGGGTGATGCGGTAGATGCGACCGTGGGTTTTGTCACGGTATGGACTGTCGATTTCGCCTCCGTGGAGCATGATCAGGTTGTTCCAATCGAGCATGTAGACTGCACCGTCGGGGCCAATTTTACCGCCAATCGGGGCGGTGTGCTCATCGAAACTAGCAACAAAATTTCCCTCGTTGCGTGCGATATAGCTACCCTTGTTGTCTGGTTCCAATTTGAATTGACCGAGGAGTTTACCAGTGGGTGAACCCACAAAGCCGATCTTGTTCCAGAAGGTCTTAGGAAAGCTGCGTGCGGTATAGACATCAAAGTTACTTGCCGATGTGTATTTGCCGAAGTGGTCACCTTGGCGGGTGAGTGTGAGCGGGTAGATGGTGGCAGAGTCGTCGATCTTGGCGGCTGGAGATTTTTTGAAGCCGAGTGCGTTGAAGTAGGGGTATGGCGCGTAGACGTGTTTGGCCGGGCCGTTGTTGGCGGACGATGCAAAAAGTTCAAAGTCTTCTGAGATACTCAGGCCCCAGCTGTTGCCGCCGAGTAAACTTATTGGGGTGAAGTCCGTGCCATCAACTTCCATTCGCCAGATACCAGCGCGGAAGTTGTGTCCTTCACTAAAGTTACCGCCGCCGCCAATGCATCCGTAGATTTTATTATCAAATCCATACTTTATGTTGGATGGCCCGCCGTGTAGGTCACCCAAGCCCCAGCCTTCGTTGAGGATGCGCTTGGTATCCGCGACATTGTCATCGTCGGTGTCTTGCAGGAAATACATGTGGGGTGCTTGCGCGGCGATGACGCCCCCGTTAATCCAACTGATGGCCGTGAGGATTGAGAAGCCTTCGGCAAAGGTGGTGAACTGGTCGGCTTGGCCGTCGCCATCGCTGTCTTCGCAGAGAACGATGCGGTCAGTCTGTGCAGGATCTATCTTTGGGTAGGTGGTGGTAACGGCGACATACATGCGCCCACGGTCATCCCATGTAATGTCGACTGGGTTCATTATGTCGGGCTCATGAGCAACGAGTTGCGATTCGAAGCCATCGGGAAGAACTAAGCATTTTGCGGACTCTTCCGCTGTAATTTGATTTTGTATACGTTGCGGTTCTGGGCGCCCTTCGAAGTTGTGCATGTGCCCATCGACATCGAGGGTATAGCTGAAGGTAGGGATGTCTGTATTAGGCTTAGGAGTGCGTCCAGCTGCCCAAATAGTGGCGGCGGTTATCATTTTTTGAAAGTTAGGCTTCTCCCATGTGCGCCCGTCGTGTCCGTAGGCGGTGTAGAAAACACGGCCTGTTCCCTGGTCACGCACCCAGGTCCATGATTCAGGGCGTCCTTTTTCGTCGCGCACCTGCAGATCCGTGCGGTCGTCGTTGAGGTTTTTGTGCACGTAGGTTTCATCCCATGTGGAAAAGGGCTCGATGCCACCGAGTGCGGGGTGGTCTTCCTGCCCCGGGACGTGTGTGGCGGTAAAGATACCGCTGCCGTGGCGGGCGAATTCACCGCCGATTAGTGAGATGAAGTCGGTGTCACCATCGAAGGCACCGCAAGTGTGGTGTATGGCAACCAGGCCGCCGCCGTTCTCGACATAGTTAATGATATGGTCAATGCGTTCTGGTTTCCCAATAGCACCGCCTCGATACATGAGCACGGCTTCGTATTGTGCGAGTGTCTCGGGGTTGAGGTCTTCGAGCTGATCGCTGTATGTGAGATCAATGCCTGAACGCAAGAACTCGGGAATAAGCTTGTGGTGATTAATCCGGCCGTTGTGGCCCGTGTCAGCGGTTATACCCCCCCCACTAAAGAAGAGTATCTTTAGCGGCTCAGCGGTCACACAGCCACACAGTAAGCTAAAGGTAAGGATGGTTTTGAGTAGCACATTCATATCAGATGATTTTTTGGGGTGTATTGGTAATCATTGAACGAGCGAGTTGATTTAGGTGGTAAGGTCATTAAAAACCTATTTTATTCCAATGAGCTGCACAAAAAAAGCCTCAAGATTTTCTGCATTTTGGTTCGTTTAGTGAACTAGAGTAATGTTGTTGCAGGTGCATGTTACGTTTACAGCTAATATGACAAATAAATTGTTGTGGATCTGCTAGCAAGCGTAGGTGGGTTTTTTGATTAGATTCATTTTTGCCGATAGATTTCTTCTTTGGACTTTTAGAGTGGCTGCCAGTGGAGCATTGCTTTGACCAGATTGGGATTCATATCCGAAAAGACTTCAGATGCAGCTAATCTGCTCTAATAAGTGCTGGAAGACATCTGTAGAACCAATGGACGTGTCTGCCTTGTGACTTGAGTCTGTGATCAATACAGGCCAATCCATTTTATCGGAGGGAATTCTGCCATGAGAGCCGCGCACAAGCAATGCATCGAGAGGGATGAGATCCATTAGTGTGCGGAAACCCAGCTTCTTACGCAGTAGCTTCTGTGCGACTTTTAGCTTAGGGAATATTAAATTAGGATCTATGAAGAGCTCGACCGGATCGTAGCCTAATTTGCGATGAATATCCACGCAGCGTGCAAAGTCAGGTGCGTATGCATCGTCTTGCCAATAGTAGTAGGTGAACCAACTCCGCTCGTCTGCAATGGCAATGAGATCGCCTGCTCGAGCATGGTCGATGCTATAGTCAGGCATCGAGTCTGCATCGAGCACTTCAGACACGCCTTCGGTGGCAAGGAGAGTCTCACGCACCGTCTCTTTTAGTGTGGGATTATTTAGGTAAATGTGTGCGATTTGATGGTCGGCAATGGCAAAGGCGCTACTCGCTCCGCAGTCTAATTGCTCCAGCCCTAGTTCATCTTTGACCGTGATCCAGCCTTGTTCGCGAAAGAGACGGTTCAGGTGGATTGGTTGATCGACTTCAGTGATACCATACTCCGATAGCAGGATAACTTGTATGTCACGTGCTTCGAAGAATTGAATCAGTTGTCCTGCAAGGGTGTCGATAGCATGCAGGTCGCTATGCACTCGTGTGTCACATGGGCCATAGCGCTGTAGATTGTAGTCGAGGTGGGGCAAATAGACCAAGTTTAGAGTAGGCCGATATTTTTGCTCGATCCATTGAGCAGACTGTGCGATCCATTTAGAAGATTGAATGCCGGCCATTGGACCCCAAAAATTAGGAAAGGGGAAGTCTCCGAGGTCTTGCTTAATGGTTTCACGCAGAGCCATAGGTTGTGTGTAAATATCGAAAACTTTACGTCCGTCTGCAGGATACATGGGGCGCGGTGTGATTGAGTAATCAACATTGGCATACATGTTATACCACCAGAACAGCTTTGCACAAGTGAAGGAAGAGTCCTTTTGCTTTAGGACATCCCAAAGCTTTGGGCTTTGCACAAGATGATTGGATTGTTTCCAAAAACGGTGTTCGGCGTATTCGCGATCATACCAACCATTTCCGACGATTCCATGCTGGTTTGGGTTTACTCCAGTGAGATAAGTTGACTGTGCGGTGCAGGTGACAGCGGGAAAGGTTGGGCGTATGTGCTTGAGGCTGCTACGCTCAACAAAGCGACCAATGTTGGGCATCTGTGGCCCGATCAAGGATTTTGTTAGGCCAACTATATTCAGAACCGCAGTGCGTTTCATTCAACTGGATTGAAAGTACGTTGTTTGAGTTGATCAATGCAGTCTTCGAGGATGCCTTTGTCCATCTCGTGGACTTCGAATTGCGCACCGATTTCGCGAATTAGAGGGATCGTAAGTTGACCACCTAGGTGTTGGCGAAATTCTTCTAAGCCCTTTACGATAAGGTAGTCCCCATTTTTAATCCGCTGGGAAAGCGTGATATGAAAGCACTCAAAGCCTAAAGCTTCAATTAGGTTAAGAATACGCTCCAGTTGGTTCTCGTCGAGAAAGCCTGTTCGCTGTGAATAGATGCTGTCGAGAGCGATACCAATGGCGACTGCTTGCCCATGGCTGAGTGTAAAGTTGCTGATTGCTTCAAGTTTATGAGCGGCCCAATGGCCGAAATCGAGGGGTCTTGAAGTGGTTAGCTCGAAAGGGTCGCCATTGCGGGTAATGTGCAAAATATGGTGACGCGCTGACGTCTGAATGACCTGTGCAATTGCTTTCGGATTTCGGTCAACGAGAGCGTCTGCTTGTTGCTCTATCATTCTAAAGAAGTCAGCATCTTTAATGAGTGCAACCTTGACTGCCTCAATGTAGCCATCGATCAGTTGTGCCTGTGGTAAGGTATTTAAAAAGTTGAGATCGTTGAGCACTGCATGGGGCGGAGTAAAGGTACCCAGAAAATTCTTTTTAGTGGCAAAATTGACACTGTTTTTTACGCCGCAGCCACCATCGCCTTGGCTTAATGAGGTGGTAGGTAGGCGTATGTGTCGAATCCCTCGGTGAGCAGTGGCAGCTGCATAGCCTACCATATCTAGGAGTGCACCACCGCCGATGGCAAGGACGCAGGAGTGTCGACAGAGATCGTGTTTGTCGATCTCTGTGTATAAGTTTTGCAGGTATTCGGCGTGGTTCTTTAGCTGCTCGCCTCCGGGTAGGCTCCAACAGGCAACCATTTGCAGGCTTGCCTCGTGATGCGTGAAGTATTCGTCGATTTGTGACTGGAGTATTGGGATAGCTTTAAGTAGGGGCGCGTCGATGACGATAAAGATCTTTGTTCGTTCATTGCAGCAAAGCTCCTGAATCGTAGTCGCAAGCAGCGGGTTTCTCACATCAAATATGTTTTCGGTAAAGACGACTTGATGTTTATAGCTGACCTTAAATTCTTCGACGATACTGTAGGCGTTGATTGGCATTAGGTTCCTGAGATCTTTTTTTGAAGTAGTAGGGTAGAAAACAATAAAGCAACAAACAGTAGCGAATTTATTGGGGATATTGAACCGTAAAAGCTAAGGGCCATCAAGTCGACTGCACAAAACCCAGCAATGAGGTTTTTGATAGTGAAACTAGCATTCAAGGGCCCTAGGTAAAGTCCGCTCAGGCTGTAGGCGCACCATAGCGCGAAACCACTGGAGGCTGCGATGGTATTTAATGACAATTGTCCCTTGGTGTAGACGAGCCAAAGAATCGCGGGTAGGGCAATCAGTGCGCCCATCTGGATTGGCCATTGCTTAAAAAGCAAAGGCGATCGTGCAATCCGGCTGAGAGCGAGGGTATAGCTGAATGCACCCAAGGCGGCGATGAGGATGTGTGCTGACAATGCTTCGATGTGCAAGCTGGCAACCCATGGGTAGAGTAGTGCGCGGCAGGCAGCCATCAGTAGGGGGCTGTAGGCGTTGTTTTTATGGTGTAGATCGTAAGCGACTATAGTCGTAAGCAAGAGGCAGAGCCAAAGTGTGGCAGAGGTGCTAATTAGAAGACTGATGCTTACGGCTAGTGTAAAATAGGCGATTGCGCAGAGTCCGACTGTTTTTTGTGAAATCTGTTGCGCGGGTATTGGGCGTTCAGGCCTGTGTTGACGATCGTAGTTGGCATCCCGCCAGTCGTTCAGATACATACCACCGGTGTACATCAAACTTGCGGCGATAATTGCGCCTACGCAGATGGGCAAGGAGAACTGGCCAGATAACAGGCAGGCGCACAAGGCATTAGAGGCCACGGTCGGCAGGTTGGAGGCGCGTGCGAGATTCAGGTGGATTTGTAGTGCCTGCTTCAATATATCAGAGGGCGTTCATTAAAGTGAAATTCCGCGAGCCTTGAGCGCCGTCTGACACCATTGATGTTCAGCCACTAGTTGATCGACTACAGAATTAGCACGCATATTTGGTGGCAGGACTTCCCAAGTGTAGGTTTCGAATTCAAGATGCGTGCAGTAGCTCGGATTTTGGGCAAGGAAATCCAGAGTGTCCTCCAGGTGTTCGACAGTGGTCTCAAGTCCTGCGACTGGCTCTGCGTAGAGTGGCACGTGAAAGTGTATGCGCCATTCTTGTTCACAGTGCTGCAGTCGATCCTTGGCCTCCAGTGCGAGGTCTAGGTCTTGCCAGCGCTGGATCTGACCATTGGCATCCCGACTGACGACCTGATGTAGGTAAATAGGGTCATTGAACTGACTGAGTGCCGTCATGGCAGAGGTGCATGCTTGCACCTTTAAGGCGGAGCTTAGGTGGATTTTACTTAAGCGTATTTCTTCCTCAACTAGTCGTTTTAAGCTCTCAGCGGCGGTTTCAAATTGTATCGCCATATGGCAAGTTTCGTAGTTGATACCGATACGTCGATTAATCAGGTCTGGTTGGGAAGTTAATGAGCGCAATGAGTCCATGAATGCGACCATTTCATCGGTCGTCTCAAGATAGCCAAAAGGCTCGGGCTCAAGCCCCAAATGGAAGTCGCAG
>JAKVCM010000127.1 GCA_022448605.1 Puniceicoccaceae bacterium | reverse complement strand
AGGTCGGTTCAAAGCCGTTTCAAAGAAAAGCGGACGTGGGAATCGACATGCTGAACCCTATCTTCGCATATCATTAATTCGAGGGCTTGTCCCAGCACGATTCTTCAGTATAGTTGAAGTGCGCAGTTTTCGCCCTTGCAGTAAATTCGAATTCGGGCCACTATGACGGGCTTGAGCGTACTGCGTATATGCATTAATTGAAAACAGGGTGATTTGAGTTCTCTCTGATCCATATGACGAAAGGCTCATAACTCGTGACATGATTATTCGAAACAGCTTTGCACACGTCAAGCAAGGCCGCTGTGCTGTCTCCAACTTCCAGACTCTTGTTCGTCCGATTGCGGGCCAACCCAAGCCAGCTAGCTGCAACAGCCATATCGACCCCTCGAACGTCTCCTCTTCTGCCTGCGATCGCCTCGGATGCTGAAGTGGTAAGGTCGTAGGTCGGATAAATCTTCCCGCCCCATCTTAATTTAGCTTCGAGTGTCTGAGCTCTCTCTCTTGACTGCCGTTTCGAGTATGTTGGCTCAAGCTCTTTACTCGGTAAGTTTGTGTTTTGATGTCCGCCTCTAGTGTTGCTTATTTCGAGGGAGATGAAGTCGAGTTGCAGTCTCCCGAAAGTGGCTATAGAAGGTTGTCAATCAAGGTTCTGAACAGCACCACTGGCGGATTTGTATGTGAGGTAGAGGCCCGCGGCGACCAAACATTGCACGGGTTCGCAGCGAACGTAAATCCGTTACAAGCCTCTGAGCGCGAGCCTGTCTTCGTGTCCAATGGTAAGGTTCTCGACCATCGGGTCACGCTTCAGGATGCGGGCTTCCAGAATGGCAGTTCAGTGGAGTGCATATGGCAAAGGTATACAGAAACATTAAACAAACGAACATTGGAGTTCCTTAGAAATGATTGTGTTTTTGAACAGAATCGTAAACCATTTAAACACATTTGAAAGACTACAGCAACAACCACCACATAAATCGATGCTATCGTGGCGAGCTGCTCTATGATTTGACTTATGGAGGGGCCGGCTGGTAATTGTTTTCACATATTTCCAACATTTACATACGGGGGGAACCTGTCGGCTTTCTGTTGGATAGGGTGATTCAGGTCGGGGGTGGATGCAGCCTACGCACGTTTCAAGGGAGAAGGCATGTACCAGCGCATTGCAAACCTTGGCAAGTTCATGGGAGCGGTGCCAGTCCGTTTGTCGAGTGATAACGTCGGGCAGGACCTTGCAACGCGTGTCTGGGCTGGTTTGCGCAGTGGGGGGTCTGTACGTGGCCGCGTGTGCTTCACGCATCCCCTGTCTGGGAGTATAAATTGGTCGGAGGAAGTTGGTTGGAGCCTGAGTGCTGGCAGGATACATGCTGATGAACTTGGAAAGATACAGGTGGACTGGAAAAAATCGGAAGATGTGTCTCCTATCGGTCGAAGGCTTGTCCCAATGGAAGAAAAATCGGAAGATACTGTACTGCTCGTCGGGACCAACTTTGAGGTCTGGCGAACTAAAGAAGAGTTCGTACTGTTTTGGCAGGATATGAACAATCGTCGAATCGCTGCCTATTCGGCGACCCTCGTACCGTCACGTTGCAATGCCACTTTGATCGAAGGTACGCTGACGAAGAGAGATCTAGAGGAGCTGGCAAAGCCGGTGTCTGACGGGTAGGGTGACGGGTGACCACGCAACATGCAACACGTGAGGCAGTGCTCGTCTGGAGCACTAAAACATGTGACGTGAACCACGAGATTTCCCTCCCCACGCAGCGTTGGTGAAGGGCTTGTCCCAACGCCTTTTTGTTATGATCCATGCTGAGCGCACACTTGCGGGCAATGATTTGAAAAATGTCGTTAACCTGGATGTAGAGGCTTTTCCAGTCCTGCGGAACATGCTCAGGCGCTGGAGGGCCAAAGCGGCGCAGCATGCTTGGCCTTTGGGTGCTTGAGCGTATGCCCGTGGACCATTGCATCCATAACCTTATGCTCCATAATGCCACTATCA
>JAKVCM010000126.1 GCA_022448605.1 Puniceicoccaceae bacterium | reverse complement strand
ATACGCAGTGTCTCCACACTTGAGAGTGAGGTTCGTGAGAAACAATCGGAGCTCGATCGTCTTCGACGCTTACGTGATAATAGTGATCTTGGTCTCAATCGCTTGCGCGACCAAGTTGATGCGATCCAAGCACAAAACGAATACGCCGCTGGTCTGCTTGACGAATTTGTGCGCTCATTCGAGACTCGTATAGATTACAGCGAGCGACAGCTCTACACCGCAGCCGCAGAAGAAGCGAAGCTAGCACTGGAAGACTCAGACATGAGCCAAGCAGATCGCTTCAACAAACAAATTGATGTCATTGATGTAGCGATTGACCGTCTGGGTAAACTAGTAGGCGGCTACAGTTTCGCTGGCGTGGCGCTCACACCCGAAGGCAATATAGAACAAGGACGCTTTGCGGCCTTTGGCCCCTCTGTCTATTATGCATCTGCACAAACTGAGGTCGCCGGCTTAGCGGTCACCAAGCTAAATGCAGCAGAGGCGTCTATTGCGCTGCCCGGCGAAGCATTTAGCGATGGTATTCGCCAGTTAGTTGAGTCAGGTGAAGGGTACATCCCAGCAGATGCAACGCTAGGCAAGGCGCTGAAGATCGTCGAAGGTAATGACAGCATAGGCGAACACCTCGCTAAAGGTGGCAGTGTGGGTACAGTAATTATAGCACTAGGCTTCGTATGCTTACTACTTGGTATCTTTAAAATAAAAGAAATTACCACCTTCAAAACACCAGACCCAGAAAAAGTACAAGCAGTCCTTAGCAGTATGGAAAGCGGTAACACAGTAGGCGCACAAAAAGCAGCACAAGGGATTGAAGGAATGGGTGGAGAATTACTTCTCACTGGAATCGAACATGCCGATGAAAAACGTGGTACTTTGGAAGAAATACTCTACGAAAAAATCTTAGCTGTTCGTCCTAAGCTTGAACGCTTTCTATCTTTCATGGCGCTAACTGCTGCGGCTGCTCCGCTATTAGGACTTTTGGGTACCGTTACTGGTATGATCAAAACCTTTAACTTGATAACTATATTCGGTACTGGTGATGCAAAAAGTTTATCTTCTGGTATTTCTGAAGCGCTCGTCACCACTGAGCTTGGTCTCATTGTAGCGATTCCTTCACTCATCTTACATGGCCTACTAGCTCGTATGGCAAAGCAAAAAATTGGTGATTTGGAGCAAACTGCTGTTGGCTTTATGAATGGTGTCGCGGCTTCTAAAAGTAACGCTGCTGGATAGAAAATTCTAACTTTTATATCATAAAAAAATTAGAGAGAAATCGATTCCGTGCTAGAAATATTGTACAAATGCTGGGGAATATGGATGAGTGGTGGTTGGGTTATGATACCACTAGTATTGTTAGCAGCGCTCATATATACAAACGGTATACAGTTACTTCTGACACTGAAAACTCAAGCTTCCGAAATGGGCCAAGAAAGTGAGTGGATGAAATGGATTTATAATCCTAAAAGTGCCACTGGTCGAGCCGGAGCTATCATCCGCTATACCCAAGAAAACGTGAGTCAAGCCAAGCACGTACGCCGACGTTTTGAGGAAATTCGTCAGTCAATGATTCACAATATCGAGCGGCGACTGGTTTTTCTCAATACACTGGTTGCTGCGGCACCGCTCATGGGCCTACTCGGCACGGTCATTGGTATGCTCGGCACCTTTGCAGCCATTTCCAGCGGTGGTGGTTCAGAGACTGCAGCTAAAGTCGCTGAAGGCATTTCAGAAGCGCTCATTACCACGCAAACCGGGCTATTTATTGCTCTTCCTGGTATATTTCTTATTCTTATTGTACGACGCCGTAAGCATGCAATTGAAGCGGCACTTGCACGAATAGAAGCGATGAGCTTAACGAAACTTAAGCTCGACTAAACTTTCTTATAATTTCCCAAATTAATCCCAAGCTATTATGCGAAGAAATCTAGCCTCAGACGACCGTGATGATGTAGAGATCAATCTCTCACCGATGATCGATATGGTCTTTATTCTACTTATCTTCTTTATTGTGACGACCGT
>JAKVCM010000125.1 GCA_022448605.1 Puniceicoccaceae bacterium | reverse complement strand
GTCAGCTTTATGGAACACCATGTCTAGCATAGAAAGACGTGAACGGTAGAATGGCCATTCGCTGAACATCTCGTTAACGACTTTCTCATTCTCAGGGGTCTTCACGCTATCAATAGCACGCATAACGCCTAGCCAGCTTGGCAGTACCAAACGGGTTTGTGCCCAAGCAAATATCCATGGAATAGCGCGTAGGCTTTCAATACCACCTTGTGGCTTACGCTTCGCAGGGCGGCTACCTAATGGCAATTTGCCTAACTCTTGCTCTGGCGTTGCTACACGGAAGTAAGGTACAAACTCTTTATCGTGACGCACGGTTGCACGGTAGTTGTCACGACCTTGGGCTGCCATTGCAGTAATTAGCTCTCGCCATTCTTCTTTCGGCGCCGGAGGCGGGAATAACATGGCTTCAATTATGGCGCTGGCGTAAATACCTAGGCTGCGTTTAGCCAGCTTAGGCATACCGAATTTATAACGAATAGTTTCGCCTTGTTCTGTTACGCGGAAGCCGCCGTCCAGTGAGCCAGGAGGCTGAGAATAAATAGCAGCATGCGCTGGCAAGCCACCGCGACCAATCGTACCGCCACGGCCGTGGAATAGGGTCAAGCTCACATCAAACTCGTCCGCGATGGCAACTAAGGCTTCTTGTGATTGATATTGCGCCCAGCCAGCTGCAAGTGCACCTGCATCTTTAGCTGAGTCTGAGTAACCAATCATAACGAATTGACGACCTTTTACGTAACCGCGATACCAGTCGATAGACAGAAGTTTGCGCATTACGTCAGGCGAGTTGTTCAAATCGTCTAGCGTTTCGAATAATGGCGCCACTGGCATTGGCCAATCTACACCACTTTCTTGAAGTAGAAGCTGTACGGCCATGACGTCTGATGGCTCACTTGCCATAGATATGATGTAAATACCAAAACCGTGTTTGCTGTGCTTTGCAATTACCTTACAGGTATCCAGCACTTCTTTTACTTCTTCAGACGCATCCCAATGAGCGGGGAAGAGCGGGCGCTTTGAGCCTAGCTCGCGTAATAAGAACGCTTGTTTATCTGCTTCGCTCCACTGTGCGTAGTCACCAAGACCAAGATAGCGAGTTAGTTCGCTAAAGACGTCGGCATGACGCTCAGAATCCTGACGTACGTCGAGGCGCAAAAGATGAATGCCGAATACTCGTGCTCGGCGAATAGTGTCTAGCAATAGGCCGTTGGCAACTACTTGCATACCGCAATCTAACAGTGACTGGTAGCAAAGCATGAGTGGCTCAATTAGCTCGTCATCACTTTCAACCCAATTTGAAGTATCTGGGTTTTTACCTGCTAGGTAGTCGCTAATGCCATCGCGGGTTGCGATGAACTTGTCGACAAGTGGACGTAGTAGGGCGCGGTATGGCTCGTTGGCGTCGCCCACTTTCTCGCGTAACGCGTCGTTGCAGTCGTACATTGAAAGCTCAACTTGCAAGCGATCAAGATCAATGGCGAAAAGCTTGGCTGCACGTTTTCTGGCAAGCAATAGAACTTGCTCAGTCACTTTTGACGTTACAAATGGGTTGCCGTCTCTGTCGCCGCCCATCCAAGAGCTAAACTGAACGGGAGACGCATCTAGTGGCAGTGATACTTCATAATCTTCGTTTAGGCGACCATCAAGCTCGCGCATAAAGTCTGGCACTGCTTCCCATAATGAGTTTTCAATAACAGAGAAGCCCCAGCGTGCCTCATCAACAGGTGTTGGACGTACTGAACGAATTTCTTCAGTGTGCCAAGCCTGTGCAATAAGGTCAGCAATACGGGTTTCAATTTTCTTACGCTCAACATCATTAAGCGACTCTTGGTGAATAGCCTGAAGGCAGTTCGCCAACTCTTTATGTTTGTGAATAAGTGTACGGCGCGTAACCTCAGTTGGGTGCGCGGTCAGTACAAGATCGATGTTCAGTTTTGCAACCGCATCCTGCACTTTTTCAGCTGTTAATTCAGCTTTATCTAGGTGTTTAAATAGTGCATCAATAGACGCATCAACATTCATTGCCGCATTGTATTCTTGCTCAGCAATGTTGCCCAAATTCAAGAATTGTGCGAATGCACGGCCAACAGTAAGCAAATCGCTGTCAGACATTGTTTTGAAAGTTTCTTTCAGTTCTTCGCTACATGTAGCGTCTCCCTGATAAGAAGCTCGGCCGCCTTTACGAATCTTTTCAATACGG
>JAKVCM010000124.1 GCA_022448605.1 Puniceicoccaceae bacterium | reverse complement strand
GAACCTACGTTGACTCCGGTAACGTTCTAACCTTTCACACGAAAGATAACAACCGACATGGAGACTTTTCATTCACTTCGGAACGCACAGATAACAATACTTCAAAAAATCTGTTATTTATCGAAGGAGATTCGGGTGAGGTCGGCATCGGCACAACCAACCCGACCGAGAAACTAGCGGTCAACGGCACCATCCGCGCCAAGGAAGTCATCGTCGAGTCCGGCTGGTCCGACTACGTTTTCAAAGACGAGTACCGCCTCGCCCCCCTCGCCGAAGTCGAAGCCCACATCACCGCCCGCGGCCACCTCCCCGGTATCCCCTCCGCCACCGAGATCGAGCAAAACGGCGCCAAACTCTCCGAACTCGTCACCCTACAAATGGCCAAAATCGAAGAGCTCACCCTCCACCTAATCGAAAAGGAAAAGCAGCTCGAAGCCGAACGCCTCAGAAACAAGGAACAAGCCGCAGACCTCATGGATATTTTTGTACGACTCAAAGCCCTAGAAAATTGATCTGCCGACTCTAGATAATTTCAAAACTCAAGACCTATGACACACAAAATTAAATTTATAGCGCTTATCGCCCTCAGCGTTTCGAGTATCGTGCACGCCGCAGATACGGTCACCATCGCCAATTCGACCTACGGACCTAATAATTCAGGAACCGCAGACACTGTGGAGGCGGGTGGATCTAATGGCCAGTTGGGCACAAAGAAAACTGACGGTGTCCAAAATTACAATGTTCGGGCCAATTCAGGCTCAAGAGTTGTATTCTCCGCACGGCAACGTGTAGTGCTCCGGCCTGGATTCCGCGCTTACACGGGCTCACAATTCTTAGCGATGGTAGACTCTGATTGGGATGGCTATTCAGATCAGCAGGAGGCGAGTGGGTTTTACGGCAGCCTCTCCCAAGCAAAAGCCCAGCTGATGGAGCTCGAATTCTCGAACAGTTCTACGCAATGGCGCAGTACAAGTTGGAATACCTTCACCCATTCGGGCCTGCTGCTCATTGCACACTAAAGTTTATATTATCATCCAGCGCTTGTTGTAATCTCCCCCCTATTTTCCGATCATGAAAAGGCTCCTACGCTCATTTGCTATTTTCCTTATTGCCGTCAATTCGCAGGCGTCTGAACACCTCCAACATCCCGATTCCTATCAATTAACGATTCGGCCGTTCGTTACGGGGAAATCTGGAAGCAATCAAGACATCGACATCTATTTTGGAGGAAATGACGGCTCGCCCAACTTTACGTATACTGGAAGCGCGGGCGCCAATGAGGAGCTTGATGTCATTATATCGCCACACGCTCATCCGGGTGACGTCTTTAGGCGTGTAATGCCTTTTCCCTACAGCAGTGACAAAGCGCCGTCTCTCTTAGGACCTGCGTGGAGGGCAGAATATTTTTCACTCACCGTCGTATCGACGGGCGTTACCGAGGTGACTTTTCAGTTTACTTCCAGTAAACACGTCGAAGTTCAGAGAGTGTCCACAGGAGTGGTCAGTGATCAGCACACGGTTGCGGTAAGCAACGGCACCACTCAAATCGACTTCTTCCTGCGCCCGATAATTTCCAATCCAATACCGGCGGGAAAGATCTACAATGACATTTCTACGAGCCAGTATTTAAAGATCAGTTTGGGCATTTTGCCAAATGGTAAAAGCGCCGGTTTTCTTGCTGTAGGAACACATTCCCATCGTGTGGGTGACGAGGAGAATTTTGTAGATTTTGAATCCTTTGGGCAGGCAAATGCGCCAATTCGTTTCTATCCCTATGAAAATATTCAGAATGCGACATCTTCAAATACGTTCACTCGTTCAATTCCTCAGGGCACAGTTACAGCATCCGTAGTAAATATGAGTAGTACTTGGGGGAACCCAAACGGTGAGAATTACCAGAAAATGGGCCTTAAATTCGTATTCGACTTGGGTAGTAATGAAGTTGTCTACGAGTTCATAACCGACTATTACAAAATCGGTGTTCCTGGAAACGATCCTAATATTCACCCTGGCATTTACGACAATGACGGAAAGAACTACGTCGGCGAAGATGAGTATGTATTCGATATCTACCGCACGGAGACTACACGCGGCGCCTCAAACACAATGCGTATGCACGTGTTTAAGCAAGCGATTGGATCGATCGCCGCCGCGGGACCGGAAGTATATGAACTCTATCACATCGACGAAACGAATCACTTTTATGAGTTTAGGGACAACAGTGCTGGAGATCCTAACGAGGGTATAGTCATCATCAAAGAAAAGGGCAGTTACCCAGCCAACCGCGTTCGCTACTTTGACTGGGATGGAGCCGTGTGGGGTGCCCCGGCATCTTCTACAACCACCGCGCAAACCTCTGTCAAAGTCACTGACCTCCCGGACAACCTCTATGACTATTATGGTGTCACACGGACCACGATTGACGGCGAAATTAAATACGACGTTTACGACGATGTAAAATCTCGCGACAGGCTCGAAAATGGTAAAATAAACCCCCTTCCCACCAGCAACCCTATCCTCAGCACCAATCTCAATGGTTCCTGGGAAAGATATAAATATCAGAAAAGTCTCAGTAGTCCTTACTTTGGCGAACTCAAAGAGTCCTACCACCCATTTTTAGATGAGCAGGGGCCAGCTCCGGTTGGGATAATACGTTCAGCTCAGCAGGCCTATTAAAAAAGACTTACAGCTATACAAATAACTGGAATGGCCGTGGTAACGCCGCGAATACCATCCTGACTTATCACGACAGCAAACTGGTAGGTAAGGTTGATTACGACTACGCTCCAATAAACGTCGGCGGCCAACTCATCTGGGAAACGAAGACCAAAGATTATCCCTCAGAGGGCGGCACACCGGTCACATCCTACTCAGCGTTTTTCCGTCCTGACACACCCAGCCATGATCTACGAGGATTGCCCGCCTACTCGATTACGCCTGATGGCCGGAAGGAGGTCACCTGGTATCATAAAGGGAGTTATAATGCATCGACAGGCGTTTTTACCAAGGGCAGTGGCAGCCACTTCCGCGTCCTCACATTGAACGGTTTTGAAAACAATGTCTCGGGAAGTTCGCTTAAAACGGCGTGGGACAGCACCACGATTCCAGCCATATACATGCATCCCAGTAAATCGACTATCGAAGAAACGATTCGCGATGCCCGAGGCTTTACCGTCCAGACAGCCACCTATCTCTATGAAAACGGCAAAGGCGCCACGATCGACCGCTCCAAGATGGAATACGACGGCGCGGGCAACCTCACCAAGCGCACGACACTCAGTGGCCTAGAATACACAGCCACCTACAAAGGCGGACGCAAGACATCCGAGACCTCTGAGGCTGGGGTCACTATGGATTACGAATACGACGCCTTTGGCCGCGTCCACAAAGAAATCGAAGACTTTGCCCCATACAAAGATGCCGAGGACAACACCATGGTTTTCCCGACCACACGTGTATTCGAATACGATGCGGAAAACCGAGTCACCGAGGTGAAGACAATCAAAGACGGCGACCCAGCCTCAGCAGGAGGCATCACCCTCTCGCAGGCTTACGACGAAGCCAGCCGCCGCACTTCATACACAGATGCATATGGACGCACCATCACTACCACATACGAAGACGGCGGAGACAAAGTTACGACAACATTCCCCGATGGCACAACCCTCATAGAGGAGAGCTATATGGACGGTCGTCCAAAAGTAACACGAGGCACTGCTACGACTGGTAAGTATCACAAATACCGCTATAAAGAAAGGGATGGCTCTACTGACGATTATGTCTTGAGGGAATCAGTCTATCCACACGTCACGACAGACAGCGCCGCAACCTCCGCAGTTTGGTGGAGTGTTACTGATCATGATTTCATGGGGCGCCCTTTCTTTGGCGCAGGCACTTTCTCCGGTACAGGCGAAGCTCATTGGTGGAAAACTTACGATACTCAGGGCCGCGTTATAATTGAAGAGCGCGAGGGCCAACCCGACACCCTTTACAGCTACAACCAATACGCTGAGCTCTTGAAAATCACACGTGATGTCGATGGTGATGGAGCGTCCAAAACCGACTCCATGGACGAAGTATCCTACCAGGCCACCAACTATAAAAAAATCGGCAACGACTGGTATATCGAATCCAAAAAAGGCATCTACCCGAAGGACAATAATTCCACACTCCTCATTTACTCCACCACCCGCGAGCAGCTCACCGGACTCTCCACATCGCGCGCTGCCTACACCGAGACCGAGGATGTAAACGGCAACAAGCAGACCGTTAAGGTCTCCATAGACCGAGCCAATGGACTTGTCACCGAAGAATATACCAACGACCTCCAAACTCAAAAAGCCTACTCCTATAGCCAATACGGGCGTCCCATTGAAAGTACCTCTTTTTCTGGAGTGCAGGTGCTAAAATATTACGACAATCTCGGCCGCCTTAAGAAATCCAGCGACCGGACCGGAGACACTACCCTCCGTTATGCCTCCAACTCCCTCAAACTCGAGGAGACACGTTTCCCCCATCACCCAGACGCTCGCGAAACGTATACCTACGATGAAAATATGCGCATAACCAAGCGCTTCACCTATACTACAGCGAGTAACTGGGTAGCATCCCGCTACGCATATAACAACCGTGGGCAACTCACTAAAGTCTGGGGCCATGTCCCCTATCCGGTCTATCGCGAATACGATTCCCGAGGGCTTTTATCGACCCAAACGACCTATCGAGACACATCGACAAACTTCACGCACTACAATTGGCCCTCCGAAATCGATGCCTCCGCTGGCGACACCACGACCTTTTATTACCACCCCGAAGATGGCACACTGGAGAAGGTCAAAGACGCCGCCGGCAAAGAGCGCAAATACGAATATAATAAAAGCGGCCAGCTTACCAAACGCACCTTCCCTCAAAGTAACCGAGAGACTACTTACGAGTATTTCGACTCAGGCAGCGACCGTTCGGCACGTCTCAAGAAGGTAGACTATGCAGATGGCTCGATGACAGATCTCGAGTATACCTATCACCGCTTCGGCGGCATCAAGACGGTCAAAGACGCTTCCGGTACCAGCACCCATACCTACCGCACCGGATCCGACTACCAGCCCGATTATGTGACGTTTCCGAACAGTCTCTACGGCGCTAACCACAACCGTCTCGATTTCACCTACTACGGCGATGGCCGACTGAGCGGGATCCGTGTCGGCAACGGCAGTACCTGGAAACATAGCAACGACTACGGCTACGATTCCGTTACTGGACGCCTCGACACCCTCACATCACCCAACGGCAACTACACCTTTGGATACCTTTCCAATAGCGACCTCATCAATGTCGTCGACCGCGCTTCCGCCAACGGACTCCACTACTACAAAGACGTAGATTACTATTCCAATCGCAACATCCCCGAACGCGTCGAGACCACCCTCGTCCGCGGACAGGTCCCGCTTGCCCTCGTCGAAGGCTACACCTACGAGCACGATATACGCAACCGGCGCACCGCAGAGACGCGCGATGGCTTCGCCTCATGGTATGCCTACGATGGCCCCGTAAAGGTTTCCTACGGCTATAACAACCGCAACGAACTTACCTGGGCACAGGGCAACTGGGAGCCCGAAGGTGCTAACACTAAACTTCCCGACCACACCTTCGGCTACCAATACGACGCAGTCGGCTCACGTATATCCACAAGTAAAGGCAACACCTCGGGCGACGATCAGACCTACGACAGCAACGAGCTCAACCAGTACACCTCACGCGCCAATAGCACTGAACATTGGTTCGCTGGAACGGCAAAAGGAGGCACAGTTAAGATCAATAACCAAAACCCTGATGTCACCGCCGGGTCCTACTTTGCCTGGGACTATACCTCCAACGCGAGCTCTGCTAAACGCCTCACAGCCAACATGACTCTGACCGGCGGCGGAAACAGCGTCTCGGTCTCACAGTCGCGCGAAGTCCCGGCAACGAACGAAATCTTCAGTCACGATCAAAACGGCAATTTGACTGGAGACTCGATGTGGACCTACGCCTATGACGGCGAGAACCGCATCAAACAGATGACCCATACAAGCGGGATGACCTACCCGCACAAACGCCTGTCTTTCAAATACGACTACATGGGCCGACGCTTTGAGAAAAAGGTCGAGACCAAAGCCAACAGCGGTGCTGGCTGGGTCACTCAAGAAACACGCCGCCACCTCTTTTCCGGCTCCCTCATCCTCGCCGAGACGGTCAACGGCAGCCTCAAAAAAGCGATGACCTGGGGACCTGACCTCTCCGGCTCCATCGGCGTTGCTGGCGGCATATCCGGCCTCTACGAAATCGAGGACTTCACCGCACAACACAGCGGCAATTACATCGTCACCTCCGACGCCTCTGGCAATGTGACCTCGCTCATCAACGCCGAGACCAACGAACCTGCGGCTATGTATGCCTACGGCCCTTTCGGCGAACGCGTCCGTGCCATCGGTCCCTATGCTCAGGCCAACACCTTTCGCTTCGCCAGCAAACCGTTCGACCCCGAGACCGGCCTGTCCAACTTCGGCTTCCGGCATTACCATGCCGACATCGGCCGCTGGACTGCGCAAGACCCCCTCTACGAACAAGGCCGCATCGCCATGCTCTCCAAGCTCGCCTCCGCCAGCCAAAGCGCCATCCGCTGGACCTCTATGGCGCACCCGGGCATGGGCGGCCTCAAGGCCGCATCCGAGGCTCAGGACGCCATGCTGTCCAACACCAGCCTCTCCCACAAAGGCGAGCAAGTTTCCTTCGGCGAGTTTAAGAATACGACCCTCGTCCAAACCTTCCGCGGCGCCGGCAAGGGCTACTCGGCCACCTCCGCCTCCTGGGGGACCAGCTCCGTAAAGATGGGGAATGCGCCTACATCTTCTCCTATAGCCACTTCTGGAGGCCACATTGGCTGGCGTGAGGCAAATCTATATGGATACGTCGTGAATAATCCATTTGGAGGCTACGATGCACATGGTTTGGAGACGGATGAAAAGGAGAAACCAAAGACGGAACGGAATTACAAGCATGACGGGCTCACCACGGTATATAAGTTGGACGGGACTACATTTGCTTCCTCACCTAGTAGAGGCTCTGGCTCTCGAAATTCGCCAAGCGCAACTTCTCCGTCCGCCGAAAACTCATCGCAAATAAGTGAGTCGGCTAGCCCAGGTAATCCTTCGACCCAAAAGAAGGAGGATATGAATGTCTATGCATTCTATGACCCCGAAGGCTACCCTGGTTACGGTCACGTTGGTCTTGGCGTGGACCTCGAAGATGGTCGAATGTTGAGAGTAGATTATGCTCAGGATATACGGGGGCCTGACAAATATTTTGATAATATTGAAGATGCTTCACAGGGGCATGTGGTTATAAAGCTTCAAAACCATAAGCTCGACGACGGATGGGCTACGGATAAGGTATTGGAGTTCTTTAACTCACCAACTAAAGAACAAATTGGCGGTTTTGGTCGCGTAAACTTGTCTGGAATCGGTATGGGGAATCATAGTTTGGCATATTGTTCAACGATTGCTGCGAGGTGCCTTGATCGCGCTGGGTATCAAACAGGATTTGATTTTGGCATTCGTGGTGGAACCGTCCGCGGATTACTCTCGCCATATATGGGAATAACTCATGGAGGAGGGACTAAATATTGGCCTAGGAATGGAGCGGAGATTATAGTTCCAGAAACAAAGTGATGAGAAATAGCATAAGATACTTCATTATTTTTTGCCTGTGTACTGCTTTTCTAGCTCTAACATATAATACTGTAGCTTATAAGCTGAGGGAGACCCAATTGTGGATGAACTACAATAGGTCTAAATTAGAGATAGATGGAATTTACTACGGGCTTTTGAATTACTCCAAGGGAGAAGGGAAGTTACCTGACTCCTTGGAACAAGTTGTAGTGAAGGGTTATCTTCCCGAGTATTCCCCCTACTATAGTTGCTCGATGGTTAACGGTACTGATTACGTCGAACAGCTTTCGGTTCATTATTCAGAAACTGATTATTTGATTATATTTTCAGAAAATCGCGTTAGCATCTCGATCCCTGATTCGTTGCTAATAGAAGTCGGAAATGATGATCCAGATATGTTAAAAATCATTACTGCGGAGGATATTAACTGACGGCACATATCGCGCCAGCTGCTTCGCATCTGATCACGCTATCTGCTGTCTGCGCTGCGTCACACTCGGCACGGTGGCCTCGTTATAGGGAAAAAAAGGGACGAAAATATATTTATAGACATTTTGTATCCCAAGCCGACGGATCATCAGCCGATGGATTTGGCGGTGCTGGAGGAAGCGTTGAAGACGAATTCTGACGAGGGAAAGCGTATTCGTGCGGTGCTCCAGGCGCGGATGGGGGATGTGTCGGAATTTATGAAAACGCTGAAGCAGCGTTTTTCGATTTGGTTTAATCGCAGCCGCGGGCGTTATGGTCCCGTGTGGTGCGATCGGTTCAAAAGCACTGTTGTCGAAGATGATCCGGCGGTGCTGCGGACAGTGGCTGCCTATATCGACTTGAATCCGGTGCGAGCGAAGCTGGTGGATGATCCGAAGGATTATAGTTTCTGTGGCTATGCTGAGGCCCTGGCCGGACAGGGGCAATTGCGAGCAGCTCTGTGTGCGATGACCCTGCATGATGATTTATCCAAGGCATTGGCACTGTATCGCACTGTCATCTTTGCCAAAGGTGTCGGGCCGAAACGCAATGGTGAGGGAAGGCAAAATGGGGTCGGGAAGGCAAAATGGGGAAGGCAAAACGGGGTCAGTCTAAGAAAACTTAAATCTTGTAAAAAAACCTAACCAACTGAGCCAACCGCCAACAACCCGATCCACGCCCTCGAGCCAATTTACGTCCCCGGCCTGGCGAGCACAGTCGTCGCCAGCTAGGCTTTCAGCGCTATCTGTCACCGCCTCTGCTCTCATCCTTCCCGGGGTGCTCCGCTCTGGCAGTTGCCTCCGCGGAGACCTCCCTCCGGTCCAGGTATTAATCTAGCACTCGCACGGCGCATGAAGCCAGCAAGCTGGGCGCCTACTGCGGCAGGTCGACCGGCACGCTGTCCTTCGGTGTTAGGTTCTCCAAACCCATTGAAGTATCAAACTGGAGTTAATAAAGGTTCAAAAACTGTCTCTGAAATCCACATCCACCCTAATGTTAACATGATAACAATTTGTCAGCATTACGAAAAAAGTGATGCGGGTGGAAGCAAAATCTTCGAGACGCCAGTCTCTGCCCAAGATATAGTAAATTCGGAAGAT
>JAKVCM010000123.1 GCA_022448605.1 Puniceicoccaceae bacterium | reverse complement strand
ACTTGGGCCACTAGTGGCGAGACTTCGCAAAGCAGAAATATCAATACCTGGAGGCTGCGTTATCGGACCACGCCCTATCGACCTTCATCTTAAAGGGCTCAGCAAACTTAATTGTAAAGTCAGTATTGATCGAGGTTACGTACTCGTAGACGCATCGAAGATTAAGGGCGCTCCTATTTTTCTTGGTGGTCGCAGTGGTTCCACCGTGACGGGCACTGCTAATATAATAATGGCTTCCACATTAGCTCCGGGGCAGACACGCATTGAATGTGCGGCGTGTGAGCCTGAGATTGTTGATCTGTGCCAAATGCTTATAAAAATGGGCGCGCAAATTGAAGGTATCGGCAGCCCAGAACTAACAGTGACTGGAGTCGATTCATTAAACGGTTGTACTCACAGTGTAATTGCTGACCGAATTGAAGCAGGTACTTTTGTTGTTGCTGCTGCTATCACTCGGGGAGATGTAACTGTTACTGGAATAGCCCCGAAACTTCTTAGCGCTTTTTTAGACAAACTTGAAGAAGCCGGCCTGCCAATTGAGCTCGGCACTGACTTTATCCGCATTAAACCATATACTGGATATCTTAAGCCCGTTGACTTGATCACGCTACCTCATCCAGGATTCCCAACGGACCTGCAGGCACAACTCTGTGCTCTGATGACTCAAACAGAAGGCCTTTCTATTATAACGGAACGCATCTACCCAAACCGCTTCATGCACGTACCGGAACTGCAGCGTATGGGTGCAGAAATTGCCATCGAAGGACCTAGCGCAATTATTACCGGTGCCTCGCAACTCTCAGGGGCACCTGTTATGGCCTCGGATTTGCGCGCTTCCGCGGCTTTAGTACTCGCGGCGCTTGCAGCTACTGGAGATACTTGGATTCAGCGAATTTACCACCTCGACCGAGGCTACGATCAATTCGAGCAGAAACTTACTGCCATCGGCGGACATATTAAGCGACTCAGTGATACGGCCATGCCTAAGGAGCTACTTACCGAATAAATCCTCGATTCATACGCTTACATACTATTAGTCTTTAACCTTACAATGACACGCTCTTCAGAAGATAGCCCAGAAAGTCCTACCGGAGCAGAATTCATTGAACGATGTCTGGACGACTCCGGCAATCCACAAGATTCCATCCTGCGGCCCCTTTCGTTTGATGATTTTTCAGGACAAGAAAAAACTATCGAACGCTTACAGGTAATGGTAGGAGCTGCCAGAGAGCGCAGCGAGCCGCTCCATCATATCTTGCTCAGCGGCCCGCCAGGATTAGGTAAAACTACCCTGTCTCTAATTCTAGGGCAAGAAATGCAAAGTAAAGTTACTGTTACCTCTGGACCTGTCATTGATAAACCTGCGGATCTTGCGGGATTGTTGACCAATCTAGAAGAAGGCGATATTCTATTTATTGATGAAATCCACAGAATTACCAAGACCGTCGAAGAGTATTTATACTCAGCGATGGAAGACTTCCGGATCGATATAATGATCGATCAGGGGCCCAATGCGCGAAGCGTACGATTAAATCTACCGCGCTTCACCTTACTAGGAGCAACCACTCGGATGGGTTTACTCACAGCGCCGCTGCGAAGCCGGTTTACACTGCAGTCGCGACTTCATTACTATGACCGAGCAACCTTGCAAGGCATCGTTGAACGCACCTGTAGTTTGCTCGAGGTCAACTTTGAAACAGCAGGTGCTGCGGAGATCGCAAGGCGCGCGCGCGGCACTCCGCGGATCGCCAACAATCTTGTATATTTTTGCCGCGACTATGCGCAGCAGCGCGGTAATGGTACGATTTCTCAAGATATTGCGGCGGCGGCCCTCGAACTCTTAGAAATCGACCAGCGCGGACTGGACGAAATGGACAAACAAATCATGCGAGTTATTGCTGAAAATTATAAAGGTGGGCCAGTCGGCCTGGGCACTGTAGCCATTGCCGTTGGCGAAGAAGCGCATACTTTAGAAGAGGTGCATGAGCCATTTTTAATACA
>JAKVCM010000122.1 GCA_022448605.1 Puniceicoccaceae bacterium | reverse complement strand
CCGGATCTCCATTGACGGTGACATGAGTACGAATGATACCGTGCTTCTGCTTGCCAATGGAAAATCTGGCTTAGTTCCCGACGATTCGCCCGAATTACTCCAAGCATTCCGGGAAGCCGTCTTTATGGTCTGCGATAATCTTGCCGAAAAGATCGTCGGCGATGGTGAAAAGATCACCAAGCTAGTCGAACTTATCGTCGAAGGCTGCCAGACTGAGGATGACGCCGAAAAGGTGGCACGTTGCGTGGGTAACTCACTGCTAGTCAAGACTTCTTGGTATGGTTGTGACCCCAACTGGGGACGGCTCGCCGACGCAGCAGGCTATGCCCTAGTCGGCCTAAAAGAAGCGTGCTTCGATATCCACTATGACGAAGTGCCCGCCCTCATCGGCGGCACGCCTCAGGACAGTAAACTATCCGAGTGGAAAGCAGTTGTTGCCAAAAAACGCTTCAGGATCACCCTGAACTTGAATCAAGGCTGCGGCACCTTCCGACTGCTCACCTCAGATCTAAGTGAAGCCTATGTAAACTTTAATAAGTCAGAGTAATGTCTAATATCATAAATCTCGACGTCACTACTAAGGCAGCCGTGCTCCTGGAAGCACTCCCCTATATCCAGCGGTTTCGGGATGCGATTTTCGTGGTCAAATACGGCGGCGCGTTTATGGATGATGCCAACCCAGAAGCGCGGACTCGAGTCGCGACTGACATCGCATTCCTCCATGCCGCGGGGATCAAAGTCGTCGTTGTACATGGCGGTGGCAAAGCCATCACGCGGGCACTCGCCGAGTCGGATGTAGAGACACAGTTCGAGCAGGGTCTGCGGATCACTGATGCTGAGTCGGTTAAAGTGGTCGATCACACACTCAACAAAATTATCAACTTAGAAATATGTGAACTCCTGCAAGCCATGCACGCCCGGCCGATTGCCTTACCTGGCAATAGCATCCTCGTATGCGACAAGAAAGAGGTTATTGTAGACGGTAAGTTCTTAGACCTCGGCTTCGTAGGCGAGACGCATACCGTGAAAACTAAAATTATCAAGAAAGCTCTCAACGACGGCTACATTCCTATCATCTCGCCTATGGCATGCGACGATGACGGCCAGATCTACAACACGAACGCCGACGCCGCTGCGGGGCGCGTGGCTTCCGCGCTACGGGCTCGTCGCCTCGTTTACCTCTGCGATGTGCCTGGCCTAATGCGTGACGTGAATGACCCCGAGTCGCTCATTTCGTCTCTCAAAGCCGAAGAAGTCGAAAGACTCGTCAAAGACGGCACCATCAGCAAAGGTATGATCCCAAAAACTGACAGCGCGGTTAGCGCACTTAAAAACGGTGTTCACCGCGTCCACTTCATCGACGGGGAGCAAGCCCACAGTCTCCTACTAGAAATCTTTACCGACCAAGGCGTCGGTTCCGAGATCGTGAATGCTTGATCCTCAGTTTCCCGCTAATCCATTCCAATGAACCATCATCCCACATTAGTCAAAAACTACGGTCCGCCCGCGTTCGTCGCTGCGCGGGGCGAAGGCGTGTATCTCTATGACGATTCAGGCAAGCAATACCTTGATTTTGGCAGTGGGATCGCGGTCACCTCTGTAGGGCACTCACACCCAAAATGGGTCGCCGCCCTGCAAGCACAAGCCGCGACGCTCACTCATTGCAGTAATCTCTATGCTATCCCGCAGCAGCAACAGCTTTCCAATCGGCTCGTCGCTCAAGCAGGAGCAGGTCGTTTACTCTTTTGCAACAGCGGCGCAGAATCCAATGATGCTCTGATTAAACTCGCACGGCTCCACGGTAAAAACATCTGTGGCGAAGAAGACAAACGCTTCACCGTGGTCGCTGCCCAAAACGCATTCCACGGTCGGACCTTCGGCGGGATGGCGGCCACTCCACAAGAGAAGATTCAAGGCGGCTTCCGGCCAATGCTGGAAGGCTTCAAGTTTGGCGAACTCAATAAAATCGAAACCTTTGACAAGTTGGTCGACGACTCGGTTGCGGCAGTCTTCATTGAATCGATACAGGGTGAGGGCGGACTTTTCCCTGCCGATGCTAGCTTTCTAAAGGAGCTAAGGGCACTTTGTTCTGAGCGGAACGCGCTACTCATGCTCGACGAGGTGCAATGTGGCATAGGACGGAGCGGGCACTTTTTCGCCTTTGAAGAGAGCGGAATCAAACCTGATGCCATCGGTATGGCCAAAGGACTCGGAGGGGGTTTTCCCATCGGTGCCATCTGGGTCTCAGAGCCTTATGCAGAACTTTTTCAGCCTGGCTCACACGGTACTACATTCGGTGGAAGTCCACTCGCCAGTGCTGCGGCCAATGCGACTCTCGACATCATCGAAGAGGAAAATTTGATCGAGCATGTTGCGACCAATAGTCCCCAGTGGCACGCCGAACTAGAAAAGTTAGCTGAAAAATATCCCGAACTAATTGCTGGCATACGGGGTGCTGGCTACATGGTGGGGCTCGCGCTCAAACCCGAAGGTCACAATCTTAAGATCACTGCTGCCGCCCAAGAAAAAGGCCTCCTTACTGTTCCCGCCGCTTGCAATGTAATCCGGCTTCTTCCTGCGCTCATCGCCACAACCCAACAACTCAGCAAATCCGTCGCTATTCTGGACGAGGTTTTTTCTGAACAAATTTCATAATTTTCATTATTCTTTCAGCGCACTAGAGGGCACCCGCTTTACCCGCCCCTTTGGGGTAAACCTTAAGCGTTTCATCTTCATCGCGCTTCTCACTTTACATCCTAGTTCAACACGATGCACCATTTTTTAAAAGAAACCGATTTCACACCCGAACAAGCTCAGCATGTTTTCCTACTCGCCAAGCAATTCAAGGACGATCGGCTCAATTGCCCGCAGAACCTTAAAAAACAATCCTGGGGTTTACTCTTTTATAAGAGTAGCACCCGTACACGGATCTCCTTTGAAGTTGGCGTCAACGAACTTGGTGGCTTTCCCATCGTGCTTGACTCGCAAAACACACAAATCGAACGAGGCGAAACGATTGCAGACACCGCCAAGGTAATGTCCCAGTATCTGCATGGCCTCGTCATTCGGACTTACGGACACGAGATTGTAGAAGAATTTGCCAAGCATGCTACCATGCCCATTGTCAATGGACTGACTGATCTCAACCACCCCTGCCAGCTTTACACAGATATATTCACGCTACTAGAGCGTTATTCGCCCGAGGCGATGGACATCAAGGCACTCAAGGGTAAGAAAGTCGCTTTTTTCGGGGATTGCGCCAGCAATATGGCCAACTCATGGATTCACGCTGCTGCCATGTTCGGTATGGAGATCATGCTCGCAGGTCCCGAAGGTTTTGCACCAAATCATGAAATCGATACTGTATTAGAAGCAGATGGATTAGCAAAAAAATATGTTTTCACTACCGATGCCAAGTCAGCGACCGAAGGCGCGGACGTCCTTTGTACAGACGTATGGGTCTCGATGGGTGACGAGGCTGAGGCTACGAAGCGTAAGGCAGCGATGACTCCCTACAAGGTAGATGGTGATTTACTGGCATTGGCAAAATCGGACGCCTACTTCCTCCATTGTCTACCCGCCCACGCCGGCGAGGAAGTAAGCAAGGAAGTGCTAGACAGCCCCCAAAGCATCATTTTCGACGAGGCCGAGAACCGGTTACATGCGCAAAAGGCTATTATGGCGAAGCTCGTCGAGTTGAACAAGTAGGCTAAATTCAATGCCAACCTGCATTTTATAAGTTTTCAGCATTGTTACGGCTAGGACCGCACGCCAATTTAGCTGTTTTTACGACTTTTCCAGCTATGCATCCGATCATTCTTAAAGGCCGTCCTGCATTCTCCGATTTCCGTCTCGCCGCGCTTAAAAAAGCGCTCAATGAAGCCATCGACGCGCACGAGATCGCAGAGATCGACGCCGTCGAATGCTACTTCATCGAGGCGGCCAATTCACTCGACGATACCACCAACGAGCGCGCTTTTTTCCTCCTCGGGGCACAGGAACATTTTAACCATGCCGATGAGGGCGGTTTCTATGTCACCCCGCGAAAGGGCACAATCTCGCCCTGGTCTACCAAGGCAACAGACATCTTTCATAACTGTGCCCTTGAGGTTGTTGCACGCGTCGAACGCGGTATCCACTTCCGTCTAAGCACCGCCGACGGTCTCGTCGTCGGCATAAAAGACCTTGGTTTGGGGCTCCTCGCCCTGCACGACCGTATGACCGAAGCAGTCTATGACGACGTTTCCGACTTTTTTAGCCACTTCGAACCCGCCCCACTGCGTACTGTGCCACTGATGGCTAAAGGTCCCGAAGCTTTTGCCAAGGCCAACATTGACTGGGGCCTCGCGATGTCGGAACCAGAAATCGATTACTTAGTAGCCGCCTACCAGAAAATGAAACGCGACCCGACCGATGCCGAGCTTGTCATGTTCTCGCAGGTCAACTCCGAGCACTGCCGTCACAAAATTTTCAATGCCGACTGGATCGTCGACGGCGAGAAGAGCGATCTTTCTCTCTTCGGTATGATCCGCAACACCCATAAGTTAAATCCGGGAGGCACGCTCTCCGCCTATGCTGACAACTGCGGCGTGATCCCAGGTTCAACTGCATACTGGTGGGAAGTCGACCAAATGGGCTCAAGCAAAACTTATCGCAAGACACCGAGCCAGCTAGACATTCTTTGTAAAGTAGAGACCCACAATCACCCTACCGCAATCTCACCCTTCCCCGGCGCCGCAACGGGCGTCGGTGGTGAAATCCGTGACGAAGGTGCCACCGGCATTGGTGGTCGCCCAAAGGCTGGCGTCTCCGCCTTCATGGTTTCCAATCTCGAAATACCTGGCTACACTCAGCCATGGGAAAAACATATCGCCGAGCACCCGACCCGCATGGCCTCACCACTCGAAATCATGCTCGAAGGCCCAATCGGTGGCGCAGCCTTTGGCAATGAGTTCGGGCGCCCGCAACTTTGTGGCATGTTCCGCACCCTTCAGCTAGAGCACAACGGCCAACACCGCGGCTATCACAAGCCGGTCATGGTCGCAGGCGGCATGGGCAACATGAAGCGCGAACACGTGGACAAGAAGCGCATCCCACCGTCAGCACTTATTCTACAACTCGGCGGACCGGCAATGAAGATAGGTCTAGGCGGCGGCGCAGCTTCCTCCATTGGAGCGGGCTCTCAGTCCGAGGCCCTGGATTTTGACTCCGTCCAGCGCGGCAACCCAGAAATGGAGCGTCGCTGTCAACAAGTGATCGATGGTTGTATCGCACTCGGCGCGGATAACCCCATACTCTCTATTCACGATATTGGCGCAGGCGGGCTCTCCAACGGTCTCCCTGAGCTCGTCGAAGCCACAGGCGGGCGCTTCCACCTTCGCAATATCCACAACGAAGATTCTTCTATGTCGCCCATGGAGATTTGGTGCAACGAATCCCAAGAGCGCTACGTCATGGCCGTCATGCCGGACCGTATTGAAGCCTTCACCGCGCTCTGCACTCGCGAGCGCTGCCCCGTCGCCATTGTAGGCGAAGCGACCGACGACGGGCAACTCGTGCTCGAGGATTTGCACTTTAAAAATAAACCCATCGACATGAAAATGAGCGTCCTTCTTGGCAAGACCCCGAAGATGCTTAAAGACGTTACTCGTCTGATTGAAGATCACGCCGAGCTCGACGTACTCGAGATTCAACTACACGATGCCATCGACCGTGTACTACGCTTCCCTGCAGTTGCCAATAAAAGTTTCCTTATCACCATCGCCGACCGCAGTATCACCGGAATGGTCGCCCGTGATCAAATGGTAGGGCCATGGCAAACACCCGTGGCTGATGTCGCCGTGACCGCCACCAGTATGGATAGCACCACCGGTGAAGCCATGGCGATGGGTGAGCGCACACCGATTGCGATCCTCAACGCTGCTGCATCTGGCCGCATTTCGATTGGCGAATGTTTGACTAATATCGCATCCTCACACGTCGGAAAAATCGGCAATATTAAGCTCTCTGCCAACTGGATGGTTGCCGCTGGCGAAGCCGGAGAAGACGCCAACCTTTACGACACCGTCAAGGCAGTCGGCATGGAACTCTGTCCAGCTTTGGGTATCTGTATTCCCGTCGGTAAAGACTCCATGTCCATGCGCACCTGTTGGAAAGATAGCGCAGGCAGAGACCACAAGCAAGTCTCACCGCTCAGCCTCATAGTGACAGGTTTCTCTAGCGTCGATGACGTGCGCAAGACTGCCACACCAGACCTGAAGTCAAGCGATAGCGCCCTCATCCTCCTCGACCTGGGAGCGGGTAAGAACCGCCTCGGCGGCTCCACCCTCGCGCAGGTTTATAATCAGTTGGGCAAGGCCACTCCCGACCTTGACGACCCAGAAAAATTCGTAGCTTTCTTCAGCGCTATTCAAGAGCTCCTCGCAGACGACCTCGTCCTTTCCTACCACGACCGTAGTGACGGTGGCCTAGCCGTAACCCTTTGTGAAATGGCAATCGCCGGCCGCAAGGGCATTAACGCCGTCCTTGATAAGTTAGGTAACGATCCACTCGCCGTCCTCTTTTCAGAGGAATTGGGAAGCATCATCGAAATCGACAAAACAAAACTAGCTACCGTCATGGGAGTGCTCGCCAGACACGGCGTCTCTGACATCACACACCTAATCGGCAGCACTACTGCAGAACCTATTTTAAATATCCAACTGAATAACAAACAACTATTCAACGAAAGTGTCGCCAAGCTGAACTTCGCATGGTCCGAACTAACCTACCAGATGCAAGCCAAGCGCGACAATCCAGACTGCGCGCGGGAAGCGTATGAGGCCCTCCTTGGAGAGAACAGAGGCATCCTAATTAAACCCTCATTCAGCGTCGCAGAAGTGGATGAACTTCTGAGTATGAACTCTCAACTTTTAAGTTCTGACACAAAGCGCCCGCTCGTCGCCATCTTTCGTGAACAGGGAATAAACGGCCAAAACGAAATGGCCTTCGCCTTCGACTGCGCTGGTTTCCAGAGTATTGATGTCCATATGACTGACCTTCTTGAAGGCACCGTTGACCTCGCAGACTTCGCTGGCCTTGTCGCTTGCGGCGGCTTCTCTTACGGCGACGTCCTCGGTGCTGGTTCCGGCTGGGCCAAAAGCGTCCTCTACAACCCGAAGCTCACAGCAATGTTTCAGACCTTCTTCGAGCGCAATGACAGCTTCACCCTAGGCGTCTGTAACGGCTGCCAAATGATCTCTCAACTTAAAGATATCATCCCAGGCGCCGAGGGCTGGCCAGAGTTCAAGCGCAACCGCTCCGAGCAATTTGAAGCCCGCTACAGCAACGTTGAAATTATGCAGAGCCCTTCGATCTTTTTTAAAGGCATGGCAGGCTCCCTTCTACCCATCCCCGTTGCCCACGGTGAAGGCCGCGCCGACTATAACACTACTGGCGACCTTGAGCAGTGCGTCAGCAGCAATCAAATCACCGCCCGTTACATTGACTTCAACGGCAGGCCAACGGAAGTGTATCCAGCAAATCCAAACGGTTCCCCCGTAGGCGCCACTGGCTTTACCACAAGCGACGGCCGCGCCACCATCATGATGCCACATCCAGAACGCTGCTTCAGATCTGTGCAAATGAGCTACAAGCCAGACGATCAGTTCACCGGCGAAGCCGGACCATGGTTGAAGATGTTCCAGAATGCACGGGCTTACGTAAATCTGAATCAATAAGGCGAGGAAAGACCTATGGCTCAAGCGAGCTAGTTCGCACAACTCGCGTAAATCGAAAAGCCCTTGCATCGCAATTTAATGCACACAAGGTGTCGCGCTCTGCAAGGAGAGTTGAATAATAGCTAGTCAGGTAGAGCGCTCCCTCTAATGCCATTCATGATAAAACAAATAACATTCATTCTGACTTAAGTTTAAATGACTCACTGCACCCGCGTATGACAAAAATTTCTACAGCTTCCTCATCAATTATCCCTGGCGTAAAACTTAGATGGATCGTAAGTACTTTTTATTTAAAGCTAAGCCTCATTAGTATTCTTTCACTTGGCGGTCTTTGTGCCAAGGAAGCGCCTAATTTCATACTCATCCTGACCGATGATCAAGGCTGGACAAGTCTTTCAGCGGCGATGGATCTGAGGCGCCCTAGCAGCAGAAGTGATTATCATAAAACGCCTAACATGGATGCCCTACTTGAGCGCGGCATGCGCTTTAGCAATGGCTACGCTGCGGCACCAGTTTGCTCACCAACCCGCTACAGTATACAATTTGGGAAATCACCCGCACGACTAAATTTTACAAGAGTCCTAGGGCGAAATGGTGCCGATCACAATCAAATTGGAATCCCACAGGTTTTGAAAGCCGCCGACCCAGAGTATTTTTGCGCTCACCTTGGCAAGTGGCACATTAGTGCAGATCCTAAACGCTATGGATACGATGTGCATGATGGCAAAACAACCAACCGAGAAGGTGGCTTTACAATGAAAAACCATACTCGCGAATGGGGGGGTTACGCCGAAGACGACCCCAAGAGAGTGTTCTCTCTGACCAATCGGGCCATCGACTTCATGCAACAATCGGTTAAAGAGGAGCGGCCTTTCTTCATTCAGATCTCCCACTATGCGGTGCACTCGGATCTTGTTTACAACGAAGACGCTTTCGAAGAAGTGGGTAATTGGCCCGCTGGCGAAGTTCACCAAAACCGTGCCTACGCAGCCATGGTTCACAATCTGGATGAGTCGATTGGTCTGCTTCTAGAAGCCTATGACGCAATGGGCCTAGCTGAAAACACCTACCTAATCTTCACCTCAGACAATGGAGGAATGCCTACTTTGCCAATTCAAGTCAACAAAGGCGAACCCTACTCAGCGGGGCTAAATTCGCCTCTTCTTCGAGGTAAATGGGATTTGACAGAAGGTGGCATACGCGTGCCATTTGCCGTCATAGGCCCTGGAGTTGAGGCTGGATCACAAAGTAATGAACCTATCATTAGCTATGACCTTATGCCTACTCTCGCAGATATCGCAGGTGCGACCGATGCTCTCCCGAATAACTTAGATGGCCGAAGCATTCGCCCCGTTCTCAAAGATCCTGATAGCAAAATACAGCGCCCACCCGAGGGCTTAGTCTTTCACTTTCCACATTACAATATTGTTGGCCTTAATGAACCGCATTCAGCAGTCCGCATAGGCGACCACAAGCTACTGAAATTTACCTCATCCAAGCGTGAATTGCTCTTTAACGTCGCCGATGATCCCAGCGAGAGTGAAGATCTTTACGAGGCAAACATCGCTCTGGCTGGTAAACTAAATGCTGAGCTCGAAACTTACCTTGATGCAGTAGGCGCAGAAAAACCGGAAGAAAGCAATAGCTGGAAGAATGGTCGTTCGGGTGCAACTAAGACACTCTTTCTCTCTCGATACCCGAAATGAGGAGAAACAAATCTTCGACCTGAAGAAAGACCCTGCCGAAAGTCAGGACCGCTGGTAGCAATAGCCAGAAATCGTCCACCATATGAACCTTGCGCTTCAACAATTGCAGGCGAAAGACCCCCCGCCTATCACACCAAGAGAATCTCGCTAGCTGAAAGAAGCGTGCAGTGCCATTCTTAATACTGTCCAGAGTGGCGATAATCTCCCCAACGGTGCTTGATCGTCCGTTTGAGTGGTATTTGCATACCACCAGAGCTTTCTAGCCAGTCATAAATCTCACCGGCGAGTTCGCGAATAAGGTCTTGGTGCTCAGGATGCTCGATTAGATTATACATTTCGTGCGGGTCGTTCTTCAGATCGTAGAGTTCGTTGCGTTCCCAAAGCCCATGATAGCGGATGTATTTGTAACGATCTGTGCGAACGCCAAAAACGGATGGGGTCATTGGAAAATCATACTCCCAATAATATTCGTAAAAGACTTTATCACGCCAGGGTACTTCTTTTCCTACTAGTAATGGTAGAAAAGAATCCCCTTGCATCTCAGGTTTTTTTTCAAGTCCTGCCATAGCCATAATTGTGGGTGCAATATCAATGTTTTGCACAAGGCTGTGTAAAGTTTCTCCACCTTCAAATAGATCAGGACAAGTCACTAAGAGCGGCACCTTCGCGGATTCCTCATAGAAGTGCCGCTTGTCGATCAAGCCGTGCTCACCCCAGCTGAAACCATTGTCGCCCATATAGATCACGACGGTTTCATCCGCAATACCGCGCGCTTCAAGATACGCCATCACCGTGCCGATACTTTCATCGACGCCCATGAGGGTTTCGCAATAATCGATGACTAGGTCACCCACTGCTTCCTTAGCATGATACATGTAATCCACCCCGTGCCAGCTGTGCCGTTGCTCCTTAACCCACTCCGGCCAGAGTAAATCTTTATAGCTGTCACCTTGGGTCTGCGAATAGGTCGCCGGTAATTCGTAGTCGACTCCCGCATACATCCCCGCATGACGCGCTGCCTGCTTAAATCTTGAATGTACCGCTTTGTGTGATAAATAAACGAAAAAGGGCTGATCCGATTCTAGTTGCTCCATCCATTCGACGGCATGCTCCGTCAGTAGATCGGATGTATAGACGGTATCTTCATAACTTGTATGCTCGCCATTGATGTTGAGCGTCACCCCAGTGTAGACGCCTTGCCCTTTAAAAGATTCCCAATGATGGAAGCCAGGCTGTGGATCGTCTGAGTCGTCACCCATGTGCCATTTCCCAAAAAAAGCAGTTTGATAGCCCGCTTCCTGTAGGTATTCTGGGAAATAAGTCAGGTTACCAGGATTAGGAGCCTGATTGTCAACAATGGTGTGCGTATGGGCGTAAAGGCCCGTTAAAATTGAGGCGCGACTCGGGGAACAGAGCGAGGTGGTCACGTAGGCCTGGTCGAAGTAAACTCCCCGCTCCGCCATATTATCCATGTGGGGAGTCTTCAGCCAGGGCAACTTCCCCGTGAAACCCATGAAATCGAAACGGTGATCATCACTTAAGATAAACACGACGTTACGCTTCACTGTTTGAGTTGCACTTGCGTAGCTAGGTAATAAGATTACTAATATTAGTAGGTAAATAAACTGAGCCTTCATTGGTTGGTTAATTTCAAAAAATATTTTCCGAAAAGCCTTCATCTATGAAGGCTTTCTTACTTATCTAAAACACTAGCTTGGTAAAATTCAAAGCGCCGAGTCTTATCTAATCGTTGCAATCTCTAGCACAATCCTTACTTTCCTAGTGTAAAGACTTACTACACTACGCTTGCAATTTGAGCATCGCTGTTACCTGCTAAAATCTTTCCATTCAGATAGACATGTTGAGTCGCACTAAAACGACTATCGAACAAATCATTTAGCCGTCTGGCAGCTTGAAAACCAATCTCACGATAGGGTATCTGAATCGTGGTTAAATCGAATTGGCTAGCTGAATTTGGAATACCATCAAAACCAGTGATGGAATAATCTTTGCCGGCAATCAAACCATATTGATCAAATACAGATATAAAGTCATAGGCAATGTGATCAGCTGGGCATATCCATGCAGTTACTCCATCCTTAGTCTGCTTAATTGCCTTTTGGTAGCTTTGCTCTAATGTATAAGTATCATCTTCATAAAGGTTTAAAACATCCTCTGGACGATATTGAAGCCCCGCACGGGTTAATTTTTCAACAAAGGCACTGAAACGGCGATAGACCCAGAGGGGCTCAACTGAGTAACGCCTTGAGAAAAACCCAATTCGGCGATGCCCCTCATCGATCAGCCTTTGCATTAAATGGGATACACCTCGGTGATGATCTACATCAATACAGTCCAAATCTTGGGCACCAAATTGTTCGACCAAAGATACACAAGGGAATTTGCGCATAAGCCCCTCAATAATCTTAGCTGGAAATGGATAAATAAGAAGGACACCATCCCATGCTGGCTTCTTATCCTTAAGAAGCTTCTTGTAATTACCCTTATATAGACTGTCTTCCTTGGGATCAATAATGTGTATATCAAGCTGCAGTTTGTTCAATAGGCCATATTCAGAGATTCCGCGTAGTAGCTGAAAGCCGGGGCTCTCATACTCGCTCCGCTTGTATGCCTCAACGGCACTACAAATCAGCACTGCTATAGTCCGCTGCTTAGAGCTGCTACCTTGTTTGCCGTTATTCCTTGGTTCTAAATAATTGTAGCCTAACTTTGATGCCAGAGAGAATACCGCAGCTCGGGTGTCTGGATTGATCCCTGGATGGTTTGTGAAGCACCGAGAAACAGTGGTCCTAGAGATACCAAGCTTGTCTGCGATTAGTTGTTGATTCACTTCCATATTAAGCTGTGCATGCTATAAAACAGGTCTAACGTCGAAATAATTATTATTTATTTATTTTGAGTCACATTATTTAAATTAATGTAACATTGTTTCTAATTCTAACAAAAACTTTGAAAATTTGTGCAATCAATTAAATGGCAAATAATGCGTATCGTTAATAATGATACTTTCATACCAGAGCTGATCTAGTGATATGTTATTGATACAATATTTCTTGGCCGTGAAACAGTATTAACAGTAATCTTTGACCAGTTATGACAAAATCTGTGGATCATTATACAGTTAAAGTATCCCTAATGCCTAGTAGTTGAATAGCTAAAAATACCTTCAGCTAGATATCTATATCGGGGATATGTGATTCCAGATTAGATAATTACTTCAAATACGAAACTATTAAAGAATTAAGCCGCACGCTACAGATCTGTAACGTACGACTATCCCCATTTTCTAGTTTATTTGTTAATCCACCAAAAGTAAAAATATTCGCTCAGTGATCAACTGCACTAGTTGCCATAGAGTTGCTGATGAGTAATACCTCCGCCTGGAATCTTCTCAGGTGCAATATAATCAATACTAGTTAGATATGCGTCTAGTTTTGCATTTAACTCAACTAGCTTTCCCGCATATTCGGGATTTTGGGCATGATTGTAGAGTTCCTTCGGATCGACCGAGATGTGGTAGAGCTCGCTCTTGTAATCACCGTCTGGATAACGGACTAATTTCCAATCATCCGAGCGATATGCGTGGAGCGTCGGAGTTCCTGGGAAGCCACCGCGGGGGCGATAGTCTGATTCTTTATAATATTCATACAGGAAGCCTTCACGTCCTTCAGCATCCGACTGCAGAAGCGGCATCCAACTTTCACCTTGCATGTGATCGGGAATAGGGGCACCCACAATATCAAGTAAACTAGGAGCAAGGTCTATGTTCAGAACTAATTGATTGACCTTCTGAGGATCCTTTAGGCTAGGGTTCCACATAATTAATGGGATACGTATGGATGGATCATATGCCTTGCGTTTATCATGCAAGCCTCCGTGCTCACTCATGAAGTATCCATTGTCACCTGCGAATATAATTATGGTGTTGTCCAATTGTCCATTTTCTTCAAGAGCTTCGATAATCATCCCTACCCCATCGTCAACTGCTGTGACCGTGCGCATTTTATTTGGTATGGATGGATGCAAACGAGCTTTGCCTCCGGTAATTCGCCTCTTTTTTAATGCTGACTCAGAAACGTAGAGGGGCTTTGCCTCCAAATTGTCATCTAAGTCATCCTGCGACGGAATTTTGATATTACGGTATAGATTACTATGTCGAGGCGCTGGTTTAAATGGTTGATGCACGGCCTTATGGCTAAGGTAGAGCATAAATGGCTGGTCACCACGCTCTTGCTTGATAAATTCTACAGCCATATCGTTCAACTCATCCGTTAGATATTTCCCTTTGGGGACTTCACGAGTTGCTCCATCGTGCATAAGAAATTTGTCGCCAAAATACTTTCCTTGCCCCCAAAAACATGCCCAATAATCAAAGCCAGGGCGCGGGCGGTTGTGCATGGCTTGGTGCCACTTTCCCATGAAACCAGTGTTATAGCCAGCCTCTTGCAATAATACTGGGAATGTAGGCAAAGTTTTATCGTAGTCAACATACTCATTTACAATGACCCCGTGAGTAGTGGCGTAGACACCCGTCAAAAAAGAGGCACGAGAAGGGCCACAAAGGGACGTGGTGGTAAAAGCATTCTCGAAAGTAACTCCATTATTAACTAGACGATCTAGGTTTGGAGTTTTGAGCCATGGGAAATTTCCGATGGCTGCAATTTCGTCGTAGCGCTGGTCATCTGTAAGAATAAAAACAATATTAGGTCGCTTATTTGTAACTGTTTCATTGCCTTGCAAAGCAATCGACGATAGCAACAAAGCGAGTAGGTAAAAAGCGGAGTTGGATAAGAAAAATACAGATTTTTGTTTAGACATAAAATATATGAGTGTGCATTAAATTGCACAATTCAAGGCAAATTAAAACCAAGATGCAAATTAAAGACAAAACCACTTCTGAAAGCACAGATTATAAGGAGGAACCACTCCTTGCAATTAAGGACTACGATGAAATGCCTCCGTTCTTTATGTCGCTAATTAGTCGGGACAACTTGTGGGCTTTTATCTCCAGTCGCGGTTCACTTACTGCCGGCCGTGAAAGTGCGGAAAAATCAATTTTTCCTTATGTAACGGTCGACAAAATCCATGACAATTATGGAACGACTGGTCCACGCACAATAATTCGCCTCAAAGGCAATAACCTGTGGGAACCATTCACGCCGCATGCAGCTAAGGAGCCAGACATTGAGCGGACTTTATCCAAGGGAATACTGGGCAACTCGATCTGCTTTGAAGAAAGGCGAGTTCGGGACGGTTTATCTTTTAAGTATCGCTGGCAACCGGCAGGACGTTTTGGTTTGGCCCGTACAGCCTGCTTAGAAAACTGCAGTAATCAGACAGTTGAACTGAATATTTTGGACGGTATCGCTAATATATTACCCCCCGGCTTGGATTCACGTATGCAAGCAAACAGTAGTGTATTGACAGACGCATACAAGCAAAGCGAGTTACAAGCCAACTCTCGCATGGCAATCTATTCTACGGCATCAGGAATTACGGATCGCCCCGAACCGATGGAAAATCTTCGCGCTAACTGTGCTTGGTCTTCTGGCCTTGATGAAGTCGCCGTTACCTTGGCTACAAAAGTACCTGATGCGATGATTCAGGCTAAAGAAATTGATTCGTGCGATCTAAACTGCGGGCAGCGTGGTGCCTACTGGTTGCACGGTGAAGTAAGCCTAGAGCCCGGTCAAAAAAAAGAATGGGTGATCGTACTCGATTCAGATTTAGATGCTGCAGGAATTGCTCAACGTATCGAAGAATTAGATACACACGACGGGCAGAAACTCGTAAAGGATGCGATCGATAGCAATGCGGCGGAACTGGTTAGATTGTTAGCCAGTGCGGATGCATTCCAATGTGTTAACGACTCAATGTCGCAAATCCACCACACCGCTAATGTGCTCTTTAACTCCATGCGTGGAGGAGTGTTCATTAACGGGTATGATATTAAGGGCGAGCACCTGCAAGCACACTTCAAGCAAGCTAATCGTAGGCTCTATAATTTACATAAAATTGCCCTCTCAAGCTTGAATGGTTGGATGAACTACAAAGAATGTCGTAGCCAAATTGAAGCGCTTAATGACCTAGATTTACTCCGGCTATTCTTAGAATACTTACCTCTGACCTTCAGCCGGCGGCATGGTGACCCTAGTCGACCATGGAACAAGTTTGTCATTAAAACTAATGACTCAGATGGCAATCCGTGCATGGCTTATCAAGGAAATTGGCGGGATATTTTTCAAAATTGGGAATCTTTATGCCTTAGTTACCCTCTCTTCCTAGAGCACGTCGTAGCGAAATTCCTGAACACATCTACTATGGACGGCTACAACCCGTATCGTATATCCGACAGTGGATTCGACTGGGAAGAAATCGATGCGGATGATCCTTTTTCTGGCATTGGCTATTGGGGCGATCATCAAATCGTATACTTGCTGCGCTTGATCGAAGCGTTGCGTGCCCACGAGCCTGAAGTCCTAAACAAATGGTTAGACGAAAGAATATTCGTTTTTGCTAACGTACCCTACCGAATAAAGTCACTGGAGGCTATTTTCGATAATCCAAAATCAACTATCATTTTTGATTACGAATTAAGTGCTAAACTAAGATTACAAGCCAAAGAAAAAGGCAGTGATAGTGCATTGCTGAGATCTACAGATGCATCAATCCATAAGGCCAACCTAACTGAAAAAATATTAATTCCGATGCTTGTAAAATTGAGCAATTTCGTGCCAGGAGGTGGTATTTGGATGAACACAGAACGACCTGAATGGAATGATGCTAACAATGCGCTCGTAGGGAACGGTTTGTCGATGGTGACGGCTGGTCACTTATTGCGATACGTAGGGTTTTGTCGCGATTGGTGGAGTCAGCTCGACCACGACAAACAAATATCTATGAGCGCTCCAGTCGCTGATTTTGTCGATTCATTGCTAGCTATTTTTTCTAATAAGAATACTGATTCGCACGCCAGCACTACAAATGATATTCTACGTGCGCAGGTGGTGCGTGAGCTAGGTCTTTCGGGGCAGTGCTATCGCGAGCATGTCTACGCTGGCAATTTCGTAACTCAAAGGAACTTAGCATTAAAAACTGTGCTTCAACTACTAGAAAATGCTGACCGTTGGCTACGAGCTAGCTTGTTAGCCGCCAAGCGCGCAGACGGACTAATGAATAGCTATAACCTTCTTGATTATTCAGTAGACCGTAACTCGATGTCAGTCGGCGAACTCAATGAAATGCTCGAGGGACAAGTATCTGGGCTTAGCGCCGGTCACCTAAGCAGCGCTGATGCAGTCGAGCTAGTAGATACAATGTTTGAAAGTCAGCTCTATGTTGAGGATCGCAACAGCTTCTTGTTATACCCAGATCGCAAGTTGCCATTATTTATGGATAAGGGCCTAATTCGGAAGACTGATCTTGAATCCAGTAAGCTATTGCAACACATGATCAGTGAGGGTGATGCAAGACTAGTAAGCAAAGACATCCAAGGTAAATTACGATTTGCATCTGAATTAAATAATAAGGATACACTGTTACTACTTATTAAGGAACTTTCCACTGAAGTAAGGCTCGCAGATTTAGTAGAAAAAGAATTCAGCTTAATCCTGAATATCTATGAAAATACATTTAATCACCGTGCCTTCACTGGGCGCAGTGGTGGCATGTTTTCCTTCGAGGGCCTTGGTTGTATTTATTGGCACCAGGTTTCCAAGCTGCTGCTTGCTGTACAAGAATGTTTCCTCAAAGAAGCTGAGAAAACATCGCCAGACAATGAGCTACTCAACGCATTGGGCGTACGATACTACAAAATTCGAAAAGGCTTAGGATTTAACAAGTCAGCAAAGGCATATGGTGCGTTCCCCTCCGACCCCTATTCACACACACCCGCACACAGTGGTGCCCAGCAACCTGGAATGACTGGGCAAGTAAAGGAAGAAATAATAACGCGCTTTGGTGAGTTAGGTATTCGTATTCGGGGGGGCGCACTCAACATTGATCCCCGCCTGCTACAAGCTTCTGAATTCACCCAACAACCGCGGACATTTAAAACAACGAATGTAGACGGCAAACATGAAAGCTTTGAACTCAAAAGTGGCTCACTCGCTTTCACTTACTGTCAGACGCCTTTCATCTATAGCATAGGCACTGATGTTAAAAACATTCGTATAGAAATAGACTATCAGGGTGACAAACAACAAGTATCAGAGGGCAGTCAGTTACCAGAAGATGCCTACCTGGATGTGATTCGGCGAACGGGGAATATTCACAGCGTAAAGGTTACAATACCTGAACTATTACTCTTTCAGTAGACGAACCGCCAACTTTCTGCCGGCAGCAAGATATTTGATTTGATAAATTAACGCATCAGAGCGCTCATTGCGCATAATTATTAAACTAACAAATACCATTATAGATTCATCTTTCACATGAACGTTCTTAGATTATCTAAAAATACGAGGAGCATTTTACTAGTGGTCCTATTTTCTGAATCAAGCGTGGCATGTGCTACGCCCAATGCTTCTCTCAACCCTGAGCGCTGGGTATTCTCTTGGTCGGATGAGTTCGACTACACAGGCAAACCGAATCCAGAGATTTGGGACTATGATTATGGTTACCTTGGCTTTAACGAAGAGCTACAAAACTATACCAACCAGCCTGAGAATGTTCGTGTAGAAAATGGAGCCCTCATAATTGAAGCTAGGCTGAACGTAGTCAGTGCAGAGCGCTCTAAAGAGGTAGTGGAGGAGTTAGAAGGCTCTAATGCGGATGTTTCGATACTTGGCAACAAGGAGTTCACTTCGGCACGACTAGTCACTCGAGGTAAGAAAGAATTTGCTCATGCTAGGGTGGAAGCACGTGCACGCTTTACGCAGGGTCGAGGCTCATGGCCAGCAATCTGGTTACTCGGTGACCAGAAAAAGAATCCGTGGCCTCTATGTGGTGAGATCGACATTATGGAACACGTCGGTTACGATCCAAATCACGTTCACTCGGCCGTCCACACCAAGCATTCAAATTTCATGAATCACATCAACGTTAAGGACAGCGTGATCCTGCCAGATGTCTGGGCTGAATTTCACACCTATGCAGTTGAATGGAGCGCAATCGAGATCCGATTCTTTATTGACAATATCTGCTACCATGTAGTGCCGAAGGGAAAACGCACTGACGACGATTGGCCCTTCACCGAAGACGACCTATACTACCTAATACTTAACATAGCCGTTGGCGGCAGTTGGGGAGGTATTGAGGGCATCGACATGACTAGTTATCCGCAAAAGATGATAGTCGATTACGTGCGCGTTTTTGAGAGAAAATAAATCCAAACAGCTTCCGTTCTCAAGTTACTACAAACAGCTTAATTAATTATCAGCCTAGAGCGTGACTATCTCGCCCATTCGGGGCGGTCTTGATATTCAAGCTTTTTTACATGGCGGTTACGTCCTGGTTTAACTGCTTCGTCTTGCTTTTTCGCAAGAGCCTTCAGTTCTTCAACTACATCCGCGTGTTTATCTGCGATGTTATAATTTTCGCTTGGATCATGGCCTAGGTGAAAAAGCAGAGGATCCTCATACTTAATTCTTGGTTCACCATCCCCCCATGCACCTTCAGTAATTAGGTGGAGCTTCCAGGGCCCAGAACGAACCGCGTAGAGTTCCTCTCTTCGGTAAAAAAAGAATTCACTGCGTGGACTGTTACCGCCCTTTAGAGCGGGCATCAGATTCAGACTATCTTCGCCTACTGCAGTCCCTTGCCCGAGCGCCGCAAAAGTGGCGAAGAGATCAAGCGCGGAGCCAATATCTCGGCAAACGGAGCCAGCCTCAATCGTGCCAGGCCACCAGAACAGGGTCGGCTCGCGCATACCACCCTCCCAAGTAGTACCCTTTCCGCTACGCAACATTCCTGCGCTGCCGCCACGTTCATCCATTACGAGCCATGGCCCGTTATCGGAGGTGAATACCACAAGGGTATTTTCGGCTAAACCTGACTCCCTTAAGGCATTGAGAATAGCTCCCACAGATGCATCTAATTCTTCGACGACATCGCCGTAAAGTCCGCGCCGACTTTTGTCGCGAAATTCAGCAGACGCATGGAGTGGTATGTGCGGAAAGCTAGAAGCATAGTAGAGGAAAAATGGCCGATCTTTGTTGTTCTGGATAAACTCAAGGCAACGATTAGTACTACGACGAGTCAGAGTTGTTTGATCGCATGGATATTCAATCACTTGATCGCCTTCCATCAACGGCACCCAGTCATTGATCTTGTTACCCCGAGCCTGCACGTGCTCCAGTGTCATTCCCTCGCGAAGCAAAACGTCTCCAGCGAACGGCATCCTCGGATCAATCCGCATATCGTTCGAATACGGAATGCCGAAATAACTATCAAAGCCCTGATTAGTAGGTAGATACTGCGACTGGTGCCCGAGATGCCATTTACCTACGCAAGCAGTCACATAACCCGCCTCCTTCAAAGTTTCTGCAATGGTGACCTCCATAGGATCTAAGCCTTCGGCCGACCACTCAAAAAAAACGGCCGATGCGGTGCCAGTCTTGACTGGATAGCGGCCAGTGAGTAAACCCGCGCGGCTGGCAGTACAGACAGGGGCAGGCGCATAGAAATCAGTCCATCGCTGCCCTTCGGCAGCCATTTGATCCAGATAGGGAGTGTCGATGGTTGGATGGCCATAACATCCCAGGTCACCGTAGCCTAAGTCATCCGTGAAAATCAGTACAATATTTGGAATTTGCGCTGCTATACCCGAGGTGTAGAACCCGCAAAGCAAAGTGGCAATCAAGGAAATGATTATTGGGCAGAAATTGGAGAGGCGTGGCCTTGTCTTCATTAGTATAAACTACAGATAAATTAGAGTTAGTAAGTAGCCAACTGCTAATTCACTAGTTTCCAAGACTAGGTCTGTCCTGTAATAAAGATCAGTAAATAAACGATAAAGAGTGGCAACTTATCTGAATTGACCTCTAATGCCGTCCGTACACTCGGATATACTCGAGCTCCATACGCTCAGCAGTTAGCGATGAATCTATAGACCCACTCTGCGCCTAGGGGCTTGAAGGACCCGCTTCTTCAGATTCCTCTGCCAGTGCCCTAGCCTCCGCCAGTTCTGCTTGCATTTGCTTAATCGTCTTCTCATCCAAGGCTAGAAAGAATAAGACAACACCGTTGAGCAATGCGAGTGCACCGGGGATAATACTATACATCACACAAATGCCCATCAAAGCGCCGGGTGATTGCTCTTCATTCGCTTGGTAACCAAAGCCTGCTAGCATCCAACCTGAGGCAGCGCCACCAACGGTCAGCCCTAATTTTTGTGCAAACATCGCAGCAGACATCACCAATCCAGTCGCCCGTCGTCCGAACTTCCATTCCCCATAATCGGCCACATCTGTGTATAGCGCCCAAACCAGTGCAGGTGTAGGACCTGCTAATAAACTACCCAATAGATTGACCGCAAACATCGTCCAGTAAGCGTGCGCTGGGATGAAGAAGAAGCCAATGACTGTCACTGAATTCAGCAAGGTAAACAATATCAAGGCATTGCGTTTACCCATTACTCGACCGACCAAACCTGTGAGAGTCACTCCTGCGATAAAGACAAGCGTTCCTGATGATAAGAAAACTGTAAAGCGGTCAAACTCTAGGAAGAACCACGAGTCAGGGTTACCAAGGGTGAACAATGGAAGAAAGCCATCATCGACATAATACTTAAAAAAGTGAACGCCCACTGCACCACGTACGGCGACATTCGATAAGGTGCATACCGCTGCGATTACCATGATCACCCATGGCCTGTTACGCATCAAAAAACGGATGTCATCGCTTAGCTTAACGTGCTTCTTTGGTTGTGGCTTTACGCGTTCTTTAGTCGCCGCGTAAGTAATCAAAAGCATTATGACTGAAACGACCCCAAACAGCGCCATAGTCGATTGAAAGCCTAGCGCCTCATCGTCTCCGCCAAACATCTTGACTAGCGGACGCACCAACAAGGAAACAACAAAGCCACCGCTGAATGCTCCAACAAAACGATAAGTGGAAAGCGCCATTCGTTCCAAGGCGATCGGAGTGATGACGCCCATCATTGCTGAGTATGGGACGTTAATTGCCGTATAAATCATCTTAAAACCAATAAAGGTTAGATAGGCATAAATTAGCTTTCCCAAGTCCGCCAAATCTGGATTGGCAAATATCGCATAACCAAAGGCGCCATAAGGAATCGCAAACCAGAGTAAGAATGGACGGTATTTACCTTTCTTGGTCTCTACCCTGTCGGCAATCGCCCCCATGATTGGATCGTTCACGGCATCCCAAAAGTTAGCTAATAGATACATGGTGCCGACCGCGCCAGCACTTAAACCGAACACATCCGTATAATAATAAAACAGGAAAATGTTAAAGAACTGAAAGTATAAATTAGACGCTGTATCGCCAAGACCGTAGCCAATTTTTTCAGTTCGAGAGAGCGTCCCGCTATTTTTTTCTGTCTGCACGAGGGTAAGGGGTTTACTTTTTTATCGGGGCAAGCAAGAGAACCAGTCTAGAATTGGATCTTTCCAGAAAGGTGGTAGGAGCGCGATTCACGGTAGAATCCGTAATTTTCGCGACCAGAAAAATCAGTATTATCAAACAAATTGTTCACCCGAAAAGCCACAGTAAGCCTAGGATCACTGCGCCTGGGACCGAGCTTTTTCTCCCAGGTAGCAAATGCGCTGGTAGTATGCTCATCGCCAAAATTTAGATAGACGCGGTCGGTTCGACCGCCAGCAACTGATTCTCCGACAGGATTACCAGCTCCGTCATAATGTAGGTCGAAGCGGGTCTGGTTCGATGCAGAGCGATAGCGCTGAGATGCGCCTATCGCAAGCCCCTTGAGAGGGCCGTCCCTAAATTTGTAACGACCGGTAAAAGTCGCACGGTGATCGGGGCGGCCAAAAAGCTCAAAGTTCTCCGGGTTAGATACTAAGGGATGCAAATCCAAAATTTCATTGGCTAGAGTAAAATTGTAGGAGCCTAGAAAGCTCAGCCCAGGTAGCGGATTATAAGTAAAGTCCAATTCTAAACCTTCGGAGCGAGTCTTGTCGCCAACGCCGCGTCTTCCTGCAAGATTCGCGGCATTCATATACCCATCGTTGTTTGCACCGAAGTAATTTTCAGGAAACTCAACACCGTAAATCGATCCTGGGTATATTTGATTGAGTAATGCGGTGGAATAGGCGAACTCGTTATCATTTTCCTTGGTTATTGAGTAGTAAGCAAATTGACCGTCGAGCTTACCGCCGAATAAGTCGAAACGCAGTCCAAATTCAATGCCTTCTCCCAGTTCTGGCGGTGC